>NZ_JBLMKT010000077.1:0-98302 GCF_047779955.1 Streptomyces lothianensis | reverse complement strand
AGGTCGCCGCCTACTGCCGACGAATCTCTGACTCAGGTCACTAGGGGGTGTCCGGGGCTCGGAGGCTCGGAGGCTCGGAGCCAGGGTGGTGGTCACCGCCCAGGTGGTGGTCACCCGCCGGGCGGCCTCGTTCTCAGGTCGCGGAGAAACCGCCGTCGACGAACAACGTCTGACCGGTCATATAGCGGCAGGCGTCACTCGCCAGGAACAGCGCCGGTCCCGCGAAGTCCTCGGGCGTTCCGTTGCGCCCCGTCATCGTGCGCCCCGCCAGCGCCTCGACCCGCGAGGGATCGCTGAACACTGCCTCGGTGAGCGGCGTTTCGACGAAACCGGGACCGAGCGCGTTCACGCATACGCCGTACGGGGACCAGGCCTCCGCCTGGGAGCGGGTGAGCGCGCAGATCGCGGCCTTCGAGACGCCGTACGCGCCGCTGTTCCCGAAGGCGCGCAGCGACTGCTGCGAGGCGAGATGGATGATCCGCCCCCAGCCGCGCTCGGCCATCCCCGGCCCGAACCGCTGCCCGAGCAGGAACGGGGCGTCGAGGTTGACGGCCATGGTCGTGTCCCACTGGGACTCGGTCAGCTCGTCCAGCGGGGGCCGGAGGTTGATTCCCGCGGAGGTGACGAGCACGTCCGGCTCCCCGTACACCCCTGCGGCCTCCTCGGCCGCCGCCCGCAGCGCTTCACGGTCCCCGACGTCCGCGACGACGGCCGCCGCGTCGAGCCCTTCGCCGCGCAAGGCGTCGACGGTCGCCGTGAGCCGCTCGGCCCCTCGCGCCAGCACCACGACCCGCGCCCCCGCCCGCGCGAAGGCGGTGGCGACGGCCCGCCCGATCCCGGAACTTCCCCCGGTGACGAGCGCGGTACGACCGCTCAGTCCGAAGTGCTGGGCGAGGTGTGGGGCGAGATCACGGCTCATACGCGGATCCTGTCAGCCGCCCCGGGCGCGTCGACGCCGGGGGTGACCTCCGGCCCGCCCGGCGTTACCCGGACGGCCGCCGCTCAGCCGGTGCTGAACCTCAGCCGGTGCTGAACCGCCCCGCCAGCCACGTAGGCACACCTCCCAGCAGCCGGAACAGCCGCCCCGCCTCCTCCACGAGGCGGGACGCCTCAGCCGCCGGCTCCGCCTCCGCGAGAGCGACCAATGCCGGGGCGGTGCCGACCAGATACCCCAGTTCCTCCCGTATCCGCAGCGACTCCGAGAACCCGTGCCGCGCCTCCGCCAGCTCCCCCTCCCGCAGCGCGAGCCCCGCAAGATGCCGCCACGTGAACGAAAGGAGCAGCGAGTCCGAACGGGCGGCAGCCCCCGCATGCGCCCGGCGGTACGCCGCGAGAGCCGCCTGCGGCGAGTCCGCGAGGTGCTCGGCGATCAGACCGCGCCGGAAGTCGAGCAGCGGCCGCCCCGCCGCGCTCGGATGCAGCAGCGCCGCCGCCCGCCCGAGCGCCGCCCGCGCCTCGTCCGCCCGGTCCCGTACGCCCAACACCGTTGCGGCATACGCGAGTTGCCCGCGTTCGCAGGCCGCGGCCCCGCGCTCCTCGTCGTCCTGCGCCACTGCCTCGGCCGTACGCAGCGCGTCCTCCGCCTCGGGCCATCCCTGTTCGGTGAACAGACAGCGCTCGACGAGCAGCGAGGCCCGCTGCAGCGCGGTGGCGGGCGAGGAGTCGTGGTCGAGCAGCGCGGCCGCGTCCGTCCAGCAGCCACGCGAGCGCAGCCGCCACACCGCGGTACGCAGCGCGGATCTCTTCAGCGCCCCGGGCGAGGATGCCGATGCGGCATCCGAATCCACCGACCCTGACCTGGAATCCGAGCCAGACATGGCGGTATCCGCCACATTCCCCTCCCCGGGAGCGCGTCATTGGGTTGTGACCCGCATCTCAGCACGGAATCAGGTGGGCCGCCAAGGGTATGGGTGAAAGATTTCACAATCTTGGGAACGCGAAGGGCGGGCGCGTCCACCGCACCCGCCCCGTGCTACACGCGCGCCCCGGGCACCCCAGGGGCCGCGCGTGTTCGGCGCACCGCCGCACACGCAATGCGCAGCACCGCACGCGTACTGCTCACCGCGGCACGCACGCGCACTCAGCTCATCCGCAACGCCAGGAAGAAGTCCAACTTGTCCTCCAGCCGCGAAAGATCACGCCCCGTCAGCTGCTCGATCCGCCCGACGCGGTAGCGCAGCGTGTTGACGTGCAGGTGCAGCCGCGAGGCGCACCGCGTCCAGGAGCCGTCGCAGTCCAGGAAGGCTTCGAGCGTCGGGATCAGCTCGGCCCGGTGCCGCCGGTCGTAGTCCCGCAGCGGGTCGAGGAGCCGCGCCGTGAACGCCCGGCGGACGTCGTCCGGCACGAACGGAAGGAGCAGCACATGCGAGGCGAGCTCCTGGTGCCCGGCCGCGCAGACCCGCCCCGGCCGCGCGGCGGCGACCCGGCGGGCGTGCCGGGCCTCCTCCAGCGCGCCCCGCAGCCCGTCCGCGGAGTGCACGGCGGCCGAGACGCCGAGCGTCACCCGCCCGTCGTCCCCGAGCCCGCCCGCCAGCGGACCGCGCACCGTCTCAAGGAGCGAGTCCGCGAGCAGGCTCGGCTCGGGCCCCTCCTCCGCCGCCACGGCCGGCAGCGGTACGAGGGCGATCGCCTCGTCCCCCGTGTGCGCGACCGCGATCCGGTCGGAGGGCTCGGGCCCGGAGGCCGTCGGGTCGACGAGGATCTCCTCCAGGAGCGACTGGGCGACCGGACCGCCCTCGATCTCGCCGCCGTCCCATTCGACCCGGGCGACGACGATCTGCCAGTGCGGTGCCGCGCCGAGCCCGGGCAGCAGCACCGGCGCCGCGACCCGCAGCCGGGCCGCGATCTCCGCGGGGGCCGCGCCCGTCTGCACCAGTTCGAGGACCTCCTGGGCCAGCCGCCGCCGTACGGTACGGGCCGCATCGCGGCGGTCGCGCTCCACGGAGATCAGCTGGGTGACGCCCTGCAGCAGGTCGAGGCGCTCCTCGGGCCAGTCGCCGGCGTCCGCCTCGACCGCGAGCAGCCAGTCGGAGAGCACCGTCTCGCGTACGTCACGGGAGGCCGCGGCGGCGCCGCGGCCGCTGCTGTGGATCGGGAACAGGGAATACGTCGTGCCAGGTGCACCCTGGACGTTCACCCGATGGGGGCCACGGCGACCCGTACGGATGGCGGCCAGATGCTCGGCGGCGAGCGAGGCGCACACCTCCGTGGGCAGCGGCTCGCCCGCCGAGCGGGAGCCCGCGATGGGCCGTCCGGCGGGGGAGAGGACCCAGGCGCGCAGGTCGAGATCGGTGCCCAGCAGGTCAAGGACCACGTCGGGGCCGCCGCCCGCGGGGCCGGAGGTCATCAGACGGCGGTGGCGGTCCACCACCGCCGCGAGGTCCCCGGCGCGCTCGCCGGAGACCTGCCGTACGACGTGCTCGGTGATGGTCGCGAAGGCCACCCGCTCGTTGACCGCGAACAGCGGCAGCCGGTGGCGTACACAGGCCTCGACCAGATCGTCGGGGATGTCCCCGAGCTCGGCCTCACCGGCCGCGAGCGCCGCGACACCCTGCTGGGCGAGGATCCGTACGAACTTCTCCGAGTCGGCGGCGCTCTTGCGCCAGGCCAGGCCCGTGAGCACCAGCTCGCCGCCGGAGAGATAGCGGCTGGGATCGCGCAGGTCCGTGGTCATGACGCCACGGACCGTACGGTCCAGCTCGTCATCGCCGCCGAGGAGCCGCAGGCCGAGCGCGTCGGTCTCCAGTAGGGCGCGCAGGCGCATGTCGTACCTCTCCGCTGTCCTGGCTTGATTTCGTATCGCTGATCAGAGTGAAGCGTGGGGATGAAACCGATGGTGTTGGTGGGACGCTCCCTTCATACGAATCTACAAGATGAAAGCGGTCACCAGGGAACTCCTTCATGGTTTCGGTGACTGACCGGGATCAAGGTCCCGGCGGTGTACTTGCGCTATTCCGCGTGAACAGCACATGAACGAGCCACGTCGGCGCCCAGGACCCGACAGCCGGATGGCTCGAAAAAACCCTCAGAACGACCCGATACGTAGAAGAGAGCCACTGATGGACTTCCTTCGCCCCGCCAGCTGGGAGGAGGCGCTCGCCGCCAAGGCAGAGCACCCCACCGCTGTGCCGATTGCGGGTGGCACCGATGTCATGGTCGAGATCAACTTCGACCACCGTCGCCCTGAGTACCTCCTCGACCTCAACCGCATCGCGGAGCTGGGCCAGTGGGAGGTCGGCGAGGAGAAGGTCGTCCTCGGCGCCTCGGTTCCGTACACCAGGATCATCGAGAATCTGAAGAACGAGCTGCCGGGTCTGGCGCGCGCCTCGCACACCGTGGCCTCGCCGCAGATCCGCAACCGCGGCGGCGTCGGCGGCAACCTCGGCTGCGCCTCGCCGGCCGGCGACTCGCACCCGGCGCTGCTCGCCTCCGGCGCGCACGTCGAGGCCGAATCGCAGGCGCGCGGTGTGCGCCTCATCCCGATCGACGCGTTCTACACGGGCGTCAAGCGCAACGCGCTGGAGGCCGACGAGCTGATCAAGTCGGTCCACATCCCCAAGGCCACCGGGCCGCAGGAATTCTCCAAGGTCGGCACGCGCAACGCGATGGTCATCGCCGTCTGCGCCTTCGGCCTGGCCCTGCACCCCCAGGAGCGCACCGTGCGCACCGGCATCGGCTCGGCGGCCCCGACCCCGGTCCGGGCCAAGGAGGCCGAGGACTTCCTGAACGCGGCGCTCGAAGAGGGCGGCTTCTGGGAGAGCGGCAAGATCATCACCCCGTCCATCGCGAAGCAGTTCGCACAGCTCGCCTCGGGTGCCTGCAACCCGATCGACGACGTGCGCGGCTCGGCCGACTACCGCCGCCACGCGGTCGGTGTCATGGCCCGCCGCACGCTGATGTGGACGTGGGAGTCGTACCGCGGCGGCAAGGGCCGCGAGCTTGAAGGAGCGGCGTAACCATGCGAGTCAATTTCACGGTCAATGGCCGCAAGCAGACGGCGGACGACGTCTGGGAGGGCGAGTCCCTGCTGTACGTGCTGCGCGAGCGCATGGGTCTGCCCGGCTCAAAGAACGCCTGTGAGCAGGGCGAATGCGGTTCCTGCACGGTCCGCCTCGACGGCGTCCCGGTCTGTTCCTGTCTGGTCGCGGCCGGTCAGGCGGAGGGCCGCGAGGTCGTAACGGTCGAGGGTCTCGCCGACTACGCCGCACACCGCGAGGACGCCCACCCGGGCGGTGCCTGCGGCTCCGGCTCCTGCGGCACCTCCCTGGACGCCGCCCAGCGCTGGCAGGCCAAGGGCACCGACGGCCAGGCGGGCGAGGGCGGGGACCTGTCCCCGATCCAGCAGGCCTTCATCGACGCCGGCGCCGTGCAGTGCGGTTTCTGCACCCCCGGCCTCCTGGTCGCCGCGGACGAGCTCCTGGAGCGCAACGCGTCCCCCTCGGACGCCGACATCCGCGAGGCGCTCTCCGGCAACCTCTGCCGCTGCACCGGTTACGAGAAGATCCTCGACGCGGTCCGCCTGGCGGCCGCCCGTCAGGAAGAGGCGGTCTGATCATGGCTGGCACCAAGACCACCACCACGGGTGCGCCCACGAACGTCACCCAGAAGCACAACCAGGGCGGCATCGGCGAGTCCACGCTGCGCCCCGACGGCACCCTCAAGGTGACCGGCGAGTTCGCGTACTCCTCGGACATGTGGCACGAGGACATGCTGTGGGGCCAGACCCTGCGCTCCACCGTCGCGCACGCCGAGATCGTCTCGATCGACACCTCCGAGGCCCTCGCCATGGACGGCGTCTACGCGGTCCTCACCTACGACGACCTCCCGGCCGAGATGAAGCACTACGGCCTGGAGATCCAGGACACCCCGGTCCTCGCCCACGGCAAGGTCCGCCACCACGGTGAGCCGGTCGCCCTCGTGGCCGCCGACCACCCGGAGACCGCCCGCCGCGCCGCCGCGAAGATCAGGATCGAGTACAAGGAGCTGCCCGTCATCACCGACGAGGCCTCGGCTCTGGCGGAGGACGCCGTACTCGTCCACGAGGGCCGCGACGACGAGTACATCGAGTGGGTCTCCCACCCGAACATCGTCCACAACCAGCCGATCATCCGCGGCGACGCCGCCAAGGCGGCCGAGAAGGCCGACTTCGTCGTCAAGGGCGAGTACACCTTCGGCATGCAGGACCAGGCCTTCCTCGGCCCCGAGTCCGGCCTCGCCGTGCCCTGTGAGGACGGCGGCGTCGAACTGTACGTCGCCACCCAGTGGCTGCACTCGGACCTCGGACAGATCGCCCCCGTCCTCGGCCTGCCCGAGGAGAAGGTGCGCATGACGCTCTCCGGCGTCGGCGGCGCCTTCGGCGGCCGCGAGGACATCTCGATGCAGATCCACGCCTGCCTCCTGGCACTGCGCACCGGCAAGCCGGTCAAGATCGTCTACAACCGCTTCGAATCCTTCTTCGGCCATGTGCACCGCCACCCGGCGAAGCTGTACTACGAGCACGGCGCCACCAAGGACGGCAAGCTCACGCACATGAAGTGCAAGATCGTCCTGGACGGCGGCGCCTACGCCTCGGCCTCCCCGGCGGTCGTCGGCAACGCCTCCTCGCTCTCGCTCGGCCCGTACGTCTGCGACGACGTCGAGATCGAGGCCGTCGCCCTCTACACGAACAACCCGCCCTGCGGCGCGATGCGCGGCTTCGGCGCCGTCCAGGCCTGCTTTGCGTACGAGGCCCAGATGGACAAGCTCGCCGACAAGCTCGGCATGGACCGGGTCGAGTTCCGTCAGCTCAACGCGATGGAACAGGGCACGATCATGCCGACCGGCCAGCCCGTCGACTCGCCGGCCCCGGTCGCCGAGATCCTGCGCCGCGTCAAGGCCCGCCCGCTGCCGCCCGAGCGCCAGTGGGAGTCCAGTGAGGGCGCGGACGTCCGCGCCCTGCCCGGCGGCCTCTCCAACACCACGCACGGCGAAGGCGTCGTACGCGGCGTCGGCTACGCGGTCGGCATCAAGAACGTCGGCTTCTCCGAGGGCTTCGACGACTACTCCACCGCCAAGGTGCGCATGGAGGTCCTGGGCGGCGAGCCCGTCGCCACCGTGCACACCGCGATGGCGGAGGTCGGCCAGGGCGGCATCACCGTCCACGCGCAGATCGCCCGTACCGAACTGGGTGTCCAGCAGGTCACCATCCACCCCGCCGACACCCAGGTCGGCTCGGCCGGTTCGACCTCGGCCTCCCGCCAGACGTACGTCACCGGCGGCGCGGTCAAGAACTCCTGCGAGCTCGTCCGCGAGCAGGTCCTGGAGATCGGCCGGCGCAAGTTCGGCTCGTACCACCCCGCGTGGGCGACCGCCGAGCTGCTGCTCGAAGGCGGCAAGGTCGTCACCGACGGCGGCGAGGTCCTCGCGGACCTGGCCGAACTCCTCGAAGGGGAGACCGTCGAGGTCGAGGCCGAGTGGCGGCACCGGCCGACCGTGGCCTTCGACAAGCGGACCGGCCAGGGCAACGGCCACGTCCAGTACTCGTTCGCCGCGCACCGCGCGGTCGTCGAGGTGGACACCGAGCTCGGCCTCGTCAAGGTCGTCGAACTCGCCACCGCCCAGGACGTCGGCAAGGCGCTCAACCCGCTCTCCGTCGTCGGCCAGATCCAGGGTGGCACCACCCAGGGCCTGGGCGTCGCGGTGATGGAGGAGATCGTCGTCGACCCGAAGACCGCGAAGGTGCGCAACCCCTCCTTCACGGACTACCTGATCCCCACCATCCTCGACACGCCGACCATCCCGGTCGACTACCTCGAGCTGGCGGATCCCCACGCCCCCTACGGCCTCCGTGGCATGGGCGAGGCCCCGACCCTGTCGTCGACCCCGGCCGTCCTCGCGGCGATCCGGAACGCGACGGGTCTGCAACTCGACAAGACGCCGGTGCGTCCGGAGCACCTCACCGGTACGTGATGCACCACGGGAGGCGGCCGGGCACCTCGAAGGACCGGTCGCCTCCCACCGGGGGCGGGCGCCCCGTACAACCGGGCGCCCCCACCCCACGCTCCGGGCCACGGAGTTGCCGCGAAGTAATAGGTCAAGTCTTCCGGCAGCAGCCAAGTCGCAGCAGCCAGGTCACTGGTACTCCCGCCCGCAGCACCCGGCCCGCGCACCGCTCGCGCAGGCCGGGAGGGGCCGCCCAGGCAGCCCCTCGAAAGCACTCCCCCCGTTCGTCTCGGGCCGTCCCCCGGGTCGTGCAGCCCAGAGCAATCCCAAATCTCGCAGAGCGTATGCGGGTGCCCCTATGAACCTTGGGAGTAGGCACCATGACCCAGCAGTACACAGAGCCGAAGGTCACCGAACCCGATCACTCGGGTCCCGGCACCACGCCACCGTCCGGTGGCGGCGGCTCATGGCTCGACCGGTACTTCCGGATATCCCAGCGCGGCTCCACCGTCGGGCGGGAGGTGCGCGGCGGCATCACCACCTTCATGGCGATGGCGTACATCATCCTCCTGAACCCGGTCATCCTGAGCGGTGCGGCGGACGTCACCGGAGCGCACCTCAGCATCGGCCAGCTGACGACCGCCACGGCACTTGCCGCGGCCGTCACCACCATCGCCATGGGCTTCATCGGCAATGTGCCGCTGGCCCTGGCCGCGGGACTCAGCGTCTCCGCGGTGATGGCATTCCAGGTGGCACCCCAGATGACCTGGGGCAACGCCATGGCCATGTGCATCATCTACGGTGCGATCATCGTTCTGCTCGTCGTCACCGGCCTGCGTGAACTGATCATGAACGCGATCCCCCTGGCGCTCAAGCACGCCATCACCATGGGGATCGGCATGTTCGTCACCCTGATCGGCCTCGTCCAGGCCGGCTTCGTGACCTCCATGCCCTCCGAGCACGGAGCCATGGGCGGCAAGCCCATCCAGCTCGGCATCGACGACAAGCTCGTCGGCTGGCCGACGGCCTGCTTCGCCGTCACCGTCCTGCTGATCTTCGCCCTGCTGGTCCGCAAGATCCCCGGCGCCATCCTCATCGGCATCGTCGGCGGCACCGTCTTCGCGGCGATCGTCCACCAGGTCGCCGGACTCTCGGCGAAGGACTGGGGCCTGAACGCCCCCGAGCTCAAGGGCTCGATCGTCGACACGCCGGACTTCGGTCTCTTCGGTGAGGTCTCCTTCAGCGGCATCGGCTCCATCAGCGCCATCACCGTCGGCGTCATCGTCTTCACCCTGGTCCTCGCCGGCTTCTTCGACGCCATCGGCACCATCATCGGCATCGGCCAGCAGGCGGGTCTCGCCGACAAGGACGGCAAGATGCCGGGCCTCAACAAGGCCCTGGCCGTCGACGGTGCGGGCGGTGTGATCGGCGGTGTCGCCGGCGCCTCCGGCCAGACCGTCTTCGTCGAGTCCACCGCGGGCGTCGGCGACGGCGCGCGCACGGGCTTCGCCTCCGTCGTCACCGGCCTGGGCTTCGCGCTCTGCCTCTTCTTCACCCCGCTCGCCCAGGTCATCCCCACCCAGGTCGCCGCCGCGGCCCTCGTGGTGATCGGCTCGATGATGCTGGCCAACGCCAAGCACATCGACTGGAACGACCAGGCCACCTCCATCCCGGTGTTCCTGACCACCGTTCTGATGCCGTTCACGTACTCCATCACCGCGGGCATCGCCGCCGGTGTCATCGCCCACGTCCTGATCAAGACCGTCCAGGGCAAGGTGCGCGAGATCGGCTGGCTGATGTGGGTGCTGGCCGCGGTCTTCGTGGCCTTCTTCTCGCTCCACGCCATCGAGGGATGGCTGGGCGTCTGACCCACAGCCGCCCTTCCCGCCCTTCCATACGCCCTTCCACACACCCGCCCGTGAGGCCGCCCGCAAGGGCCGCCCGTAAGGAGACCGACATGCTGGACATCGCCGAAGAGCTGAACCGGTGGGTCGAGCAGGGACGCGACTTCGCCGTCGCCACCGTCGTGGCCGTCAGCGGCAGCGGACCCCGGCAGCCGGGTGCCGCGCTCGCCGTCGACAGCGAGGGCACGGCCATCGGCTCGGTCTCAGGCGGGTGTGTGGAAGGCGCGGTCTACGACCTGTGCATGCAGGCGCTCGAAGACGGCGAGACCGTACTCGAACGCTTCGGCTACAGCGACGAGGACGCCTTCGCCGTGGGCCTGACCTGCGGCGGCATCATCGACATCCTCGTCACCCCGATACGTGCGGACGCTCCGGGACGGGGAGTGTCCGCCGCCGCGCTGGCCGCGGCCGCCTCGGGAGAGGCAGCCGCGGTCGCCCGGATCACCGACGGCCCGGCCGACGTCATGGGCCGCGCCCTGCTCGTCCGCCCCGACGGCTCGTACGAGGGCGGCCTCGGTGGCCACCCGGAGCTGGACCGTACGGCCGCGGCCTCCGCGACCGCCATGCTGGACGGCGGCCGCACCGGAACCGTCACCATCGGCGCGGACGGCTCCCACTGCGGACAGCCCCTCACCCTCCTCATCGAATCCTCCGTACCGCCCCCGCGGATGATCGTCTTCGGCGCCATCGACTTCGCCTCGGCCCTCGTCCGTATCGGCAAATTCCTCGGCTACCACGTCACCGTCTGCGACGCCCGCCCGATCTTCGCCACCCGCACCCGCTTCCCCGAAGCGGACGACATCGTCGTCGAATGGCCGCACAAGTACCTGGAGCGCACCGAGGCCGAGGGCCGCGTCGACGGCCGTACGGTCCTCGCCGTCCTCACCCACGACGCCAAGTTCGACGTCCCTCTCCTGCAGCACGCCCTCCGCCTCCCCGTCGCCTACGTGGGCGCCATGGGCTCCCGCCGCACCCACGAGGACCGCAACCGGCGCCTGCGCGAGGTCGGCGTCACCGAACTCGAACTCGCCCGCCTGCGCTCCCCGATCGGCCTCGACCTCGGCGCCCGTACGCCCGAGGAGACGGCCCTGTCGATCGCCGCGGAGATCGTCGCCAACCGCCGCGGCGGCAGCGGGGTCTCCCTCACCGGCGCCCACACCCCGATCCACCACGACCCGGCGACTGAGCCGGCGGGGCGGATCGGCTCGGTGGCCTGAGACACCGCCCTGCCCGGCCTGCCCTGCCTGCCCGGCCTGCCCTGCCCGGCCTGGCGGCCCGCAGGGGCCGCCCACGCAGACCGGCGGTCGCCGATCAGCAGCACAGCGTCGGCGAGTTACTCACGCACCACCCGGTGGCGGAGATAGACCACCCCGGACCGGAAGGTCCGCGACTCGACAAGCTCGAGATCGGTCCGCCGCTCATGCTGCGGATAGTACGGAACCCCGCCGCCCACGAGCACCGGGCACACCTTGGTCCGGTACTCGTCGATCAGCCCCGCATCGGCGGCCTGCGCGGCCAGACGCGCACCGCCGATCGCGATATCCCCCTCACCCGGCTCGGCCCGCAGCCGCGCGATCTCCTGTGCCGGACTGCCGCTCGCGAGGCGGGCGTTGCCCCGCACCTCGGACAGCGTGCGGGAGAACACCACCTTGGGGATCGCCAGCCACAGCTCGCGCCACGCGAGCTGCGTGGCGTCGACCCCGGGCTCCTGGTCGGCCGTCTCCCAGTACAGCATTGCCTCGTACAGCCGCCGCCCGAGCAGGTGGACACCGACCTCACGGATCGACTCCATCTGGAAGTCCCACAACTCCTCGTCGGGCGGCGCCCAGGAGGCGAAATCACCGTCCGGCCCGACGATGTATCCATCGAGCGAGATACCCAACGTATAGGTAACCTTCCGCACCGAAAGCCTCCTCACCCCTGGACCCGGGCGGTCACATTCCGGTGGCCCCGGGCCGCATCTCCGGCCCCTGGAGCCACCCGCCCCGCGTACACCACCGAGCCTAGGGCCCACCCGGGACCGAAGTCCCGCACCCGCACCGGCACCCGCGCTCGCTCCGGCGGGCCGGGTTCGGTCCCTCCCTTGGGCATTCCGCCGAAACGGACCGGAGAATCCCACCACCTCATCGCTCAAGCGTTCTATATGCTCCACGGGTGACTGGCGAGCGCGCCTCCGAGGAGGCTTTGTTGATGACCGCACGCACACGCCTCGAACAGCTGGAGCGCGCGCTCCCGTCGATGCGCCGGTGGCGCGTGCCCGAAGGGCGCGATGTTGACTGGCCCGCTCTTGAAGCGAAGCTCGGTGCGCAGCTGCCCTCGGACTTCCGCGTCCTGTCGGAGACGTATCCCGTCCTCGTTATCGATGACTTCCTCATGCTCTCCGTGCCTGCGCCCGGTACCGAGGAGCTGTGGGCAACTGAGGCCAGGGAGGACGAAATCCTCCATGACCTCTACGAGATGGACGATGCCGAAGGCTATGCACCCTTCCCACAGCCAGGCGGCCTCCTCGGCTGGGCATCATCCAACTCCGGGGACTCCTTCTACTGGAAGACGAGCCCGGCGGACCCGGACGCATGGCCGGTGGTGGTCCGTGGAGACAACGGAGACTGGTCGGAGTTCCGGGTCGGTGCGGTCGAGTTCCTGGCGCGCGTGTACGGACGTGCCATCCATGTACCCGGCATGCCAGGTGACTTCCCGAGCCCTGACCCTCAGGTCAAGGGCATCGGATCCTGCGCGGCTTGAGGCGGTCTGACAGGATCATCCGCCTTGATGCTGCTCCGCGATGCATATGGTGATGCCCCATGACTGACTATCTGGCCGCCGTCATGAAGATGCTCGGGCCCGCCGAGAACCGCTACGCGGACCCGGCTGCCTGGGATCGTCTGCACGCGGAACTCGGGATACGGCTTCCGTCCGATTTCCGGGCCGTTGTCGACGCCTTCGCGCCTGTGATGATCAATGGGCATCTGTATCTCGACCATCCCGCGACCGAGCGTTGGAACCTGGGTGAGGGGATCCGCGGTGGCATCGAGGCTTGGTCAGGCTTGTCGTGGGACGACTTCCATGTGGAGGGCGACCCGCTCCAGCTCTTCGGGCTTGCGGAACTGAGTTTCGGAACTCGCGATGGACTGTGGCCGATCGTGGGCAGTGACCGAGGTGAGAACGTCTTCTTGGCCGGCGCCGACGACGACCCCCGGTTCCTGGTGAACTTCGACGAGACTTGGGCCGAATACCGCATGAGCTTCGCCGAGTGGCTCTACCGCTACCTCATCGGTGAAGACATGACGGGCCCCAACAGTGCGGTGTTCTATCCCGGCCCAGTGAAGATGGAATACCTTCCGATGTCCGTCGAAGACCGTCCTGAGCCCTGGTACGGGCCGGATCGTGGCATGTGAGCTTGAGCCGTGGCTCAGGATCAGACGAGTTGAACCGAGGCGAGTCCAACAGGACTTGTACCTCGGAAAGCGTTGCCACCACTGGGACTCTTCGGCAGTGCGATCAGTCCGGCAGCGGGGTCATCGGGGCCGGTCGGGACAGCGTCTCGGACAGTGGCAGGGTCCAGGTCCGGCTCCGCTGTGCTGGTATCAGCTATCTGATCCCCAGATCATGACGGTATATGCCGCTCTCCCGTGTCTGGGTGGGGCATGCGGCCGTACGCGGAGATCGTAGCCGACAGTTCACACAGCGAAAGGACAGCACACATGTCACAGCAGGTACGCGGGGTCGTCGCCCTCGCGAAGGACGCCCCGGTCGAGATCGCCACGGTCCTGGTGCCGGACCCGGGCCCGGGAGAGGCCGTGGTGAAGGTTCAGGCGTGTGGCGTGTGCCATACGGATCTGCACTACCGGCAGGGCGGGATCAACGACGAGTTCCCCTTCCTCCTCGGCCATGAAGCCGCGGGCGTCGTGGAGAGCGTCGGCGACGGCGTCACCGACCTCGCACCCGGCGACTTCGTCGTCCTGAACTGGCGTGCGGTGTGCGGGCAGTGCCGCGCCTGCCGCCGGGGCCGCCCGCAGTACTGCTTCGACACCCACAACGCGAAGCAGCCGATGACCCTGGCCGACGGCACCCCGCTCAGCCCGGCGCTGGGCATCGGCGCCTTCGTAGAGAAGACCCTGGTCGCCGCCGGGCAGTGCACCAAGGTCGACCCGGCCGCGTCCCCGGCCGCGGTCGGGCTGCTCGGCTGCGGGGTGATGGCCGGTCTCGGCGCCGCCATCAATACCGGCGCAGTCACCCGCGGCGACTCCGTGGCCGTGATCGGCTGCGGCGGCGTCGGGAACGCGGCGATCGCCGGGTCCCGGCTGGCCGGAGCCGCCCGGATCATCGCCGTCGACCTCGACGACCGCAAGCTGGACAAGGCCCGCACGATCGGCGCCACCCACACCGTGAACTCCCGCACCACCGACCCGGTGGAAGCCATCCGCGAGCTGACCGGCGGGCACGGCGCGGACGTCGTCATCGACGCGGTCGGCCGCCCGGAGACCTACCGGCAGGCCTTCTACGCCCGCGACCTCGCGGGCACCGTCGTCCTCGTCGGCGTACCCACCCCCGACATGGAACTGACCCTGCCGCTGCTCGACGTCTTCGGCCGCGGCGGCGCCCTCAAGTCCTCCTGGTACGGAGACTGCCTGCCCTCCCGCGACTTCCCGATGCTCGTCGACCTCTACCAGCAGGGCCGCCTGGACCTGGACGCCTTCGTCACCGAGACCATCTCCCTCGACGACGTCGAGACGGCCTTCGCGCGGATGCGCTCCGGCGACGTGCTGCGCTCGGTGGTGATGCTGTGATGACCGCACGGATCGAACACCTCACCACCTCCGGCACCTTCTCGCTGGACGGCGGCACCTGGGACGTCGAGAACAACGTCTGGATCGTCGGCGACGACACCGAGGCGATCGTCATCGACGCCGCGCACGACGCCGACGCCATTGCCGCCGCGATCGGCGACCGAAGGCTGCTGGCGGTCGTGTGCACCCATGCGCACGACGACCACGTCAACGCCGCCCCGGCCCTCGCCTGCCGCACCGGCGCCCCGGTCCTCCTCCACCCCGGCGACCTGCCGCTGTGGCGGATGACCCACCCCGACCACGCCCCCGACCAGCCCCTCACCGACGGGCAGACCCTGACGGTCGCGGGCATGGACCTGACGGTGCTGCACACCCCCGGACACGCCCCCGGCGCCGTCTGCCTGTACGCGCCCGGCCTCGGGGCGGTCTTCACGGGAGACACCCTCTTCTCCGGCGGCCCCGGCGCCACCGGCCGCTCGTTCTCCGACTACCCCACCATCGTCGACTCGATCCGCCGCCAACTGCTCACGCTCCCTGCGGACACCACCGTCCACACCGGCCACGGCCCGAGCACCACCATCGCCAAGGAGGCTCCCAGCCTGCCCGAGTGGCTCGCCCGCGGGCACTGACCGCGCGCGTGGCTGCCGAAGCGGGCCCGCTGCGACCGCGGGCGCAAGGGCAGTTGTAGAACTCGACCCGAAGCGGGACAGCGCTCCAATGCCTCGAAGACGTTCGCGCCGACCGGCACACCCGTGAACAGCGGCCGCCTCTGCACGCTCCGCCACCTGACATCTCGAAGCGTGCGGGCGGCCGCTGTTCACGGAAGAACCGCAGATCAGCAGGTCGGGTGACCACCAGCGGGGTCAGACATCACACTCACGCCGCCGTGTCGTAGGTGTAGTGCGGGGTGTGGTCGAGCATCTCGGACGGGGTGATGTCGTTCCAGGGGCGCATGGTGTCGTGGAGGTCCACGACGTCGGGGGTGCCCGCTGCGGGCAGGTAGGGCGAGTCGGGGTGGCGCTGCTGCCAGTCGGACCAGAGTTTGTCGACGAAGGCGTGGTGCATCCAGAACACCGGGTCGTTCGGGGAGGCGCCGGTCGCCATGTGGCCGCTGACCCAGACGTGGACGCGGTTGTGCAGGTTGACGCCGCGCCAGCCCTCCAGGTGGTTGCGGAAGCCGTCGGAGGCACTGTTCCAGGGGGCGGTGTCGTAGGTCTCCATGGCGAGTACGGAGTCGACCTCGGCGCGGGTCGGGAGGCCGCGCCAGCTGGAGGCGAGGGCGCGGCGCAGGTAGTTGCGGCCGTCGACGCGGACGGTTATCTCCCAGCGGCCACCGCTGTACGCGAACGGGCCGTCCATCACCTGGCCGTCGCGGCTGCGGCCGGTGCCGCCGAGGAAGTCGGGGGCCCAGAGCGAGGATCCGGTTGTGCGGTCCGCCGTCCAGTCCCAATAGGGCAGGGCGACGGTGGGGTCTATGGACTGCAGGGCTCGCTCGAACTCCAGGAGGAACCGGCGGTGCCAGGGCAGGAAGGACGGCGAGCGGTGTCCGACGCGGTCGCCGTTGTCGGTGTCGCTCATGATGAAGTCGTTGTGGGTGGCGACGAAGGGGTCGTAGCGGCCACTGGCCTTGAGTTCGAGTACGGCGTTGACGAAGGCTCGCTTCTCGGCCGTGGTCAGCTGGGACTGGTTCTTGCGTACGGTCATGACGGGTGGCTTCCGGCCTTCCTGGATCAGGCGGTCATCAGGCGGTCATGGGGGCGGTCAAAAGGTGGTCGTCGGGCGGTTGTCGGGTGCTTGTCGGGCGGTCTGCGCGGCGCGGCTGTGCTCAGGGCGCCGTGAGCGGGACCAGCCGTGCGCCCTGGAGTTCCCGCACCGCCGCGCGTGCGCTGGCGCGCGGCGTGGCGACCGGCTCGTAGTGGTTGATGACGCTGATCCAGGTGCCGTCGGCGTTCCGCATGAGGTGCAGCTCCTGACCGTCGATGTGCACGGTGTAGCCGGTGCCGTGTCCGCCGTGGTGTCCGCCGCCGTGCCCGCCGTGGTGTCCGCCGTCGCGGGAGGGCGCGCCCTGGATGTGGCGGCCCTGGTAGACCTCGTCGAACGGTTCCAGGTCGAATGTGGAGGAGCCGTGGGCCCGGTCCCGGCCCAGGTCCTGGCCTCCGTCCTGGGCCGGCGCCTGGCGCGAGTCGGCCAGTGCGGGTCCGGAGATCAGCGGTCCTGCGGCGGTGGTGGCCGCGACGGTGCCGAGGGCGGCGCCCAGGGCGTGGCGGCGCGTGATGGTGGACATGGGTGAGTCCCCCCTGTCGGTGCGTGGTCGAGTGCACCCGGAGCCGTGGTCCGCGGCCCCGGTCGGCATATGCCTATCGGAGGTCGGTAGTCGGAGGGAAGTATCCGCATTCCGGACGGCCCAGATGCGGACATGTCGCCGCAAGAGGTGCAGATTTCAACGAAGTTGATCTTGCGGTGCGGTGCGCCTCCCGTCCGCGCCCGGTGGGAAATCTTGCGGGGCGTGTGGGTGTCTCGTGAAGACTCTTCCGCCGTGCTGTGATTCGTGTGGTCGGCGCCACTTCGGGAACCTGGCTGTAAAGGACCCCCGTCGGTGGAGGTGCCGAACGGGCCGTGTGGTGCGCCGAGTTGTGCCGCTGGTGGCGTGCTTTCGCTACGCAGCGTTGCGTATTTCGGCCAGGTTCGTGACCGAAAAGTGATCGTCGTTCGACTGGCGGCGGCAGGTCCAGGCGTGCGAGATTCCCGCAAGCAACCGGCCGGTAACTTGCTCTGAATCCCCAACAGCCACGCCCGCACGCCGCGGAAGCGACAGCTCAGTCGTGACCGCGTCACCGCTGACGGGTGTGGCCGAACGATGGAGTTCGCCGTGTCCGCAATACCCCCCATGCATCGCACACGCCTCGCACGCCGCACGCGCCCCGCACCTGCCCGTGGCGGCATCGGATCCCTGCCGGTGCTTCCCCGCATGCGCCGTCGGCTTGTCTGCGCGGCGCTGGCACTGACCGGAATGGCCACCGGAGTCGTCGGTGTCGCCGGTGCGTCACCGGCCGCGGCCAGCCCCGGAAACGGTCAGCCCGTCGTGGTGTCGATGGGGGACAGCTACATCTCCGGTGAGGCCGGGCGCTGGCGCGGCAACAGTCTGACCAACAGCGGCAGTCGGGACGGCACGGACCGGGCCTGGACCGGTTCGTCTTACGATCCGTCCCGCGTCTACGGCACCACCGCGGCAAGCGGCTGCCACCGCTCGGACTCCGCCGAGGTCCACGGCGGCGCGCTGGGCGCGGAGACGGCCGTGAACCTTGCCTGCTCGGGGGCCACCACCGCCAACGTCATCCGGGCCGCGAACGGCGGCCAGTCCTTCAAGGGCGAGGCGCCTCAGGCCGACCGGCTCGCCGCCGTCGCCGCCGAGAAGGACGTACGTGCCATCGTCCTTTCCGTGGGCGGCAACGACCTCGGCTTCGCCGACATCATCACCACCTGCGCCAAGGACTACATCGTCTGGTACTCCTACTGCCACGACGACCAGCAGGAGTTGGTGGACGCGCGCATCGACGGCGTGATCGCCAAGGTCGGGGTGGCTGTCGACGAGATCCGCGCGGTGATGAGCGAGGCCGGCTACGGGCTCCAGGACTACCAGCTCGTGCTGCAGTCCTATCCCTCTCCCATTCCGCGGGGTGCGGAGAACCGCTACAGCGAGCGGGGCTGGTCGCGCACGCTCACCGGCGGATGCCCGTTCTGGGACAAGGACGCCGACTGGGCCCGGGACGCGCTGGTGCCCCAGCTCGCCGGCCGGCTCGCGGCGGTGGCGCAGACCAAGGGGGCCCGGTTCCTGGACCTGCAGGACATGCTCCAGGGGCGGGAGGTGTGCGCCACGGCGAGTGAACAGGTGAGCGCGGGCACTCCCGCGTCGGCGGACCGCAGCGAGTGGGCCCGCTGGATCGACAGTGACAGCACGCAGGGGCCGGTGCAGGAGTCGATGCATCCCAACTACTACGGGCAGCTCGCGCTCGGGCGCTGCCTGGAACTGTTCCGCGAGGCGGCCACGGGGGACTTCGCCTGCCGGAACACCCCGGGCCGTTCCGAGTCGGGCATGTACCTCGAGGCGGTCGATCCCACCTCCTAGACGCGACCGGCCGTACCGTCGGTGCCGGTGCCGGTGCCTGTGTCGGCGTCGGCACCGGCGTGGGCGAGGGCGCCGGCGGTACGGCATCCGACGATCGCCGGGGCCTCCTGGACGAGTGTGTCGTCGGTGAGCGCCTCCACCATGAACAGGGCGAAGTCGATACGGCGCGTCAGGTTGCCGGCCAGCACCGGGTCACCGACGTGCCGGCTCCACGCGGGCAGCCCCTGGCTCTCGCCCTCTTCCAGGTTGCTGCCGCGCACCACGGTCCACCGGGTGTCGCTGGCGAACACCCTGCGGCACGCCTCCACCTGGTCGTCGATCTCGACGGCCCGGACGAGCTTGGCCAGCCGGGCGACGACGCGGACGGACGTCCTGAACCACCATGAGTACCGGTCCTTGCCGTCGCGTGTGATGTGCCAGCCGCAGGAGAAGACCAGGCGTGCGCCGGGCCGTGCGTGGTCGAGCACCGCCTGGGCCGTGCCCGAGGCGTACTGCTGTACGCCCCACGGGACCAGCACCGTCAGCACTCCGTCGCAGTCGGCGACCGCCCGCCGGATCACCTCCGGATCGTTGGTGGGGCCGGGCACGATGGTCATCCGGTCCTTGAGCGCGGCCAGCTTCGGCACGCTGCGCTCCCGGCATACGCCCACCACCTCGTAGCCCCGGTCCAGCGCGTGCCGGACCATGTACTGCCCGAGCTTCCCCGAAGCTCCGATGATGCAGACCTTCCGCATGCGTTCCGTTCCCATGGCGTCGCCCTTTCACCGCAACTCGGACCTTATGGCGTAAGGCACGGTAACCTTATGTTGTAAGGTCCGCAAGGCCTGTATGGACTGCAAAGGTGTGCCGCGACTGCAAGGCAGCGGCAGCGGCAGCGGAGGAAAGAGGAGCATGCGAGAGGGAAGCAAGGGGCGGCGGCGCGGAGCGGCGGCTCGTACACCGCTCAGCCGCGAGCGGGTGATCCGGGCGGCGGTGGCGGTGGCGGACGAGAAGGGAGTGGGCGCGCTCACGATGCGGGCCGTAGCCGGACCGCTGGGCGTCGAGGCGATGTCGCTCTATCACCATGTCGCGGGCCGGGAGGACATCCTCGACGGCATGGTGGACGCGGTGTTCGCGGAGATCGAGCTGCCGCGGGCTGACGGGGACTGGAAGGGCGCCATGCGCCGCCGCGCGGATTCCGCCCGTGCCGCGTTGCGGCGCCATCCGTGGGCCGTCGGTCTGATGGACTCCCGCACCCGGCCGGGGCCGGCGACCCTGCGGCACCATGACGCCGTCATCGGCGTACTGCGAGCCGCCGGGTTCTCCGTGCCCATGGCCGGGCACGCCTTCTCGCTGATCGACAGCTACCTGTACGGCTTCGTACTCCAGGAGCTGAGCCTGCCGTTCGGCACCTCGGCGGAGGCCGACGACGTCGCGGGCGCCATCCTCCAGGAGATGCCCGCCGACGCCTATCCGCACCTCGTGGAACTGGCCACCGAGCACGTCCTCAGGCCCGGTTACGACTACGCGGACGAGTTCGCCTTCGGACTCACCGTGATCCTCGACGCCCTGCGTCCCGATGAGGGTGCCCCGGCCGCGCATGCGACCGGGGCACCGGGGGCCGGCGGGCCGTGAGCCGGGCGGCCGCCCGCCCGGCTGCCGCCGGTGAACACATTTTGTGCGCGTCCGTCAGATCTCCACCATCACCTGGTCCAGCGCCTTGCGCTTGAGGTCCGGCACCTGGCAGTCCTCGGCCGGGTATCCGACCGGGATCACCGCGAACGCCTTCTCGTTCTCGGGCCGTTCCAGCACCTGGGACAGGAAGCGCATCGGGCTCGGGGTGTGGATCAGTGCGGCCAGGCCCGACAGGTGCAGGGCGGACAGCAGCATGCCGACCGCGATGCCCACGGACTCGTCCACGTAGTAGTGCTTGCGCTTCTCGCCGTCCTCGCCCAGCCAGTAGCGCTGCTGGAAGACCACGATCAGCGCCGGGGCGTCCGTGAGGTGTGTCTTCACCGCGTCCGTGCCCAGCGGGCGCAGGGCGGCGAGCCATTCCTCGCCGAGCCTGCCGTCGTAGGAGATCCGTTCCTCGCGCTCGGCCTCTTCGCGGATGCGCGCGCGGATCCCGGGATCCCGGACCAGTACGAAGGTCCAGGGCTGCTGGTGGGCGCCGGACGGCGCCGTGGCCGCGCAGGCGATCGCGTCCCGTACGACCTGCTCCGGTACGGGGTCCGGGGAGAACCGGCGCACCGTGCGCCGCCGCTGCATCCGGTCGCGCAGTTCCGCCGCGCGGGCAAGGGACTCCGCGCGCTCCATGCGCTCCGGTCGGTAGGGGACTGGCTGATAGGGAGCGCCGTAGGTCGGCTCCCAGCGCTCTTCGGCGGTGGCTGTCATGGTGGAGAGTCTGGTGGTCCGGGCCCGGACTTCCAAGGGTGGGGACGACATGGCGGAGGGCGACGGCGGGCGCTTCACAGCAAGTGGTCGGCCTTGCCGCTCTTGATCTCGGTGATCAGCGCCCGGAGCGCCTCTCGGCTGTCGCTCAGATACGTTTCCTCAGTACCGGCTACGGCGATGTAGGCGTTGCCGTGGGGGTCGGTGCCGAGGCGGAAGCAGTTGTTGCCCTCGCCGCAGAACGGTTCTTCCCAGTTGATGTGCTTCAACATGGCCTTCCTAGAGGTTGCGGGCGATGTCCCGGATGCGATCGCGCGAGTCAGCGGGGGGCAGCGCGGCCTTGTCCATCCAATCAAGATGTGCTCTGTACTTGGTGAGTTGGGCCTCGGCGTGCGTGAACTCGGGGCCATGCGCCGAGTCGAGCTGAACAGTGTCGAGCTGAGGGACGACACCGTCTGCGTAGAGCAGCGCGTGACCGGCACCGGGGAAGTCCTCCGCCTGGTCCGGGATCACGCGCACGGTGATGGTGGCGCTCCGGGAGACATCGCACAGGTGTAGCAACTGGGCGCGCATGACCTGGGCTCCACCGAATCGCATCCGTAGCGCGGCCTCGTGCACGTACGCCACGTACGGCAAGGGTTGCGGCCGGTCGAACACCTGCTGGCGTTCCATGCGGTGGGCCACCCGCAGCTCGATCTCCAGCCGGGTCAGCGGGGGCAGTACAGCGCCGAATACTGCACGCGCGTACTCCTCCGTCTGCAGCAGTCCGGGAACGTGCATGACCTGGACGGTCTGCACGCGGGTGGCGTGCCACTCCAGCTCGGCGATGTCCAGGAGTCCGGCCGAGAGCGTGCCTCGATGCTTCTCCCACCACCAGCGACCCCTACTCTCCGCCATTGCGACCAGCGCCTCGATGTAACTGCTGTCCGTGCAGGTGTAGTTGGCGGCCAGTGTGCGGACTCGGTCGGGTGAGATCGGGCGGATCCCGGACTCCATATTGGCCAGTCGAGTGCGGTCGATTCCGAGCAGCCCGGCGGCGTAGTCCGTAGTCGCGCCGGCGGCGAGGCGCGATTTGCGGAGCTCGGCACCAAGGCGCTTCTGGCGCTCGGTGGGCAGGGTCCTGGTGGCCATGGGGGTCAGTTTGCAGTGATGGCACCCAACAGTCCATCCGCTAGGGGTAATTATCTCCCAACGCGTGGACACGTGACCCGCATCACCCCTACATTCGGTGACGCACCCGCTACTCCACTCTCGGCGCGGCGGAAGCGCACCCCGGCCTGCGCGCAGCCGGGACAGGCCACCCCGCGCCGACGGATCGCACCGCCGACCCAACCGCATCCCGCCTCACCGCATAGGAGTTGATCCCCCATGCCCACCCTCATCCCACTCCCCACCGAACCCACCACCCCGACCCCCGAAACCCTGGCCTACAGCCTCACCCTCCCCGCAGCCCTCAGCTCCCCGAGCCTGGCCCGCGCCACCTCCCGCACCTTCCTGGAGGCGCACGCGCTCCACGAACTGACGGAACCGGCCTTGCTCGCCATCACCGAACTCGCCGCCTGCGCGTGCAAGTTCACGGCGGCCCCGACGATCTATCTGAGCCTCCGCTACCGAGACCAAGCCCTGCGCATCACGCTCTACGACGACGACCCCGTCCCCGCCCACCCCCGACTGGCCCAAGCCCAGGCGGCCCGCCGCCGCACCTCCCTCAACCTCCTCAACTGCATCATCCGCACCTGTCACGGCAGCTGGGGCATCGCCGAGGCTGAAGATCCCACCCCCGGCACCCGCATGTGGGCCTCCCTGCCCCACACCCAGGCCTACGCCACGGCCTGACCGTCGACCTGCCGGCAGTCCGGCGCGCTCACCGGCTGTCCGGTGAGCCGTGAACATCGGTACTTCCTCTGATTCATCGCCTTTGCGTCTGTGGGCTGAACCACATGTCGCTATGTAGACCTTGTGAGTCACCTGTGAAGGCGCGTACGAATACCCCGTCTGGATCACACGGGTGGGGGAATCTGTGCGCATCGCACGTCCATTGGCGGTCTCTGCCGCGTTTCTGATGGCGGTACTGACCGGGACGCAACAGTTGGCACTGGCTGTCGACCAGCGGGGCGCGGAGGCCGCCGTCGACTCCGGTGACTCTCCCGGTCAGCGCTGGGGGTCGGCTTCCGGACGCAGCCACGCAGCCTCCGGGGAGAGCACCGACTCGCCCGCGAGCGGCGGGCGCAAGGGCCCGTTGACCGCCCCTGGCGAACTTCCGCCGGAAGACGCGGTCCGCTCCGTGCCGCCGACCGAGACCGCGAAGGAGCCGGAGCCGGGCCCGGCCACCAAGGTCGAGGCGCCGGACCTCGAGCCGGTCAAGGGCTTCGATGCCAAGCAGAGCCGCGAGGTGCCGGGTGCTCGCAAGGCTCGTGAGAGCACGTTCATCAATCCGGACGGCACCCATACCACCCGCTTCTACAACGAGGACGTCAACTTCCGCGACGAGAAGGGGAAGTGGCAGCGCATCGACACCACGTTGGTGCGCCCGCACTCCGCCGGTCCCGCTGGTCTCAGGACCATGAACGCGGACGACGATGCCTGGCAGACGCGTTCGACGGAGACACCCATCAGGTTCGCCGAGCGTGCGGACAGTGAATCCGTGGTCACGCTCGACGTGGCCGAAGGGCTGTCGATCGGCTACGGCGTCGAGGGCGCGGCCGCCTCCGTAGCGCAGGCGGACGGGAGCGTCGTCAACTACTCCGGCGTTCGTCCGGGTGCGGATCTGGAATTCATCGCGGGCAGCGACTCGGTCAAGGAGACGATTCTGCTCAAGGACCGGGACGCGCCCACCACGTGGCGCTTCCCGCTTCAGCTGAAGGGTCTGACGGCGAGTATCGGCGACCACGGAGGCGTGGTCTTCTCGGATGCCGACGGCAAGCAGGTGGCATGGACCCCCGCAGGCTGGATGGAGGACTCCGCCTTCGCGGAGAACGCCAACGAGGGCGCTGTTTCGTCCGGAGTCACCTACCGCCTGGAGCGGGAGGGCGGCCGCCAGGTTCTCGTGGTCGAACTCGACGAGAAGTGGCTGGCTGATCCGGAGCGCGTCTTCCCGGTGCGTGTCGACCCGTCGGTGAAGTCGTTCGACTCCACCTCCGGCACGTACGTGGAACGCCCGTACGACGTGAACTTCTCCAGCAGTACCGTCCTCAAAGCCGGCACCTACGACGGTGGTTCTCACCGGGCCATCTCCTTCCTGCGGTTCACCGGCGTGGAGAGCACCCTGAAGAACGCCTGGGTGCTGAACGCCAACCTCGCGCTTTACAACACCTGGTCCTTCTCCTGCAGCGCCCGCCCGGTGACGGTGCACCCGATCACGTCCAACTGGTCGGAGACCACGACGACCGACTACCCCGGTCCGTCGACCGGTTCCTCTCTCGGTTCGAAGAGCTTCGCGCACGGCTGGCGGCCCAAGGGAGCCTCCTCCTGGACATGCGCCCCGAAATGGGAGGCCATCAAGCTGGGCTCGGCGGGCCGCAAGCTCGTGGACGACTGGACGCACGGCCGCAAGAAGAACTACGGCCTCGCCGTCAAGGCTTCCATGAGCGACTCGTACGGATGGAAGCAGTTCGGCTCGGACGACTACCCGGACGGCAAGCCCAGCCTCGACGTGACCTGGACCAAGTACGGGGCGACGTACAAGCCTGGCGCGTTCACCGCTCCGGTGACCGCGACCTCCCAGGGCGTGGAGAAGGTGACGGTCACCAACCAAGGCCGGGAGACCTGGCCCAAGGGTGGTAAGTACAAGCTCCGCTACAACCTCTACGACGCGGCCGGCAAGGCGATCACCGACTCCTCGAAGATCGCGTACACCGAGATGCCGAGTGACATCTCACCCGGTGAGAGTGTCACGCTGAACGCCAACGTGGCGGCTCTGCCCCCGGCGACCTACACCATCGTGTGGACGATGACCGACTACGGCGTGAGCCGGTTCACCTCGGCGGGAGTCCCGGGTGCCGCGGTGCGGATCTCCGCGGTGAACATGCCGCCCCGGCTGACCAAGGAGTCACCTGGAAGCGGCGCCGTCGCCAGTTCCCTGACGCCGACGCTGTGGGCCGAGGGCGAGGACATCGACCACTATCCGGGCGGTGCGCTCCAGTACACCTTCGAGGTCTGTGAGATCAGCGGCAAGGACCTCCGCAAGAACTGCCGGCAGGGAAGCCGAAGCCCGGCGCGGCAGTGGGCCGTTCCTTCAGGATGGCTGTCCTGGGGGAAGACCTACGCCTGGTACGTGTACGTGTACGACGGCAAGGACACATCCGCACGGCCTGGTGCGGCTCTGCTCTCGACCCAGGTCCCACAGCCTCCGGTGACCGGAAACCTGGGCGGTGACGACGACCGTGAATTCGCCGCCCTGTCCGGCAACTATGCCACCGCCGCCACCGATGCCGCGCTCGCGACAGTGGGCCCCAAGCTCGCCGTCGACCGGGTCTACAACTCGCTCGACCCACGCGACGACACCGCCTTCGGCGCCGGTTGGACGAGCCCGTGGGACATGCGGCTCGACGCCGAACCCGATACGGCCTCGGCCGTCGTCACCATGGTCGACGGCACACGTGTCCGGTTCGGAAAGAATCCGGACGGAACCTACACGGGGCCGGTCGGCAGCACCATGCGCCTGATCCGCCTCGAATCCGGGGGAGCTCCCGAGGACTGGGTGCTGCGTGAGCGCTCGGGCACCCGCTACCACTTCAGCAGTGGCAGCGGCCGCCTCACCCACATACTCGACGGGCACGGCCGCAAGCAGACGCTGCAGTACGCGCAGGAAGGCGCAGGTCCGCTCACCGCCGTCAAGGACGATCTCTCCGGCCGGTCGCTCTCCTTCACGTGGTCCGGCGACCGTGTCGCCACGGTGACAACCAGCGCCGAAGGGCCGAACGCACCCGGGCTGACCTGGACTTACACGTACGACGGCAACCGTCTGACGAAGGTCTGTCCGCCGGTCTCCACGACCGAGTGCACGGTGTACGCGTACGAGGACGGCTCGCTGTACCGCAACATGGTCCTGGACGAGTCGCCCGTCTCGTACTGGCGCCTGGGCGAGGAAGCGGGTGCGTCCAGCGGCGTCAGCGAATCGCCGTCCCGTACGGGCCTCAACGCGGCCTCGTACAACGACGTACAGCTGGGCCAGCCGGGCGCGCTCGCCGGCACCAGCGACCTCGCCGCCACCTTCAACGGGACCGATTCGTACGTCGAACTGCCGGACGACACACTGCGGACATCGACGTTCCTGTCGGTCGAGCTGTGGTTCAAGACGACTCAGCCGGGTGTCCTGGTCGGCTTCCAGGGCGGCGCGCTGGAGGACGGCAGGCCGCACCACTGGAGTCCACTGGGCATCACCGGCGACGGCAAACTGCGCGCGCAGTTCGAGATCACGGGCAGGTCGGTCACCCCCATCACCTCCACGGCCACCGTCACGGACGACAAGTGGCACCACGTCGTCCTCTCCGGAGCGGGCACGACGCAGACCCTCTATCTCGACGGCAAGGCGGTCGGCTCGCTGACCGGGCCCGTCGACCACCACACCAAGACCAACACCTACCTGGGCGCGGGCTGGTCGAGCCCGGCCTGGGACGGCGCGGCGGAAGGCGTACGCCACTTCTCCGGAAGCCTGGACGAGGTGGCGGTGTACCACCACCCGCTCGACGGCGAGACGGTGGCCGCGCACTACGAGGCGCGTGCGCTGGCGGGGCGGATGACCATGTCCACGCTGCCGTCCGGCCGTGTGCATGCGAAGGTGACGTACGACTCGGGCACCGGACGCGTCACGCAGCTGACCGACGAGAACGGCGGGGAGTGGGAGGTCTCCGCCCCCTCCTACTCCTCGGCCTCACCCGCGTACGAGCAGACGATCCTGCAGACCGGGCCCACCGGATACTGGCGTCTCGGTGAACGCACCGGAGCCGTGGCCCGCAGCCCGCTGGGTGAACTGCTCGACGGCAGCTACGACGGTGTGCGTCTCGGCAGCGCCGGTATCTTCGCGGACGGCGACGACACCTCGGCGACCTTCACCGGCGACGGTGCCGTGAAGGTACCGAGCGAGGCGCTGGGCACCGGTACGTCGATGTCGGTCGAACTGTGGTTCAAGACCACAGAGTCCGGTGTGCTCGCCACCATGCAGAACGCGGAGTTCGGGGAGACCCCGACCGCATGGCAGCCGATGCTCGTCATCGATGCCGAGGGCAAGCTGCGTGGGAAGTTCACTCCGGGTGCCTCCAGCCTCATTTCCAAGGTGGGCGTCGACGACGACAAATGGCACCACGTCGTACTGACGGCCAACGAGGGTGTGCAGGCGCTGTTCATCGACGGCACGTACCAGGACCACACCCAGTCGGGGCTCACGACCGCCCGACTCCCGCATGTCTATATCGGCGGTGGATATGCCTCGCCCAGCTGGGACGGCAAGGCGAACGGCTATCACAACTTCACCGGTCAGGTCGATGAAGTGGCCTTCTACGACAAGGCGCTGGTCGAGTTCCGGCAGTCGACCGACGGGTCCTGGTCGTACTTTCCGCTGTCGGGCGTCGAGACACCGGCTCTGCACATGCAGGCCCGGAGAGCACTGATCAGCGGCACCGGCGACCAATACCGCGGAGTCGTTGTCTCGGACGCCCCTGCCGCCTACTGGCGCCTGGATGCAACGAGCGGACCGTACACCAGCGAGGTTGGCGGTGCTGGCATGGAGGCGACCTACCGCAAGGGCCCCAAAATGCCGAGAGGCCCGAGGCGGGGAGTGACGGGAGCATTCGGTCCCGGGGACGACAGAGCGGTCTGGTCCACCAGCGACGGATACATCGAGATACCCGGCTCCATCCCTTCCGGGACTACGGACCTCTCGGCGGAGCTGTGGTTCCGCACGACGCGTCACTCCGGCGTTCTGATGAGCTTCCAGAACACGCCCATCGGTGAGACCCCCACGTCCTGGCGCCCGGTCCTCAACATCGACGGCTCGGGCAAGCTCCGCGGCGAGTTCTATCCGACCGGCAGCCCCGGGGCCACTCCCATCGTCTCCGCGCAGCCGGTCACGGACGGTGAGTGGCACCACGCGGTGCTCACCGGATCCGAGACCACGCAGTCGCTCTACCTGGACGGCGTCAAGGTCGGTTCACTGGCCGGCACCATTTCCGAGCAGTCCAGGCCGTATGCCTACCTCGGCGCCGGGCACGGAAGCTCCGGCTGGATGGGTCTGCCCTCCGGCACCTACTACTTCAACGGCGACCTCGACGAGGCGGCCGTCTACCGCCGCGCCCTGACCGACGAACAGGTAGCCGCCCACTACCGCGCGCAGACCGACTCCGCCGCGTCGGGCCTGACTTCGACGGTCAAGGTCACCAACCCGCTCGGCAAGACCAGCAGCACCAGCTTCGACGCGGTACGCGGCAACCGCGTCGTCGCCCGGACCGACGAGACCGGTGCGACCACCTCCTACGCATACGACGTCGGAGGCTTCCTGCACACCGTCACCGACCCCAACGGCCACGCCACCGTCACCGGACACGACGAGCGCGGCAACACGGTGTCGACGACGACCTGCCGGGATGCCGACTCCTGCTGGACCTCCTTCCGTTCGTACTACCTGAACGAGGCGGATCCGCTGGATCCCCGCAACGACAAGGTGCTCACCTTCCGGGACCAACGCTCCAAGGGCTACCGGGACGACACCTACCGCAGCTACTTCGAGTACAACGCGCAGGGACAGTTGACCCGTGCCGGACGCGCGGACGACACCGCCGCCACCACCTCCTACACCTCAGGTACGGAGGCGGCGGTCGGCGGAGGGACCGTGCCGCCCGGCCTCGTCGCCTCCACCAGGACACCCGGCGGCGCCGTCACCGCGTACGGGTATTACCCCGACGGCGATCTCGCCCGCCTGACCGGACCCACCGGCCTGGTCACCGAGTTCACGTATGACGGGCTCGGACGGAAGCTGACCGAGAAGCAGATCTCGGACAGCTTCCCCGCCGGTGTGACCACCACCTACGCCTACGACCGCATGTCGCGGCCGGTGTCCGAGACGGGCACCGCGGTGGAGAACGAGGTCACCGGCACCACACACACCGCCAAGGTGACACGCACCTACGACCCGGACGGCAACCTGCTGACCGAGTCCACCGAGGACCTCGACGGTGGCGACACCAAGCGCACCACGGCGTACCACTACGACACGTACGGTCTCAACGACAGCGTGACCGACGCCGAGGGCGGCACGACCCTCTTCGCCTACGATGCGCTGGGCAGGCTGGTCGAGGAGACCGACGCCGAAGGAACGGTCTCCACACACAGCTACACGCCCCGCGGCCAGCACGCCGCATCGGTGCTGAAGGACTGGACCGGCGACCCCTCCGGCACGACCCGTGACCTGGTGCTGGTCTCCAACGCCTACGACCCGGCGGGCCGCTTGGCCACCACCACCGACGCGATGGGCGCCACGACGAAGTACACCTACTTCGACGACGGCCTGCCGGCGACCGTGACCGCGGAGCAGGTCACCCAGGCCGATGGCTCCAAGCACGACATCGTGCTGGAGTCCAACACCTACGACCCGGCGGGCCACCTGGTCCAGCAGATCGCGCCCGGCGGCACGAAGGTCACGTACCAGGTGGACGACCTGGGCCGAACCGAGCGCAGCGTCGTCGACCCCGGCGGTCTCAACCGTGTCGCGACGTTCACCTACGACGCCGACGACCGGATCCTGAAGCAGACCCAGTCCGTCTCTTCGGACAAGACCCTGACGAGCACCGCCGAGTACGACGAGGCGGGCCTCCTCACCGCGCAGTCCGTCACCGACGGCACGACGACTCACACGACGCGCCACACCTTCGACGACCGCGGCCTTCAGCTGACCACGGTGAGCCCGCGCGGCAACGCCGACGGCGCCGACCCGGCTGCCCACACGACGAGTTACCGCTACGACGCCCTCGGCCGACTGGTGGAGCAGAAGGCCCCCGCCGTCGACACCGAGACAGACGGCGGTACGGCGACCAGGACCCACCCGACCACCCTCACGGGCTACAACACCTTCGGGGAAGCCACCGAGACCAGGGACCCGAACGGTGCGACAACCCGCACCGAGACCGACGCCCTGGGGCGCCCGGTGGCGGTCACCCTGCCCGACTACACCCCGCCCGGCGGCGAGAAGATCACCGCCGTGGCGCGCACCGCCTACGACAAGCTCGACCGCGTCGTCAGCACGACCGACCCGCTCGGCCGAAGCACGCTGTACGCCTACGATCAGCTGGGCAACCTGACGCGCCGGACCGACCCGGTCGCCGAGTACCTGCAGGACCAGAACCTCACGGACCCCCAGTCCCGCACCCTGAACAACTCGCTGGCGAACGGCTTCGAAGGCCCGGGCGTGAGCGAGTACACCTGGACCCCGACGTCGCTGATGCTGTCGGCGACCGGCCCCACGGGTTCCCGTACCGAGGCCACGTACGACCAGCTGGGACGTCAGCTGACCAGCACAACAGTCGAGCGGTACCCGAGCCTTCAGAACCTCACGACCCGGTACACCTGGGACGACGCCGGAAACCAGACGGCCTCGACGACTCCCGGTGGCATCACCACCACCGCCACGCACAATGCGGCGGGCGAGCTTGTGAAGGTCACCACACCGGCCGGCAGCACCTCGTTCGGATACGACGGTCTCGGCCGTCGGACCGACACCACGGACGCCACCGGCCGCAGGACCACCATGGCGTACGACGCCCTCGACAACACGACCGCGGTGACCGACTACGGCACGGGAACCACCGCCCTGCGCACCAGCACGGCGGAGTTCGACGCCGACGGCAACCGCACCGCGGTGACCTCCGCGACCAAGGCACGGACCACGTTCGCCTTCGACGCGCTCGGACGGCTGACGAAGCAGGTCGAGCCGGTCGACGAAGGCGAGTCGATCACGACGACGTTCGGCTACGACCCCGCGGGCAACCGCACGCGGACGACCGACGGCCGCGGCAACTCCACGACGTACACCTTCAACAGCTGGGGCCTGCCGGAATCCACCATCGAACCCGCCACCACGGCTCACCCGGCGGCAGCGGACCGCACCTGGACGGTCGCCTACGACGCCGTGGGACAGCCCGTGTCCGAGCTGCTGCCCGGCGGCGTCAAGCGCGAGCGCGTCTACGACCGCCTCGGCCGTCTCGTCAGCGAGACGGGCACCGGGGCGGAGGCCTACACGGCTGCCCGCACCTTCGGCTACGACCTGGCCGGCCGGATGACCGAGGCGGGCACCGACGACGTCACGGTCCAGAACACGTTCACCTACAACGACCGCGGACAGCTGCTGGCCACCACAGGACACGGCGGCACGAACTCGTACGTGTACGACGCCGACGGCAATATGACGGAGCGGACGTCGGAGGGTGTCACGACGGCGTACGGGTATGACGAGGCCGGTCGTGCGTCCTGGACGTGGGACGAGGCCACGGGCGGTGACATCTGGTACGACTTCGACGCGGCCGGGCGGCTGCGGATGGAGCAGTACGCGGTTCAGCCCGAGGGTTCGACCGAGTGGGCGGAGGTGGCCCGCCGTAGTTACGGCTACGACAGCCTCGGCCGTCTGACCAGCGACACGGTCACCAACCCGGACGGCACCCAGGAACAGGCCGCGATGGTCTACGGCTACGACCTGGACGACCGCCTGACCAGCAAGGAGACCCGCGGCACGGCCGGGGCGGGCAACCACACCTACGCCTACGACGACGCAGGACGCCTGACCACCTGGACCCACGGGCTGCTCATGGTCGACTACACGTGGGACCACTCCGGCAACCGTATCCAGGCCGGCGACCGGACAGCGACCTTCGACCAGCGCAACCGCCAACTCACCGACGGCACCACAACCTTCACCCACACCCCCCGCGGCGCACTGAGCACGGTCGACGACGGCTCGGGCACCCCGCGGACCCTGGACTTCGACGCCTTCGAACGCAAAGTCTCGGACGGCGCCTCGACCTTCACCTACGACTCCCTCGACCGCGTCGGCGAACACAACGGCACCCCCTTCACCTACGACGGCGGCTCCAACAACCTCACCTACGACGGCACCACCACCTACCGCCGCACCGCCACCGGGGCCCTGCTCGCCACCTCCGACATCACCGGCGCCCACTGGACCCTCACCGACCAGCACACCGACCTCATCGGCCAACTCAGCACCGACGGCACCACCCTCACCGGCTCCCGCGCCTACGACCCCTTCGGCACCACCACCGCCACCCAAGGCAGCAACCCCGCCCTCGGCTACCAATCCGGCTGGACCGACCCCACCAGCGGCGACATCAACATGTCATCCCGCTGGTACCAGCCAGGCCAAGGCACCTTCACCTCCCGCGACACCTGGCTCCTCGACACAAGCCCCTCCGCCCAAATCAACCGCCACGCCTACGGAAACGCCGACCCACTCAACGGCACCGACCCGTCGGGCCATGCACAGGACTGTTGTACTGGTGCAGGCGCACCCGGAGCTGGAGCCGGCGGGCGAGGAGGCGGCGGCGGGCGAGGCGGCGGCGGAGGCAGCACGGGCACGACCCCCAAAACACCAAGCACCTCAGGCAAGTCAACGACCAGGACGCAGAGCAAGAAGTCCAGAGGCGGCTGGAGACCCCGCGCCGACCGCTGCACCCCCAGCTACTGCAACGGCAAGCACCTCAAATGGCCCAGGCCCTCACGCTGCACCATCAAATGCAAGCCACACCCCGGAACGCCCCCCGGAGGCGGAATCACCCCCGGCCCCGGAAAAGGCTCCACCTCACCCGGACGACCCGCCCCCACACAACCTAAGAAACCCCCACGCCCACAAAACCCCAACCGGGGCAAGAAACCAGCCCCAGCACCCACCCGCCCCATCCCCCGACCCGAATGGGACCCCCGAAACGGCTGGAACCCCCACTACGGCTGGAAACTAATAGAAGAAGCCGAAAACGTCCTCGATCAAATCCGCGAAAACGAGTCCTACACGCCACAGCCGCGCGACACGTACGAACCCGCACCGGACCCGTACCTTGACGAGTCACGGAACCCCGGAGGCGACTCCAGGGATCCCGAAGGGTGCGACGACCAGGCCGGCGAGAACGCGACAGGAAACATTAAGTACTTGCCACGGGAACGCTTCCGCCCCGGGAACGACGGGTGTCGCGCTACCGGCATAATCGCGGTGTACTCATCCCCCGAGGACGCCGGAGACGGAACGAAAACGATCACCAAGTGGAAGCCAGATTGTACAACAGGTGCGATAAATGGCCCGTACCCGGCGGACTATTGGAGTCTTAAGGTGAGCCCTAAGGCTAAAGCGAGAGGTCACCTGGCGGCCTGTCAGCTTGGTGGTTCTGGGTCGGACTTGAGGAACTTGGTTCCGCTGCACCGGGATGCGAATTCGAGGACCATGAAGGGGATTGAGGATAAAGTCGCAAAACAGGTAGTTGGTGGGCAGAGGGTTAACTACGTGGTTACGCCTGTATATCCAACGAGTTCGACTGGGATTCCCAGTCTGATTCATATTCGAGCGTGGGGCAGTCGAGGGATGGACGTAGACTGCTACGTTAGGAATGCGGCAGTCTCTGGGCCAGCGGTATGTTCGTCTGAGGTCTACGAGAGGTGAATGTCGAGATGAATTCGATCCACGAGGCCTTCGGCCCACCGGAAAGGTTCCGTCCCGCAAAGCCTGAGTCATGGCGGAAGATTGAGGACTGGGCCGGTTTTGAGCTACCTCGCGACTACAAGAAGTTTGTGGACGACTACGGGGATGCTGTCGTTTTCAGGCACCTGTGCGTTGGGCATCCTGAGGGTGTCGAGCCTCTCTTGGGGGAAATGCAGGAAGAGCGTCGCATGTTTCTTGAGGATTTGGGTGAGGCGCCCAGTGAGCGTCCGGTAGCCAGTTCCGGGGTTGCCAGGTTTCTACCGTGGGCCTATCATAATTTTAACGGTGACGTCTGCCTGTTGGTTCCGCCATGTCCCTCCAGTTCTGGCTGGAGAGTGGCGGTATCCTTTCGGCAGTGCCCGGAGGTGCAGATTTTCCCAGGGGGAGTAGCAGACTTCTTGCTGGCGCTTGCTCGGGGAGAGGTTCCCCGGGGATGGCCAAACGTCGCGTTCGAGTGGGAGTCCATTGAATTTTCACCCTTGATCTGAACCCGAATCCAGTGTGCCCCTGTCGACTGAGGTCGCGGCGGGAGCGAAGAATTAATGGTGGCTCTGGTGAGGGCATTCATTTTTCTCGGCCGGTGCAGCATTGCACGTTGTTGCGTGTAGGCGGCAGGCGCCAAGTTTCGGGTGCTGTATGACCCTTCTGCGATGAAGTACCCGCTGGCGTACGGCCATGACGGGTCCGAGCTCGGTTGCGGGAGGGCTGTGGGGGCGCGCCCCGTGTTCCAAGACCGCTGGGTGCCTGCCGTCAGTCTCGTTCGCCGAACGCGTCCAGGATTCGCTCCGCCGCCAGCGTCGGAGTCAACTCGCCCTCGCGGACCCGGCGTTCCAGGTCCGGGGCGACGGCGCGGACGGTCGGGTCCGTGTGGAGGCGGGTCAGGAGGTCCTCGTGGACCATGGACCAGGTCCAGTCGACCTGCTGCGAGCGGCGTTTCTCCGCCAGGCGGCCCGTCGACGAGAGCAGGTCGCGGTGCTGTTCCAGGCGGTCCCAGACCGTGTCGAGGCCCGTCGACTCGCGGGCGCTGCAGGTCAGGACCGGGGGAGTCCAGGCCGGGTCGGCGGAGTGCATGAGGCGGAGGGCGCCCGCCAGTTCGCGGGCCGCTGCCTTGGCATCGCGTTCGTGGGGGCCGTCGGCCTTGTTGATGGCGAGGACGTCGGCGAGTTCCAGGACGCCCTTCTTGATGCCCTGCAGTCCGTCGCCCGTGCGGGCGAGGGAGAGGAGGAGGAAGGAGTCGACCATGTTGGCGACGGCTGTTTCCGACTGACCGACGCCGACCGTCTCGACGAGGATGACGTCGTAGCCGGCCGCTTCCATGATGATGATCGACTCGCGCGTGGCCTTCGCCACGCCGCCCAGGGTTCCCGCGGAGGGGGAGGGCCGGACGAAGGCCGCGGGGTCGACCGAGAGGCGTTCCATGCGGGTCTTGTCGCCGAGGATGGAGCCGCCGGTGCGGGTCGAGGACGGGTCCACGGCGAGGACCGCGACCCGGTGGCCGCGCCCCGTCAGCATCGTCCCGAACGCGTCGATGAAGGTCGACTTGCCGACACCGGGCACCCCGCTGACCCCGATCCGCCGCGCCTTGCCGCTGTGCGGCAGGAGCGCGGTGAGCAGGTCCTGGGCGCGGGCCCGGTGCTGGGGCCGGGTGGACTCGACGAGAGTGATGGCGCGGGCGATGGACGCCCGCTTCCCGTCGAGCACACCCTTTACGTAGGCATCGAGGTCGATGGGTTTCATACGTCAGGCGGCCTCGTCGTGGCCCAGCTCCCTCGCAAGGCGTTCCACCAGGTCGTAGGCCGCGTCGGGGATGACGGTGCCAGGCGGGAAGACCGCCGCCGCGCCCATCTCCAGGAGCGTGGGGACGTCCTGCGGCGGGATGACACCGCCGACGACGATCATGATGTCCTCGCGGCCCTCCTCCGCCAGCGCGGCCCGCAGCGCCGGGACGAGCGTGAGGTGTCCTGCGGCAAGCGACGAGACGCCGACGATGTGCACGTCCGCCTCGACCGCCTGCCGGGCGACCTCGCCCGGGGTCTGGAAGAGCGGGCCGACGTCGACGTCGAAACCGAGGTCGGCGAAGGCCGTGGCGATGACCTTCTGGCCGCGGTCGTGGCCGTCCTGGCCCATCTTGGCGACGAGGATGCGCGGCCTGCGGCCCTCGGCCTCGTCGAAGGCGTCGACCAGGGCGCGGGTGCGGTCCACGTTCGCCGACTCTCCTGCCTCGTTGCGGTACACGCCGGAAATCGTACGGATCTGGCCCGCGTGCCGCCCGTACACCTTCTCCAGTGCGTCGGAGATCTCGCCCACGGTGGCCTTCGCGCGGGCCGCGTTCACGGCGAGTTCGAGGAGGTTGCCCGTGCCCGCTGCCGCCTGCGTGAGCGCGTCCAACGAGGACTGGCAGGCCTGTTCGTCGCGCTCGGCGCGCAGTCGGCGCAGCTTCTCGATCTGCTGGGCGCGTACCGACGAGTTGTCGACCTTGAGGACCTCGATCGCCTCGTCGCTGGCGACGCGGTACTTGTTGACGCCGATGACCGGCTGGCGCCCGGAGTCGATACGGGCCTGGGTGCGCGCGGCCGCCTCCTCGACGCGGAGCTTCGGGATGCCCGCGTCGATGGCCTGGGCCATGCCGCCGGCCTTCTCGACCTCCTCGATGTGCTGCCAGGCGCGCCGCGCGAGGTCGTACGTCAGCTTCTCGACGTAGGCGCTGCCGCCCCACGGGTCGATCGTGCGCGTCGTGCCCGACTCCTGCTGGAGCAGGAGCTGGGTGTTGCGGGCGATGCGGGCGGAGAAGTCGGTGGGGAGGGCGAGGGCTTCGTCCAGCGCGTTCGTGTGGAGGGACTGGGTGTGGCCCTGGGTCGCCGCCATCGCCTCCACGCAGGTGCGGGTGACGTTGTTGAAGACGTCCTGCGCGGTCAGTGACCAGCCCGAGGTCTGCGAATGGGTGCGCAGGGACAGGGACTTGGTGTTCTGCGGGTCGAACTGCTTCACCAGCTTCGCCCACAGCAGGCGCGCGGCACGCAGCTTGGCGACCTCCATGAAGAAGTTCATGCCGATCGCCCAGAAGAACGACAGCCGTGGCGCGAACGCGTCCACGTCCAGGCCCGCCTCACGGCCCGCGCGGATGTACTCGACGCCGTCCGCGAGCGTGTACGCAAGCTCCAGGTCGGCCGTCGCACCCGCCTCCTGGATGTGGTACCCGGAGATGGAGATCGAGTTGTAGCGCGGCATCCGCTGCGAGGTGTACGCGAAGATGTCGGAGATGATCCGCATCGACGGCTTCGGCGGATAGATGTAGGTGTTGCGGACCATGAACTCCTTGAGGATGTCGTTCTGAATGGTCCCGGCCAGCTTCTCGGGCGGTACGCCCTGCTCCTCCGCCGCCACGATGTAGAGCGCGAGGATCGGCAGCACCGCGCCGTTCATCGTCATCGAGACGGTCATCCTGTCGAGCGGGATGCCGTCGAACAGCTGGCGCATGTCGAGGATCGAGTCGATCGCCACGCCCGCCATGCCGACGTCACCGGTCACCCGCGGGTGGTCGCTGTCGTAGCCGCGGTGGGTGGGCAGGTCGAAGGCGACGGAGAGGCCCTTCTGGCCGGCCGCGAGATTGCGCCGGTAGAAGGCGTTGGACTCCTCGGCCGTGGAGAAGCCCGCGTACTGGCGGATCGTCCACGGCTGGTTGGCGTACATCGTCGGGTACGGGCCGCGCAGATACGGCGCCACGCCCGGGTACGTGCCGAGGAAGTCGAGGCCTTCCACGTCCTCGCCCGTGTACAGCGGCTTGACCGCGATGCCCTCCGGGGTCTCCCAGAGCAGTTCGTTCTCGTCCTTGCCCGTGGACGCCTCGACGGCCTCGCGCCAGGCGCCGGCCGACGCCTTCGACGTGGTGCGCCCGAGATCGATCCCGGTGAAGTCGGGGATGGACATCAGGAGACTCCCAGACGGTCGAGGGTGGAGGTGAGCACGTCCACGGCATCGCAGCCCGCGAAGACGTAGGAGTCGACACCTTCGTACGAGGCGGGCTTCCCGGCGAGGAAGACGTACTCGGCGCCCGCGGCCCGCAGTTCGGCGGCGATCGCGGCGGCCTGCTCCTCGTACACGCTGTCGCTGGAGCACAGGCACACGATCCGCGAGCCGCTCTCCACGAAGGCCGCGCTGCCCTCGCCGGTGACCGGCTCGATGCCGCCCGCCTGGAAGAGGTTCGAGGCGAACGTGGCGCGGGCGGTGTGCGCGGCGGGGGAGCCGAGCGCGGCGAGGAAGACCTTCGGGCGCTCGCCGTGTGCGGCGAGGTGCGCGTCGGAGCGGGAGCGCAGCGCCTCGTAGGCCTCGTCGCGGCTGACCCGCGGCAGGCCGCCGGCCGGGGCGGCGGGCGCGGGTTCGCGCTCGACGGGCTTCTCGGCGAGGTTCGGGAACTCGCTGACGCCCGTGATGGGCTCCTTGCGCGTGGCGAGCTTCCGGCTGCGCACGGACCAGGTCTCGGCGATACGGTCGCGGAGCATTCCGCTGCGCAACACGGCCGCCTGGCCGCCCGCGCGCTCGATCTCCTGGAAGAACTCCCAGCCCGCCTGCGCCAGTTGGTCGGTCAGTTGCTCCACGTACCAGGAGCCGCCCGCCGGGTCGATGACGCGGGAGAGGTGGGATTCCTCGATCAGGATTGTGGAGGTGTTGCGGGCGATACGGCGGGCGAATGCGTCCGGCAGGCCGAGCGCGTGGTCGAAGGGCAGCACCGTCACCGACCCGGCGCCGCCGACACCCGCGGCGAGCGTGGCGACCGTGCAGCGCAGCATGTTCACCCACGGGTCGCGGCGGCTCATCATCACCGACGACGTGACCGCGTGCTGGATCTGCGCGCCCTCGGTGCCGCAGACCTCCGTGATCCAGGACCACAGGCGGCGGGCGGCCCGGAACTTGGCGATGGTGAGGAACTGGTCGGCGCTCGCCGCGTAGCGGAACTCCAGCTGGCCCACGGCCTGTTCGGTGCTGAGGCCCGCCGCGGTCAGCTCCCGCAGATACGCCACGGCGGTGGCCATCGAGGCGCCGAGCTCCTGCCCGGCCGAGGCGCCCGCCTCGTGGTACGGCAGGGCGTCCACGGTGAGGGCCCGCAGCCCCGGGAAGCCTTCGGTCAGCTTGCGTGCGTACGAGGCGACCGGCGCGAAGTCCTGTGCCTGGCCGGTCCGTGCCTCGTGACCGAGCGGGTCACCGCCCAGGTTGCCCCGTACCTCCGCGGCGGGCGTGCCGCGCTCCGTGTGCAGCCGGAGCAGCTCGGCGGCGGCCTCGGGGAAGGCGGCGCCCGCGTCGAGGACGAGCGGCGCGAGGTCGAGGTAGACGCCGTCCAGCGCCCGCTCCAGACCCGCGACCGGCAGACCGCCCTCGCCCACGGTCAGCCACAGCGAGGTGACCCCGTTCTCCAGGTCGCCGAGCAGCGCTTCGTTCGCGGCGGCCGGATCGGGCCGGGAGTGGTGCTGGCGCACGTCCCAGCCGGCCGCCGCGGTGCCCTCGGGGCGGGCGCCCCGGGTGTACGGGGCGAAACCGGGCAGGCCGGGTGCCGTATCGGCAGAGGTGTACAGAGGGCGGGCGATGAGCCCGTCCTCGAGCTGGGTGGAGAGGGCACTCTCGGCTGCGTCGCCCGAGACTTCCTTGCCCGACTTGCGCAGTACGCCTTCCACGAGGCGCTGCCACTGCTCATGGGTCGCATCAGGGAACTCGGCGGCCAGGGAGAGCCCGTCGTCAGGCAGGACCGTCATGCTCGGATGCTAGCGGTCCGCACTAAAGGATCAGCAGAGGGCAGGGCTGTGACCTTGCCCTCTTCAGGTGGGGCTTGATCCTTGACGGATTGTGCACTACTGGCCGGTAACAAATAGTGGTTCGGATCCTGGTGCTGGTGCTGGTGCTGGTGCTGGTGCAGGTGCAGGTGCCGTGCGGCCTCGGTACCTGCACCGGTACCGAGGCCGCACCGTGAGGGGCGGATGCGGGCACCCGCCCCTCACGGTCGGCATCAAGGCGCGGCGAGCAGCGCGCTGGTGGCGACGCGGCCGTCCCTCAGCGGCCTGAGCGCCAGGCGCACCAGGGCCAGTGCGTTGTCGTCGCCCGCGATGCGGTTGGCGCTGAGCCGGGCGCACGTCAGGCACTGGTGGATGAGCAGCCACTCGCCGTCCGCACGGACGGTCAGGCCGACCGCCTCCATGCGTCCCCGGCAGTCCGCGGCACGGTCGCCGGGGATCCGCAGATCGACATGGAGACTGGTCAGACAGGTCGGGCAGTGATTGCGGTGCGCGGTGCCGGGCGCGACGAGCGATACGTCGAGCCGGCATCCCACGCACCGGAAGTCACGGGCCCGGTGACCGCCCGCGCTGTGCAGGACGTCCTTGCGGCGCTGCGGCCTGGCGCGTCCGGTGCGCCTGCGCCTGTCCTTGCTGCTGCTTCCGCTGTCCTTGTTGCTTCTGTTGTTTCTGTTTCCCTGGTCGCTGTGCGTGCGGCGTGGCATGGCCTGTCCCCTTTCGTGTCCGCTGCGGGCGTTCAGAGCGTGCCGAACGCTTCGAGCGGGAACGGGGGATCGGCCAGCGGCCGTACGGCCATGCGCATGAGGATGAGCTGGTTGTCGTCCCCACACACCGGTTCCGAACTGAGCTCGCCGCAGCGTACGCAGCGGTGGATCAGCATCCAGTCGCCGGTGCGCAGCACGGCGATGGCGATCGGGCTCATCCGCGCGCCGCATGCGGACGAACCGCCCTCGACCTGGTCGAGGACATGCCGCGAGTGCAGACAGGACGGACAGTGATTGCGCCGGGTGGAACCGGCGGCGTAGGACGAGACGGTCAGTCCGCAGCGTACGCACGTGAACGTGTCGGTGCCGAGGACGTGTCCGGTGGGGGTGGTGCGGTGCTGGTGTGCGAGGTGATCGCTTGACACCCGGGTGCTCCTTGCTGAGAAGTGTGCAATGACAGCAAGAGCAGGCCGAGCGGCCTCACAGGACCGGAACTGTACGGAAGGGCAGTGGCGGTCAGAAGCTGACGCGAGGCGCGCTCGGCGCGGTCCGGGTCATCAAGACACCTCTTCCAAGTGATCGGGAGCAGTACGGGGCCGCCGGTGGAGTACCTCCGGTGGCTGACCGAAGCGAACACCGTCGCGGGTCCTCGCGTCCACCGAATTTCCCCGCAGGGCGATCGAGGACGGTCGCTGTCCGCATCTCTCGCTACCGTGCGGAACATGACGGCAGCCGAGAAGGACCGAGGCCCTGTGCTCACCACGCGCGCGCTCAACCGCGCCTCCCTGGAACGGCAGCTGCTGCTGCGACGGCACAGCATGAAGCCCGCGGACGCGGTCGCGCATCTGCTCGGACTGCAGGCGCAGAACGTCAAACCGCCCTATTACGCGCTCGCGGCCCGGCTCGAGGACTTCGAGCCGCAGGAGCACTCCCGGCTGATGGCGGACCGCGAACTGGTGCGCATCGTCACCATGCGCTCGACCATCCACGCGCACACCGCCGACGACGCACTGGCCCTGCGGGGGCTCGTCCAGCCGGCGCGCACCCGGGAGCTCGGCCAGTTCCGCAAGGGCCTCGTCGGCGTGGACCTGGAGGATCTCGTCGTACGCGCGAAGGAACTCGTGGAGGCGGAGCCGCGGACGCCCAAGCAGCTCCGCGAAGAGCTGCTCAAGGCGTGGCCCGATGCCGATCCGCAGGCGCTCGGGGCCGCCGCCCGCTGCCTGCTGCCGCAGGTCCAGGTCACCCCGCGCGGCCTGTGGCGGCGCAGCGGGCAGGTCGCGCTGACCACCCTGGTGCACTGGCTCGGCCGCGACGACGTGCCGCCCGCCACGCCCGACGACACGGTCCTGCGCTACCTCGCCGCCTTCGGACCGGCCTCCGTGAAGGACTTCCAGACCTGGTGCGGCCTCACCCGGATGCGTGAAGTATTCGAACGGCTGCGCCCCCGCCTGATCGCCTTCCGCGACGAGAACGGCATCGAAGTCTTCGACCTGCCGGAAGCCCCGCGCCCCGACGAGGACACCCCGGCCCCCGCGCGGCTGCTGCCCGAATTCGACAACCTGCTGCTCTCGCACGCGGACCGGGTGCGGTTCGTACCGGCCGAGTACAAAGGCAGCACCTGGCTGGGCAACATCGCCTACAGCGCCTTCCTGGTCGACGGCTTCCTCGCGGGCGTATGGCGGCTTGCGGAGGAGAAGGAGACCGCGACGCTCACGTTCGAGCCCTTCGGCAAGCTCACCGAGGCGCAGCGCGCCGAGTTGGAGGCCGAGGCCGTAAGGCTCCTCGAAGGGCCGATGGGGACGGGAGGTACGTACGACATCCGGTACGGGCAGGTGATCGGCGTCCGCGCGAAGGCCTCGTAGGCACGCCCACGGGGTCTGGTGATCGTGGGTCGTTTGCGCACAGGATGCTACGTACGAGGACGTGGGGACGAACCGACGCATCACCCAATCTCCGAACCTTCGAACCTCCGAACCTCCGAACCTCCGAACGTAAAACGCCCCGGACCACTGAACGCCGAAACGCCCCGGATCACAGGAGATACGACATGCGGATGCCGATGACCGTCGCCGACTTCCTCCACCGGGCGGAGGCCGGCTTCGCCGACAGCCCCGGCGTGGTCGACGAACCGGACCAGCCCGCCGCCGTCGTACCGGAGTCGACCTACGGGCGCCTCGGGGAGCGGGTGCGGGCCTGGCAGGCCGGATTCGACGCGCTCGGCATCGGGGAGGGCGAACGGGTCGCCGTCGTCAGCCACAACTCGTCGCGCCTGCTCGAACTGCTCTTCGCGGTGCCGATGAGCGGGCGGATCGCCGTGCCCGTGAACTTCCGGCTGAAGCCGGAGGAGACCGAGTACATCGTCCGGCAGAGCGGGGCCTCGGCGGTCCTGGTGGACCCGGAGCTGGACGACGCGCTCGCGGGCGTCAAGGCCGGGCACCGTTTCGTACTCGGCGAGCAGACCGAGCGGGAACTGATGCGCTTCGGCGTCGAGCCGCGCCCCTGGTCGCGGCCGGACGAGGATGCCACCGCCACCATCAATTACACCTCGGGCACCACCGCCCGCCCCAAGGGCGTACAGCTGACGCACCGCAACATCTGGGTGAACGGCCTCACCTTCGGCCTGCACACCCGCGCCTGGGAGCGGGACGTCTACCTGCACACCCTGCCGATGTTCCACTGCAACGGTTGGGGCATGCCCTTCGTCATGGCGGGGCTCGGCGCCAAGCAGGTCGTGCTGCGCAAGGTCGACGGCACGGAGATCCTGCGCCGCGTCGAGCGGCACGGGGTGACCCTGATGTGCGGGGCGCCCGCGGTGTGGAACGCAGTGCTCGGCGCGGCGGCCGACTGGGAGGGCGAGATCCCGGGCCGCGAGCGGGTCCGCATCGTCTGCGCGGGCGCGCCGCCGCCGAGCCGTACGATCCAGCGTGTCGAGGAGGAACTGGGCTGGGAGTTCACCCAGATCTACGGCCTCACGGAGACCTCGCCGCTGCTCACCTTCAACCGCACCCGCCCGCAGGACGACGCGCTCCCCGCTGAGGAACGCGCCCGCAGGCTCTCCCGTGCGGGCCTTCCCGCCCTCGGTGTACGCCTCGACGTGGCGGCATCCGGTGAGGTGCTGGCCCGGTCGAACGTCGTCCTCGACGGTTACTGGGAGAAGCCCGAGGAGACCGAGGCGGCCCTGGAGGGCGGCTGGTTCCACACAGGGGACGGCGGTGTGATCGACGAGGACGACGGCCATCTGACCATTTCCGACCGCAAGAAGGACGTCATCATCACCGGCGGCGAGAACGTCTCGTCCATCGAGGTCGAGGACACCGTCTTCAGCCATCCGGCGGTCGCCGAGGTCGCGGTCATCGGCGTACCGCACGAGAAGTGGGGCGAGACCATCAAGGCCCTGGTGGTCCTGGCGGAGGGCGCGAGCGCCACGGAGGCGGACCTGATCGCCCACTGCAAGGACCGGATCGCCGGCTACAAGGCGCCCACGTCCGTGGAGTTCCGCACGTCCATCCCGCGCACGGCCACGGGCAAGATCCAGAAGTTCAAGCTGCGGGAGCCGTACTGGGCGGGGCGGGAACGGCAGGTGAACTGAGGGGGCTCGCCGCCCCCGGTACCAGGCGTGTCCCGATGCGCCCGCAGGATGACTCCGGCTCCCGCGACACGCCGCTTCGCGGTGGAGAACGCGGTGCCGGAGTCACGCGGACCGGAGTCACGTGGACCGGCGTCTACGGGGTCCCGGAGTTCCTGTTCTGAGGAATCGGCCTACTCGTCGCGGCGCATGCCTACCGCGTCCGGACGGCCCCGCGCCGCTGAAGCGCCTGCCCGCCCGCGTACCGCGCGCTCGCGCCCAGCTGTTCCTCGATCCGCATCAGCTGGTTGTACTTGGCCGTGCGGTCCGAGCGGGAGAGGGAACCCGTCTTGATCTGGCCGCAGTTCGTGGCCACCGCCAGGTCGGCGATCGTCGTGTCCTCGGTTTCGCCCGAGCGGTGCGACATGACGACCGTGTAGCCCGCGCGGTGGGCCGCGTCCACCGTGCTCAGGGCCTCGGTGAGGGTGCCGATCTGGTTGACCTTGATGAGGATCGAGTTGGCCACGCCCGAGGCGATTCCCTCGCGGAGGATCGCCTCGTTCGTGCAGAAGACGTCGTCGCCCGTCAGCTGGCAGCGGTCGCCCACGCGGGTCGTCAGATCGCGCCAGCCCTCCAGGTCGTCCTCGGCCATCGGGTCCTCGATCGAGACGACGGGGTACGCCTCGATCAACTTCGTGAGGTAGGCGGCGTGTTCGGCGGGGGAGCGGCGTACGCCCTCGCCGGCGTAGTCGTACCCACCGTCGCGGAAGAACTCCGAGGACGCCGGATCCATGACCAGGCCGATGTCCGTGCCGGGGCGGTAGCCCGCGCGTTCGACCGCGGCGACGACGAAGTCGAGTGCCTCCTCGGCCGTACGGAGACAGGGGGCGAAGCCGCCCTCGTCGCCGACACCCGTGGCGTGCCCGGCAGCGAGCAGGTCGCGGCGCAGGGTGTGGAAGATCTCGGAGCCCATGCGGACGGCCTGGGCGAAGGAGTCCGCGCCGACCGGGGCGATCATGAACTCCTGGAAGTCCAGGGGATTGTCGGCGTGCGCGCCCCCGTTGACGATGTTCATCATCGGTACGGGGAGCAGCGTGGCGCCGGTGCCGCCGACGTAGCGGTAGAGCGGCAGCCGGTGGGCGGCCGCCGCGGCCTTCGCGGCGGCCAGTGAGACGCCGAGGATCGCGTTGGCGCCGAGCCGCGACTTGGTCGGGGTGCCGTCGGCGGCGATGAGGGCGGCGTCGAGGCCGGTCTGGTCCTCGGCTTCGAGGCCGGTGGCGGCGGCGGCGAGTTCCGTGTTCACGTGCTCCACGGCGCGGTCGACGCCCTTGCCGTGCCAGCAGGCCGGGTCACCGTCGCGCAGTTCCACTGCCTCGCGTGCGCCGGTCGAGGCGCCGGAGGGGACCGCGGCCCGGCCGGTGGAGCCGTCCGCCAGCTCCACATCCACTTCGACGGTGGGGTTGCCCCTGCTGTCGAGGATGCGGCGGCCGGTGACGGAGGTGATGGCGGTCATTGCGGTCATGGGAGTCCTCCCCTTGTCGCGTACGTGCCGGGGTCCTGCTGCGGCGACGCTGGCGCTGAACCCGACGGGAGAGACTGTACAGCATTGCTGCACAGTTCTGCTGTGCAGCAATGCTGTACAGTCTTGCTGTGTGGGCGGGCTGCTGAGGTGAGCAGCAGGGCTGAGCAGCCGTGCTGCGTTAAGGTTCGGTATGCCCCTTCCGGAATCCACCGCCGTCGCGGCCGAACTGCGTACCGCGATGGGCAAACTCACGCGCCGCGTGAAGCTCGAGGACCAGATGCCGCTGGGTCAGGTGGCGGTGCTCGGAGCTCTCGACCGCAAGGGCGCGATGACGACCAGCGAGCTCGCGGCCGACCAGCGGGTGCGCCCGCAGTCCATGGCGCGGGCCGTGGGGCTGCTCATGGAGCAGGGGTTGATCACCCGCCGTGCGCATCCGACCGACGGCCGCAAGAGCCTGGTCGAGCTCTCCGCGGCGGGGCGCGCGCTTCTGGAGGAGGAGCGCGGGCGCCGCGAGGACTGGCTCGCGCGGGCGATCGAGGCGGAACTCTCGGAGCAGGAGCGGGAGTTGCTGGCCCGGAGTCTCGCGCTCGTGGAGCGGCTCGCGGCTCACTGAGGCCTGGCGGGCGGGCCGAGGCCTGAGTGGCCGGCTGAGGTCCGAGTGGTGGGCTGAGGTCCGAGTGGCGGAATGAGACCTGGGTGGTGGACTGAGACCTGGGTGGCGGGTGTTCGGCATGGCGGCGGCGGTGGGAGGCGTGCGGGCGTGACCGGTGGGCCTGCGGTCGAGCTGACCCGCCTCGAGGAGCGGTGGCGGGTGGATCGGGCGTGGCCCTCACCACTGCGGCCCTATGTGCGCAGCTACGCCGGGTACTGGGATCCCGCCGCGAGTCCGTTCCGGGCGCAGGTCGTGCCCAACGGGCGGGCCGTGGTGCTGATCAGCCTGGGGGAGCCCTTCGAGCAGGTGCATCGGCTCTCCGGGCACGGTCCTGCGCTGCGGGTGTTGGGTTCGCTGGCGGGCGGGCTCGAGGACGGGCCTCGGATCGTCTGCCATCCCGGCGGGCAGGAGGCGATCCGGCTGGAGCTGACGCCACTCGGGGCGTACCGGCTGTTCGGCCTGCCCATGCGGGAGCTGACCAACCGTGTCGTCGAGCTCGCGGACGTGCTCGGGTCGCGTGCGAAGGAGCTGGTCGAGCGGATGTCCGCGACGCGTGACTGGGCCACGCGGTTCGACCTGCTCGACGCCACGCTGCTCGCCCGGCTCGATGCCGGGCCCGAGCCCGCGCCTGAGGTCGGGCGCGCCTGGCAGCTGCTCGCGCGCTCCGGCGGGGCCGTCCCTGTGGCCCGGATCGCCCGGGATGTGGGCTGGAGTCATGGCTATCTCGTGCGCAGGTTCAGCCAGCAGGTGGGGCTCACACCGAAGGCCTCGGCGCGGGTGCTGCGCTTCCATCGGGCGGTGGGGATGCTCGCCCGCGGTGCCGTCGACCTCGGGGCGCTCACGGCAGCCTGCGGGTTCTATGACCAGGCCCATCTGAATCGGGAGTTCCGCTCCCTGGCCGGGATCACTCCTGGGCGGCTGGTCGCCGAGGGGGTCCTGGAGGGGGCCGTTTCCCTCCGGCCGGGGGAGGAGCGGCCGGGGGGAGCGGCCGGGGAGGGCTGCCGCGCTCCGGGCGGGCGCCGGCTCGTGAGCTGACTCCGAGGCCGAACCCGTGACCTGACTCCGAGGTCAAATTTGTCCAAGCCGGGGCCCGTACCTGCTCGCTAGGGTCCCGGAGTGTGGTCTTCCGGGTCAGGAGACGGCCAGGAGGGCGCAACGACCATCCCGAACGGGGGGCCGGGCGGGCCGCGGTGTACTGCGGTCCGCCCGGGCTTCATCCGGCCCCTGCCGCTGCGGGAGGCGTCCGTGCCCGGGGCGCACTCACGGCACCCCGCATCCCTGGGCGCAGCAGTACTCAGGGGGCGCAGCAGTACTCAGGCCCCCGAGCTGATCAGCTCGTCCGCCGGACTGTTCACCGGCTGCGGCGCCCCCGTCAGGTCCAGGACGAAGAGCGGGACCGCCAGTCGGTCCGCCCGTGCCCGCGCGTCCTGCGCGTAACCCGCGAGCGAGAACCACACCGGCACCGCCGACTCGTTGAGTGCGGCCAGCCATACGCATTCCACATCCCGCAGGCTCACCGCCCGAGTCGTCGGCTCGACCTGTGCCCGCAGCCCGGGCGCGGCCAGCCCCATCCCTGACGCGGCCCGCAGCTCGGCCCGCCGGATCTCCTTGTAGCCGAGCCAGCGCAGGTACAGCGCGGCGGCCTGCACGGCATCGCGCGCGGTGCGGATCGTCACGGGATGGAAGGCGGGCCGCGGCGCCGGAGCGGTCGGCGGAATGGGGTCTCCCCTGCTCGAACGAAGTTGAGAGCTCGGGGAAGCGATGTGCAGCGGGAGCGGCGCGTGGCCGGGAGCGGGGCCGGAGGAGGCCGGTCGTACGGGGATACGGAGCACCGTGCCGCAGGCGCAGCCGAGCTCCGGCTGGGGCCACTGATCGCAGCGCCCGCAGGACTCGCAGCGCACCGTCACCCAGTCGTCTTCCCAGGTCACATGGGTGACGGGCACCGGCTGCGCGCCTCGCTGCAGGGGCGGCGAAACCGGTGTACCGCAGGAGCAGGGGTACACGTGCGGCGCGTACAGGTGCTCGCGGCGGCAGAGCGGACAGCGCACCGGAACACTTCCGGGCATCGGCACACCCCCTCCGTACGAAGCCACGAACCGGACCCGCTGGCGTTCTCATCGTCCACCAAACGGCAGGCCCTGGGGAGGGATTCGGCGACGTTCATCGCACTTGATGAGGGCCTGAGGGCCTTGACGCCTCCCCTGAGCTGCTCTTAGATTGCTTCCATATAGCAGAAGAGAACTTCCGCATTACGGAAATAGTCAGCGGAAGCGCCCGATCGCCGACCGGTGCGACCGGTACGGCCGGCAGGACGCAGGAGTGAGTCGATGCCTCGAATGACAGCCGCCCACGCGGCAGTGGAGATCCTCAAGCGCGAAGGTGTGACGGACGCGTTCGGAGTGCCGGGCGCCGCGATCAACCCCTTCTACAAGGCCCTGAAGGAGGTCGGCGGCATCGACCACACCCTCGCGCGGCACGTCGAGGGCGCGACCCACATGGCCGAGGGCTACACGCGCACCAAGCCCGGCAACATCGGCGTCGCGATCGGTACGTCCGGCCCGGCCGGCACCGACATGATCACCGGTCACTACTCGGCCGCCGGCGACTCCATCCCGATCCTCGCCATCACCGGCCAGGCCCCGAGCCACCTCCTGCACAAGGAGGACTTCCAGGCCGTCGACATCGCCTCGATCGCCAAGCCGCTGACGAAGATGGCCGTCACGGTCCTGGAGCCCGCGCAGGTCCCCGGCGTCTTCCAGCAGGCCTTCCACCTCATGCGCTCCGGCCGTCCTGGACCGGTCCACATCGACCTGCCGATCGACGTGCAGCTCGCCGAGATCGACTTCGACCCGGAGACGTACGAGCCGCTGCCGGTCTACAAGCCGTCCGCGACCCGCTCCCAGATCGAGAAGGCGATCAGGTTCCTCGTCGAGTCGGAGCGCCCGCTGATCATCGCGGGCGGCGGCATCATCAACGCCGACGCCTGCGACCTGCTCGTCGAGTTCGCCGAGATCACCAACACCCCGGTCGTCCCCACCCTCATGGGCTGGGGCGCCATCCCGGACGACCACGAGCTGAACGCCGGCATGGTCGGCCAGCAGACCGGCCACCGCTACGGCAACGCCACCTTCCTGGAGTCGGACTTCGTCCTCGGCATCGGCAACCGCTGGGCCAACCGCCACACCGGCTACAAGCTGGACGTGTACCGCGAGGGCCGCACGTTCGTGCACGTCGACATCGAGCCGACCCAGATCGGCAAGATCTTCGCCCCGGACTACGGCATCACCTCGGACGCCAAGGCCGCCCTCGAACTGTTCGTCGAGGTCGCCAAGGAGCTGAAGGCCGCAGGTTCGCTGCCCGACCGCTCCGAGTGGGTCGCCTCGCACCTGGAGCGCAAGGCCACCCTCCAGCGCCGTACGCACTTCGAGAACATCCCCATGAAGCCGCAGCGCGTCTACGAGGAGATGAACAAGGCCTTCGGCAAGGACACCCGGTACGTCACCACGATCGGCCTGTCCCAGATCGCGGGCGCGCAGATGCTGCACGTCTACAAGCCCCGCCACTGGATCAACTGCGGCCAGGCCGGCCCGCTGGGCTGGACCATCCCGGCCGCGCTCGGTGTCGCCAAGGCGGACCCGGAGAACCCGGTCGTCGCCCTCTCCGGCGACTACGACTTCCAGTTCATGATCGAGGAGCTCGCGGTCGGTGCCCAGCACCGCATCCCGTACATCCACGTCCTCGTGAACAACGCCTACCTGGGCCTGATCCGGCAGGCGCAGATCGGTCTGGACATCAACTTCCAGGTCAACCTGGAGTTCGAGAACCAGAACAGCCCCGAGCTGGGCGTCTACGGCGTCGACCACGTCAAGGTCGCCGAGGGCCTCGGCTGCAAGGCGATCCGCGTCACCGACCCGGCCGACCTGCCCGAGGCCTTCGAGAAGGCGAAGAAGCTGGCGCAGGAGCACCAGGTGCCGGTCGTCGTCGAGGCGATCCTGGAGCGCATCACCAACATCGCGATGAGCCCCACGGCCGACATCAGCGCGGTCAAGGAGTTCGAGGAGGTCGCGACGGAGGACTGGCACGCTCCGACGGCCATCCTGCCGCTCAAGGCCTGATCGCCGCCGGGGCGCGACCGGCTGAGCCGCGCCCGACCCGCCCGAACCGAAGGGGCGGCCCGTCCGGACAGGACGTGCCGCCCCTTCGGCGTGTGCGTGTGCGCGTGCGCGTGCGAGTGAGCCTCCGTGTCGCTGGCTGTGTGGCCGTGGTGTTTGAGCCACCTGGCGCGGATGAGGCGAGGGGCGGCGCACCGGCCGTCCTGGACAACTCGCCAGCTATGCAGGGGCGTTCACCCCGGCGCGCCTCCCTGGGGTACGGGGTTCCGGCCAATGCTGGCCGGAACCCCGCGCGGATACGCACCGTGAGCGCACACTGGCTGTACGGAGGCAAGCGGTTGTTGACCGGCACGGACGCGCTGTCCGCGGGGAGCTGGGGGTCCGCGATGCACGAGGAGTTCCTGTGTGAGGTGACGGCGTACGGCGTCTGCGGTGGCGAGTACGTCGGCGTGCCGCTCGGCACCTACCGTGCGCCGAGCCTGCCGCTGGCGCTGTGGTGGCTGCGTGAGCGGGCCACCTGGATCGCCGAACGCCTCGACCTGCGGCTCGGCACGACCCGCGTGCCGGCCGGTGCGCTGGTGCCGATGCCGCGGGACGCGCCCGATGTGCCCGGCCTGCTGCGCGCCTGGCGCGACAGCGGCGCGGAGCAGGAGCAGGCGGCGGCCGCGCTCGCGAGCGGGCGGCTGGTGCGGTTCATCGCCCGTGACGAGACCACGGAGTACGAACTTCTCGCCGAGTCCGTCGACATGATCCGCATCCACCGTGCCCTCGGGCCGCCTGCCGGATAGGCCCGCGCGGTCCGGCTGCCGGATAGGCCGCGGCCCCGTACAAGGAAAACGAGCGCCGAGTACGGGACCGTCCGTACTCGGCGCTCTGGCTGAGGAGTTGGTTGCCGTCCGACGGCGTAAGGCTGACGCGACAGGACGTTCACGCCGCCGGACGGAGTCCGTGAGGAACCGTCGGGCCGACAGGTCGATCCGGCAGTTCGGGGACCGCGACGGTGCACGATGAGTCCTCGATACCGCTTCCCTCAGGTCGAGAAGCGTTCCGTGGGACCTTCACCACCGCACTGGCTCGCACACCGCCGCGGTCTCCGGCTGTCCGCCCGGGGGCGGACCTGTCCACCGAGGGTGGACGCCCGTACCGCATGCCACCCCTCATCCGGGCAAGCGGTCCGGGCCGGTGCCCGGGGTGACCTCCCGTCTCCCCGGGCACAGCTCATGCGGACGAGGATCAGTCGCGCAGGGCGCGGACCGCCTCCTGGACGCGCTTGCCGTAGTCCGCGTCGGCGGCGGCGAAGTGCGTGAGGTTCTTCTCGATGATGTCGTCGCGGGAGACCTGCGAGAGGCCGCCGGCGATGTTGGCGACGAGGCGCTGCTTCTCGTCCTCGGACATCAGGCGGTACAGCTCGCCCGCCTGGAAGAAGTCGTCGTCCTTGGTGTGGGCCGGGGCCTCGTGCGTACCCGTGTGGCCGTTGACCGCGAGCGGCGCCGACAGCGGCCGGCCGGTCTCGACCGGGCCGTCGAAGGAGTTGGGCTCGTAGTTCTTGACGCGGCCCTGGCCGTTGGTGGCCATGAGGCCGTCGCGGCCGTAGTTGTCGGCGGTGGTCGCCTTGGGGGCGTTCACGGCCAGCTGGGTGTGGTTGACGCCCAGGCGGTAGCGGTGCGCGTCCGCGTAGGCGAAGAGGCGGCCCTGCAGCATCTTGTCGGGGGAGGGGCCGATCCCCGGAACGAAGTTGTTCGGGGAGAACGCGGCCTGCTCGACCTCGGCGAAGACGTTGTCGGGGTTGCGATCGAGGACCAGACGGCCCACGCGCTGCAGCGGGTAGTCGCTGTGCGGCCACACCTTGGTCAGGTCGAAGGGGTTGAAGCGGTAGTCCGCCGCCTCGGCCGCCGGCATGATCTGCACGTACAGGGTCCAGGAGGGGTACACACCGCGCTCGATGGCCTGGAGCAGGTCGGTCTGGTGCGAGTTGGCGTCCTGGCCGACGAGTTCGGCGGCCTGCTCGGCGGACAGGGAGCGGATGCCCTGGTTCGTCTTGAAGTGGTACTTGACGAAGAAGGCCTCGCCCTCGGCGTTGGTCCACTGGTAGGTGTGGGAGCCGTAGCCGTTCATGTGGCGGTACGAGGCGGGGATGCCGCGGTCGCCCATCAGCCAGGTGACCTGGTGGGTGGCCTCGGGGGCGTGCGCCCAGAAGTCCCAGACGTTGTCCGGCTCCTGCTTGCCCGTGAACGGGTCGCGCTTCTGGGAGTGGATGAAGTCGGGGAACTTGATCGGGTCCTTGATGAAGAACACCGGGGTGTTGTTGCCGACGAGGTCGTAGTTGCCCTCTTCGGTGTAGAACTTCAGGGCGAAGCCGCGCGGGTCGCGGACGGCGTCCGCGCCGCCGAGGCTGTCGGCCACGGTGGAGAAGCGCAGGAACGTCTCGGTCTTCTTGCCGACCTCGGAGAGGAAGTCGGCCGAGGTGTATGCCGATACGTCGTCGGTGACCTCGAAGTGCCCGTAGGCGCCGGAGCCGCGGGCGTGCACGACACGCTCCGGGATGCGCTCCCGGTTGAAGCGGGCGAGCTTCTCGAGCAGGTGCTGGTCCTGCAGGAGGATCGGGCCACCGACGCCGGCGGTGGCGGAGTTCTGGTTGTCGGCGACAGGAGCGCCGGACTCGGTCGTAAGCACGCGCTTCGACATCGTGACCTTCCGTACAAATGCTTCGAGGACTGCGAAAACTGCTGCTGCGTCTGCGGTTTCAGGAGCGTATGTACGCGATGAAGCTGACGTCAACAGTTTGTTGAAACTGAAGTCTGGCGTTCCGGCCGACGGCGGCGCCTGGGCGCGACAGGACAGGTGTCAGCGCCGCCGCCGACCGGGGTTTCAGGGGGCCGCCGCAAAGGCGGCCCGGGGCTCACTCAAGGCGAGCCCGGGGCTCAGACCTGCGAGCCGGAGAGGCGCTCGACGGCGCGCAGCAGGGCCGAGTGGTCCAGGCCGCCGTCGCCCTGTGCACGCAGGGAGGCGACGAGCTGGGCGACCACGGCGCCGACCGGCAGCGAGGCACCCACGTTGCGGGCGGCGTCGGTGACGATGCCCATGTCCTTGTGGTGCAGGTCGATACGGAAGCCGGGCTTGAAGTCGCGGCCCAGGAAGTTGTCCTTCTTGCGGGTCAGCACGGTCGAACCGGCCAGACCGCCGTTGAGGACGTCGAGCGCGGCCTTCAGGTCCACGCCGGACTTCTCCAGGAAGACCACGGCCTCGGCGCAGGCCTGGATGTTGACCGCCACGATCAGCTGGTTGGCGGCCTTCACCGTCTGGCCCGAGCCGTGCGGACCGCACAGCACGATGGTCTTGCCGAGAGCCTCGAGGATCGGCTTGGCGGCGTCGAAGTCCGCCTGCTCGCCGCCGACCATGATGGACAGGACGGCCTCGATGGCACCGGCCTCACCACCGGAGACGGGCGCGTCGATGACGCGGATGCCCTTCTCCTTCGCGTTCTTCGCCAGGTCGATGGAGGTCTGCGGGGTGATCGACGACATGTCGATGATCAGCGCGCCGGACTTGGCATTCTCCAGGATGCCCTCGGGGCCGTAGGAGATGGCCTCGACCTGCGGGGAAGCGGGCACCATCGTGATGACGACATCGGCGTCCTTGACGGCCTCGGCGATCGAGCCGGCGGCCGTGCCGCCGTTGGCGGCGAGACGGTCGAGCTTGTCCTGCTCCAGGGTGTAGCCGGTGACGGAGTAACCGGCCTTGATCAGGTTCTCGGCCATGGGGGAGCCCATGATGCCGAGGCCGATCCACGCAATCGCCGGGCGGGCGGGCTGGGAGGTGGCAGCAAGGTTGCTCATGGTGATGGTGCCTTTCTCAAGCTCTTCGATACGTCTGTGAGTTGGCGCGACCGGGCCGGTTACCGCTCACCCGCACAGTGAGCGGTCATCCGGGGGACGTCAGCGCGTGAGGGTGCGCGCCTGAGGGTCGGCGCGCCGCGCGGGCCTGAGGCTCAGCGCGCCGCGCGGGCCTCGGCCGGCAGCCAGCCGAAAGATGCGGTCGCGTCGGGGGCCTTGTACTCGAGGCCCACGTAGCCCTCGTAACCGGCCTTCCTCAGCTGGTCGAGGAGGTCCTCGATCGGGAGCTCGCCGGTGCCCGGGGCGCCACGGCCCGGCTTGTCGGCGATCTGCACGTGACCGGTCTTCGCCACGTAGGCGTCGATGATCTGCGGCAGATCCTCGTCGTTCATGGCCAGGTGGTACAGGTCCATGAGGAACTTGGCGTTGCCGAGCCCGGTGGCCTCGTTCACCTTGTCCACGACCTCGATACCGGCCGACGCGCTGACCAGCGGGTAGAGCGGGGACTCCGGCTTGTTGAGGGTCTCGATCAGGAGGATCGCGCCGATGCGGTCGGCCTCCTTGGCCGCGAGCACCAGGTTCTCCAGGGCGAGCTTGTCCTGCTCGGCCGGGTCCACGCCCTCGACGCGGTTGCCGTAGAGCGCGTTGAGCGCCTTGCAGCCGAGCGACTGGGCGAAGTCCGCCGCGACCTTGAGGTTGGCGCGGAAGCGGTCCGACTCCTCGCCGGGTACGGAGACCGCACCACGGTCGGGGCCGGGCAGCTTGCCGGCGTAGAAGTTCAGGCCCGTGAGCTGCACGCCCGCGTCCTCGATGGCTGCCTTGAGGGCGTCGAGCTCGGTCTGGTCGGGGGTCGGGGTCTCGATCCAGGGCCACCACAGCTCCACCGCCGTGAAGCCCGCCGCGGCGGCGGCCGCGGGGCGCTCCAGGAGCGGGAGCTCGGTGTAGAGGATCGAGAGGTTCACATTGAAGCGCTGGTCCGTGTAACCCATGAGGGGTAGGCGCTCCTTCCGTATCGCGGAAGTTACTTTCTACTTGACGGAAGACTGCCTAAGGGCCTGGTCACCTGTCAAGTGGGGGCTCCCGCAAATTGCGGTCGCCCGGTTAGGTTGGCGACGTGCGATTGAGAGTGGAGTTCACGACCGAGCCCTTCGACCTCGACCAGGCCCCGGCGCATGCCGTGGCCGCCCGCGAGGTCATCGAGGCCGCCGATCTGGACGAGGTCGACGTCGGCCCCTTCGGGAACACCGCCGAGGGCCGGGCCGAGCCCGTCCTGGCCGCGGTCGACGCGCTGCTGCGCCGGTCGCTGGCCGAAGGCGCGACGCGGGTCTCCCTCCAGGTGAACGTGATCCAAGAGGGGGACCAGAAGTGACCGAGCCGCGAGACCACCCCTTCGCCGCAGCGGTGAAACCGCTGGTGGACGCCATGGGTGCCCGGGTCATCGCACCGGCCGAGGCCGGCGATGACGACGTGGTCCTCACCTGGGAGGGCGAGGACGTGCTCGCGGTGCGGCTGCCGCAGCTCGCGGACTCCCTCGACCACATCCTGGCGGCCCTGGAGCGCAAGCACGGCAGGCCCCTGGCGGAGCTCGACCGCAAGTCCAAGCAGGAAGTCGTACGCCTCCTCGAAGCGCGCGGAGCATTCTCCGTACGCCACGGAGTGGAGACGGTGGCCGGGGCGATAGGGGTATCCCGGTTCACCGTGTACAACTACTTGAACCGGGACAACGGCACCACGAAGAGCAAGTAGCCGCGTACCCGCAGAACACACCAAGCTCGGGGCACCCCGCCCGAACGAACCCACAAAGAATCACCTCCCGAAGCCCCAGGGGCGCCGCAGGGAGCCTGAGAGCCGCCGTCTGGAGCATCCGACGGCGGTTCTTTGTTCAATTCGTTTCAACAAAGTGTTGACGGGGTGTTGTGGAGGGGTCTTAGCTAATCCCCAGCCCGTCCAGCACCAAGGCCACGGAGGCTTCCCGTGACTTCGCGTACGACACCGGGGCTCACCCGGTTCAACACCTCGGACGAGACCGCGGCCGCCGCGGACCTCCACGAGGTGTGCAGCTCATCGGCCTGGGGCAGCAAGGTCCTCGCCCAGCGCCCCTACGCCGACACCGACTCCCTCTTCGCCGCCAGCGACGCCGCCATGGCCGAGCTGAGCACGGCGGACCTGGAGGAGGCCATGGCGGGGCACCCGCCGATCGGCCGCCCGAAGCCGGGAGACCCGACCTCGGCCCGCGAGCAGCGGGGCATGGCCGGCGCCTCCGAGGAGCTCAGGAACGAACTGCTCGAACTGAACCTCGCCTACCAGGAGAAGTTCGGCCACGTCTTCCTCATCTGCGCGACCGGAGCAACGGCCGAGTTCATGCTCGGCCAGATCAAGGTACGCATCGAGAACGGGCCCGAGCAGGAGCGGGAGATCGTCCGCACCGAGCTGGGCAAGATCAACCGCATCCGTCTGACCCGTCTCGTGGAGGAAGCAGAGCAGTCATGAGCACCGAAACCACCGCTTCGGTGTCCACGCACATCCTGGACACCAGCATCGGACGCCCCGCCGAAGGCGTCGCCATCTCGCTCGCGGCCCGCGCCGGATCCGACGCGGACTGGGTGGCACTCGGCGGATCCGCCACCGATGCGGACGGGCGCTGCAAGGACCTCCCGGCCCTGCCGGAAGGCACCACCCACGTACGCCTCGACTTCGAGACCGAGGCCTACTTCGCCAAGAAGTCCGCAAACCAGCAAGCCGAAACCCAGCAGGACGCCCCCGCGAATCGGGACAGCGGTGCGTTCTTCCCGGAGGTGGCGATCACGTTCGCCGTCACGCCGGGCGAGCACTACCACGTACCGCTGCTGCTCAACCCGTTCGGCTACTCCGTATACCGAGGGAGCTAGCAGACATGCCCACGATTCTGGGACAGAACCAGTACGGCAAGGCGGAGAACCGCGTCGTCAAGATCACGCGGGACGGCGCCACCCACCACATCAAGGACCTCAACGTCTCGGTCGCCCTCTCCGGCGACATGGACGATGTCCACCTGACCGGCTCCAACGCCAACGTCCTGCCGACCGACACCACCAAGAACACGGTGTACGCCTTCGCCAAGGAGTACGGCATCGAGTCGGCCGAGCAGTTCGGCATCCATCTGGCGCGGCACTTCGTGACCTCCCAGGACGCGATCCACCGGGCGCGTATCCGCATCGAGGAGTACGCCTGGGAGCGCATCGAGACCTCCGATGCCAACTCGAAGTTCATCGGCTCCGAGGACGTCAAGCACTCCTTCGTCCGCAAGGGCCAGGAGACCCGCGTCTCCGAGATCACCTACGACGGCTCCGAGTGGCAGGTCATCTCGGGTCTGAAGGACCTGGTCGTCATGAACTCCACCAACTCGGAGTTCTGGGGCTACATCAAGGACAAGTACACGACGCTCCAGGAGGCCTACGACCGCATCCTGGCCACCCAGGTCTCCTCGTGGTGGCGGTTCAACTGGACCGACGACGAGCAGCGGATGCCGAACTGGGAGCGGTCCTACGAGCAGACCAGGAAGCACATGCTCGAGGCCTTCGCCGAGACCTACTCGCTCTCGCTGCAGCAGACGCTGTACCAGATGGGCTCGCGCATCATCAACAACCGTTCGGAGATCGACGAGATCCGCTTCTCGCTCCCGAACAAGCACCACTTCCTCGTCGACCTCGAGCCGTTCGGCCTCAAGAACGACAACGAGGTCTACTTCGCGGCCGACCGCCCGTACGGCCTGATCGAGGCGACCGTCCTGCGCGACGGTGTCGAGCCGCAGATCCCCGTGGACCTCACCAACCTCTGATCCCGGCAGGGGTTCTCCCCGGACCCCGAGGAATCGAAAAGCCTCGACAACCTCCGACGCGAGTGCGCCGGCGTCATCCCCGGAACCGCCCCTGGCGGTTCCGGGGACCTGGAGGAGAGCGGGGGCATCTGCGCAACACCCGCAACGAGCAGCCGCGACGACGCGTTTGCACGTGCACCACGAACTCGGTCGTCACCCCGCTCGGCCCCCGGGTTCGTACATCCGAAGAGGAAGAACGAGGATCCGCCATGGCGGCTTCGCGCATCGTCATCGAAAACTGTGCCATCGCGACCGTGGACGCGAACGACACCGAGTACGCCTCGGGTTACATCGTCGTCGCCGACAACAAAATCGAGTCCCTGGGCGCCGGCAAGGCCCCCGAGAACCTCGAGAACGTGGTCCGCAGGATCGACGCCACCGGTCACCTCGTGACCCCCGGTCTGGTCAACACGCACCACCACTTCTACCAGTGGATCACCCGCGGCCTGGCCACCGACCACAACCTCTTCAACTGGCTCGTCGCCCTCTACCCCACATGGGCACGCATCGACGAGCCGATGGCCCGCGCCGCCGCCCAGGGCTCCCTGGCGATGATGGCCCGCGGCGGTGTCACCACCGCCATGGACCACCACTACGTCTTCCCGCAGGGCTCCGGCGACCTCTCCGGCGCGATCATCGGCGCCGCGAGCGACATGGGCGTCCGCTTCACCCTGGCGCGCGGCTCCATGGACCGCTCCGAGAAGGACGGCGGCCTGCCGCCGGACTTCGCCGTCGAGACCCTCGAAGGCGCGCTCGCCGCGACCGCCGAGACCGTCAAGAAGCACCACGACGCCTCCTTCGACGCGATGACCCAGGTCGCGGTCGCGCCCTGCTCCCCCTTCTCCGTCTCCACCGAACTGCTGCGGCAAGGCGCCGAGCTTGCCCGCTCGCTGGGCGTGCGCATGCACACGCACGGCTCGGAGACGGTCGAGGAGGAGAAGTTCTGCCACGAGCTCTTCGGCATGGGCCCCACCGACTACTTCGAGTCGACCGGCTGGCTCGGCGAGGACGTGTGGATGGCGCACTGCGTCCACATGAACGACTCCGACATCGCCGCCTTCGCCCGTACGAAGACCGGTGTCGCCCACTGCCCGTCGTCGAACGCCCGGCTCGCGGCCGGTATCGCCCGCGTACCGGACATGCTGAAGGCAGGCGTCCCGGTCGGTCTCGGCGTGGACGGCACCGCCTCCAACGAGTCCGGTGAGCTGCACACCGAGCTGCGCAACGCGCTGCTCATCAACCGCCTCAACACCGAGCACCGGGAGGCCGCGCTCAACGCCCGCCAGGCGCTGCGGCTCGGCACCTTCGGCGGCGCGCAGGTCCTCGGCCGCGCCGCCCAGATCGGTTCGCTCGAAGCCGGCAAGCTCGCCGACCTCGTGCTCTGGAAGATGGACACACTCGCCCACTCCTCCATCGCCGACCCGGTGACCGCGCTGGTCTTCGGCGCGGCCGCCCCCGTATCCGCCTCCTTCGTCAACGGCAAGCAGATCGTCGAGAACGACCGACTGCTGTTCGCCGACGAGGAAGCGATCGCCCGTGACACCCGCGCCGAGGCCCAGCGCCTCGCGCGGATCGCCGCCGGGGCCTGACCCGGCTCGCCGGCTCCTGCACGGAGCCGGCCCAAGGAGTCCGGTCGAGGGGGACGGCCCTCGACCGGTCGCCGTGGACCCGAGCGGGGTCCACGGCAGCCGAGGCCGGTGGGCGGGAGCCCGAGCGCTCCCGCCCACCGGACCGGTGACCGTCCCGACCGTTTCGAACCCCTCAGCACGGCGACCGCACATCGCTGCCCGACAAGTCAATACCGCGCACGATCGGCTCGATTCGCGCACAGGCGGCACGGATCGCGCACGAGCAGCACGAACAGCACCACCTGATCGACAAGCACGTTTGCACCATCTGTACGACCTCCATGACACCCGCGTCGCTGGCGACGCGTTAACCGACCGGAGGAACCGCCGTGGCAGCAACGCCCAGGGTTCGCAAAGCAGTCGCCGTGCCAGAGGACGAGAGCGTCCGCGACCAGATGCCCGAAAAGCACCCGGTCGACGAGAAGCTCCCGCCTCTCAAGATGATGACCAGCGGTCTGCAGCACGTAGCCGCGATGTACGCGGGTGTGGTCGCCCCGCCGCTGATCGTGGGAGCAGCCGTCGGCCTCTCCCCGACGGAACTCACGTTCCTGACCGGGGCCAGCCTCCTTTCGGCCGGTCTCGCCACCCTTCTGCAGACGCTCGGCGTCTTCAACATCGGAGCCCGGCTGCCGTTCGTCAACGGCGTCACCTTCGCCGGCGTCGCCCCCATGCTGGCGATCGTCGAACAGGCGAAGTCCGCTGGAAAGGCGGACGACGCGCTGCCGATCATCTTCGGCGCGATCATCGTCGCGGGCCTGCTCGGCTTCCTGGCCGCCCCGTTCTTCTCCAAGATGATCCGGTTCTTCCCGCCCGTCGTCACCGGCACCGTGATCACCCTGATCGGTGTCTCACTGATGCCCGTGGCCTTCGGCTGGGCCCAGGGGCCCAATCCGGGCGCTGACGACTACGGCTCGGGCAAGTACCTCGCGCTCGCCGGCATATCGCTCGTGATCGTCGTGCTCATCCGCCGCTTCACCAGCGGATTCGTCAAGCAGATCGCCGTCCTGCTCGGTCTGGTGATTGGAACGGTCGTGGCGATCCCGTTCGGCGTCACCGACTTCAGCGCCATCGGCGATGCCGACATCGTGGGCTTCCCGACGCCCTTCCACTTCGGTGCCCCGCAGTTCGCCGCAGCGGCCATCGTGTCGATGATCGTCGTGATGGTGGTCTCGATGACCGAGTCCACCGCGGACATGCTGGCCCTCGGCCAGATCGTGGAGCGCCCCGCCGACGAGAAGACGATCGCGGCCGGTCTGCGGGCCGACACCCTCGGCTCCGCGCTCTCGCCCTTCTTCAACGGCTTCATGGCCAGCGCCTTCGCGCAGAACATCGGCCTCGTCGCCATGACGAAGATCCGCTCGCGCTTCGTGGTCGCCACCGGCGGCGGCTTCCTGATCCTGATGGGCCTGTGCCCGATCGCCGCCTCGCTGATCGCCACCGTGCCCCGGCCGGTGCTCGGCGGCGCGGGCGTGGTCCTCTTCGGTTCGGTCGCGGCCTCCGGTATCCAGACCCTCGCCAAGGCGGGCCTGGACAAGGACAACAACGTCCTGATCGTGGCCGTCTCGCTCGCAGTCGGCCTGATCCCGATCGCGGCGCCGGGGTTCTACCACGCCTTCCCCGAGACCGCGATGATCATCCTGGACTCGGGCATCTCCACCGGCTGTGTCATGGCCGTCCTGCTCAACCTGGTGTTCAACCACGTCGGCAACAAGGACCGGCGGGATGCCGCCGAGATCGGACAGCCCATGGAAGCGGGGGAGACGTTCACGGAGAAGAAGGTTCCGGCCCAGGCGGAGTCGGAGCCGGAGCCGGCACCGGGGTCCGCACCGGCTTCCGCACACTGAGCCGATCCCCCCGGGACCGCCGCACCGCTCACGCGGCACCGGGCTGCGTCCTCCCCACGGCCGCGGCGGGCAGGCACTTCCCCAAGTGCCTGCCCGCCGCGGCCGTTTCCGTGCAATACGGGACGAAAGGTGCCCTCCGGGTTGGCGTGATCCTGCGGTGGGGATCGTTTTGATCGGAAGCGATCGATACGCTTGCCGCGTCCTGCCCGGCCGCACTCCAGGGGGAACCGAACCATGCGACTCCACGTCGACCAGCGCCATGAACGCGTCCTCGAACTCGTCCGTGAACGCGGCAGCATCCGCGTCGCCGAACTCGCTCACGCGCTCGGCGTCTCGCCCGTGACCCTGCGGCGCGATGTCGAGACCCTCGCCGCACGGGGCAAGCTGCATCGGATGCACGGCGCGGTGGTCTGGCCGTCCGGTGGCGGCGAAGGGCTGCCCCGTCAGGGCGCGGCACCGCGGCCCGATGCCGAGGGCCTGGTGATCGGCCTCGTGGTCCCCACGAGCAACTACTACTACCCCGAAGTCGTACGCGGGGTACGGGACGTGGTCGACGCGCGCGGAGCCCGCATCAACATCGGCATCACCAACTACCTGCCCGGCCAGGACGCCGAGCAGGCCGAGCGCCTGATCGCCGCGGGCGCGGACGGCCTTCTGCTCACCCCCACCTGGGACGAGGGCGCGCCCCGCGGCCGCGAGGGCGCCTGGGTGGCCGGCTTCGACGTGCCCACCGTCCTGATGGAGCGCTGGGCGCCGCACGGCCACCCGGCGGCGGCGCTCGACCGGGTCCGCTCCGACCACGGCCACGGAGCCGCCGAGGCCGTACGGCATCTCGCCTCACTCGGCCACCGCAGGGTCGGCCTGGTCCTGCAGAACTCGCCCACCGCGCGGCACCTGAAGTTCGGGTACACAGCCGCCGTCGAGGCCCTCGGTCTCGAGCGCGTCCCCGAGCTGCCCTTCGAGGACGATGCGGACCTGAAGCGCGGCGAGCGCTTCGAGCGCGCCTTCGGCTACCTGTGCGAACTCTTCGACGAGTACGGCGTCACGGCTGTGCTCATCCACAGCGACGCGGACGCCCTGATGCTGATCCCGCGGCTGCAGGCACGCGGCATCCGCGTCCCCGAGGACCTGGCGGTCGTCGCGTACGACGACGAGGTGGCGGGTCTCGCCGACCAGCCGCTGACCGCCGCGGCGCCGGCCAAGCGCGAGGTGGGTGCGCGGGCGGCCGAGCTGCTCATCGCCCGGCTCACCGCGGACCCGCAGGCCCGGCCCGGACCCCGGCAGCACATCGACCTGCTGCCGGAGCTGAGGGTGCGTACGACCTGCGGCTCGGCGCTCCGGGGCGTCCCTCAGGGGGGTGAAGCGGGCGGTAAGCGCTGAAGTCGGTCACGCTCAGACGTTCAACTGGCCGATCGTTTTGATTGAGTTGGTCGTTCGCTCTTGACGGTGATCGGTCCGGCCCAAATGATGGCTCCTGTTCAGCCCGTCCTCAGCAGTTCTTTCCGTAGCTGCGCCAGGCAGTTGAGCTCTGCCGCAGCACAGTTCGAGGTCTCGTAGGAGCCGTGCCATGTCGCGCACTTCCCGTACCGCCCGCATAGCCCTGACTGCATCGACCGCCTCCCTCGCCCTGCTCGTCACCGCCTGCGGATCGGACGGCGGCGACGATCCGGGCCAGGCGGGATCCGACGGCGGCAAGCCGGTCGAGATCACCTACTGGTCCGCTACCTCCGGCGCCAAGGAGACCGTCGAGGCCTTCAACAAGACGCACAAGGACATCAAGGTCACGTTCGGTCTGGTTCCGGCAGGCCCGGAAGGCGTCCAGAAGCTGACCAACGCGATCAAGGGCGGCAACGCCCCGGACGTGGCCACGATGGACTACTCCCAACTGCCCGAGTTCGCCAGCGCGGGCAACCTGGAGGACCTGTCCGGCGCGGCGGGTGACCTGGTCCGGGAGAAGTTCCCGGAGAACATCAACTCGCTGGTCAACCTCGGCGGCAAGACCTGGGCCGTGCCCTTCGACGTGACCCCGATCGAGATGTTCTACCGCAAGGACATCTTCGAGAAGCACCAGGTCGAGGTCCCCACGACCTGGGACGAGTACCGCGCCGCCGCCGAGAAGATCACCGAGGCCGACCCCGAGGTGAAGATCACCAACTTCGGCGGCGGCGACCCGGCGCTCCTCGCGGGCCTGTCCTGGCAGGCGGGCGCCAAGTGGTACGGCACCGAAGGCGATGCCTGGAAGGTCGACATGACCGACCCGGCCTCCAAGAAGGTCGCCACGTACTGGGACGACCTCCTCGAGGACGGCCTGGCCTCCAGGACCCCGCTGTGGGGTGAGGGCGAGCAGAAGGAGCGCGCCACCGGCAGGACCGCGACCATCATCAGCGCCGCGTGGAGCGCCGGCAGCTTCCCGGTCAGTTACCCCGACGCCAAGGGCAAGTGGGCCATCGCACCGGTGCCGACCTGGGACGGCAAGCCCGCCACCGGCATGTACGGCGGTACCTCGTTCATCGCGCCGAAGGGCTCCGACACCGAGGCGGCCGCCAAGTTCATCGAGTGGGTCACCACCGACCCGGCCGCGATGAAGGCCCGGATCGACTCCGCCAAGACCCCGAGCAGCGCCCTGCCCGCCAACGCGGAGATGCGGGCCGTCGCGGCCGCGGAGTTCGACACCTCGTACTTCGGCCAGGACGTCTACAAGCTGGCCGGCGAGGCTGCCGACTCCATCGTGCCCGGCTGGACCTGGGGCCCGGTGAACGGCGCCGTCGTCTCCAGCCAGGGCACCGCGGGCGCCGACCACACCAAGGCGCTCGACCTGGGCCAGTCGGCCGCCGAGAAGGCGATCGAGGACCGGGGCCTGAAACTCGCGGAGTAGCGGGAGTCCGGCGGCGTGATCGCCGGACACCGCCTGACCGCCCCGAGCGGACGGGTCCGGCACGCCGCTAGCCGCCGGGCCCGCCGCCTCTCCCGATTCGAAGGAGCCCACCGGTGGCCGTCCCTCTCACCACCCCTGCCAAGAGCCGCCCCCAGGCGGCCCGCGCCGACGGGAACCGGCCGGGCGAACGAGGCGCCGCAGCCCTGTTCATGGTCCCGTTCTTCCTCCTGTTCGCGCTGGTCACCCTGGCCCCGATCGGCTACGCGGCCTATATGAGCCTCTTCCGCGAACAGTCCTCCGGCCTCGGATTCGGCGGCACCGAGCGGCTGTTCGTCGGCGCCGGCAACTTCACCGAGACCCTCACCGACCCCGCCTTCCTCGCCTCCTTCGGCCATATCGCGCTGTACTGCCTCGTCTACATCCCCGTGATGATCGGCGGCGCCCTCGCCCTGGCCCTCCTGGTGGACAGCGCGCTCGCCCGCGCCAAGCGCTTCTTCCAGATCGCCTACTACCTGCCGCACGCCGTCCCCGGCCTGATCGCCTCGCTGATCTGGCTCTACCTCTACACCCCGGGCCTCAGCCCGCTCACCGAAGCACTCGCCGCGCTCGGCAGCGACTGGAACTTCTTCGGCAAGGACGAGGCGTTCTTCTCCATCGTCAACGTCTCGGCCTGGCAGTGGATCGGCTACAACATGATCATCTTCTACGCGGGTCTGCAGGCCATCCCGCGCGAGACCCTGGAGGCCGCCACCGTCGACGGCGCCGGAGCCTGGCGCACCGCACTCCAGGTGAAGATCCCGATGATCCGCTCCACCGTCGTCCTCACACTGCTCTTCACCATCGTCGGCGCCATCCAGCTCTTCGACGCACCCAAGCTGGTCCAGCTGCGCGCCGCCGAACTCGGCACCGACTGGTCGCCGACCATGTACATCTACGCGCAGGCCTTCGAGAACCGCGACTACGGCCAGGCCGCCGCGGCCTCCCTGCTGCTCGCCGTCGTCGCAGGTGTCCTCTCCTTCGTCGTCACCAAGCTCGGCAACCGCTGGAAGGCCTCATGAGTACCGACACCGCACCCCGCGCGGCTGCCATGCCCACCGCGCAGCCCACTCCGGTCCCGGTACGGGTCCGACGCGCCCGCCGCCCGCGCCGGTTCACCTCCAGGGCCGCCGTCCATGCCGTACTCGTCGTCTTCGCCGTCTACACCCTGATGCCGCTGACGTGGCTGGTCATCGCGTCCACCAAGAACTACCGGGACCTGTTCGCCACCAACCCGTTCGCGCTCGGCGACTTCCACCTCCTCGCGAACCTGCAGGCCCTGTTCGAGTACAACGACGGCATCTATCTGCGCTGGCTCGGCAACACGCTCCTCTACACCGTCGTCGGCTCGCTCCTGTCCACCTTGCTCTCGGTGGCCTGCGGCTACGCCTTCGACAAGTACCGCTTCCGCGGCAAGGAGAAGCTCTTCGGACTGGTCCTGGTCGGCATCCTCGTGCCCTCCACGGTCACCATGCTCCCGCTCTACCTGCTCTTCTCCGAAGCAGGCCTCACCAACACCTACTGGGCCATCCTCCTGCCCGGCCTCGTCAACCCCTTCGGCGTCTACCTGGCCCGCGTCTTCTCCGAGGGATACGTCCCCGGCGAGGTCCTCGAAGCCGCCCGCGTGGACGGCGCAGGCGAACTGCGTACCTTCCGCTCCGTCTCCCTGCCGATGCTCGCCCCCGGCTTCATGACCATCTTCCTGTTCACCTTCACGGCCTCCTGGAACAACTTCTACGGCGCCCTGATGATGCTCAGCGACGAGAGGCTGTACCCGGTCAACCTGGGTCTGTACGCCTGGATGAAGAACGTCTACCAGCAGCCGCAGCTCTACCCCCTGGTGATCATCGGCGCGCTCGTCGCCGTCGTACCCCTCATCCTCGCCTTCCTCGGCCTGCAGCGTTTCTGGCGCTCCGGCCTCACCGCGGGAGCCGTCAAGTGACCGTGACCGATACCCCGACCCCCGCCCCGTCCCGTACCCGGCGGCCCCGCACGGTCCTCGCGATGAGCGAGGAGACCAGGCAGGCCGTCTTCGACACCGAGGCACTCCGCCGCCTGGAGGACATCGCCTCGGTCGACCCGGATCTCCTCGTCACGGACTTCACCGACCCGAGCGGCGCCGCGCGGCGGAGCCTGCACGAGGCCGAAGTGCTGCTCACCGGCTGGGGCTGCCCGCCCCTCGACCACGAGGCCCTGCGCCGTATGCCCGCCCTCGACGCGGTCGTGCACGCGGCCGGCAGCGTCAAACACCACATCACCGAGGCCTGCTGGCAGCGCGGGATCGCGGTCACCACGGCCGCCGCCGCCAACGCACTGCCCGTCGCCGAGTACACGCTCGCCGCGATCCTCTTCGCCAACAAGCGGGTCCTCGAAGGAGCACAGGCCTACCGGGACCGCCGCGACCGGGTCGCGCTCCTGTCCCTCTTCCCCGGCGTCGGCAACTACCGGCGTACGGTCGGCCTGGTGGGCGCATCCCGGATCGGCCGCCGGGTCGCGGAGCTCCTGAAACCCTTCGACCTGCACGTCCTCATGCACGATCCGTACCTCGACGCGGCAGTCGCACACGAGCTGGGCGTGGAACCGGCCGACCTCGACACGTTGGTGACCCGCAGCGACATCGTCTCCCTGCACGCACCGGAACTCCCCGCCACCCGCGGCCTCTTCGACGCCGCACGCCTCTCCCTCATGCCGGACGGCGCCACACTGATCAACACGGCACGCGGCTCGCTCGTGGACACCGAGGCCCTCACGAAGGAGGTACGGACCGGCCGCCTGCACGCCGTCCTCGACCACACCGAGCCGCAGGTACTCCCCGCCGACTCCCCCCTCTACACCCTCCCGAACGTCCTGCTCACCCCGCACCTCGCGGGCTCCATCGGCGGCGAACTGCACCGCCTGGCGGACGCGGCGATCGACGAGATCCGGCGGTACGCCTCCGGCCTGCCCTTCCGCCACCGCGTGGACCCCACGACGCTGGCGCACTCGGCCTGAACAGGACCCGCCCGCCACGAAAGGCACCGCATGGCAACCCCTGCCACCGCACGAGCACCCCGCCGCCGTGTCCTGGTCGTCGGCATCGACGGCGTCACCCTCGACACCCTCCCCGCCGTCGCGACACCCCACCTCGACACGGTCTCCGGCGCGGGCTTCCTCGCCCCGGTCACCATCGACCCCGGCACGCCCACCATGTCGGGGCCCTGCTGGGCGACCATCGTCACCGGCGTCCGGATCGACAAACACGCCGTCTGGGGCAACGACTTCAGCGGCAACCGCCTGCACATCTTCCCCGACTTCGCGAGCCGCCTGAGCGCCGAGTACGGCGCCCACACCTACGTCGCCGCCGCCTGGCAGCCGCTGCTCACCGTCGCGCACGGCGGCCCCCTGTTCCGCACCCCGAGCCGTACGAGCCACATCGCCGCGCGCGCCGACACCGTCGAGGCCTGGGACGCGGCGGACGAGGCGGTCACCCGCGAAGCCGTCCGCGTCCTGACCGAGGACGACCCCGAGGCCTCCTTCGTCTACCTGGGCGCGGTCGACGAGACCGGGCACATCCTCGGCTGCGACACCCCGTACGAGGAGGCCGTCGCCCGCGCCGACGCACGGCTCGGCCGGCTGCTCGCCGCGCTGCGCGCCCGCCCCACGTACGCCGTCGAGGAGTGGACGGTCATCGTCGTCACCGACCACGGCCACCGCCCCGAGGGCGGCCACGGCGGGCGCTCCGCACGCGAGTCGACGGCGTGGATCGCCTCCTGCGGTCCGGGCATCGTGGCGGGCGCCCCGCCCGAGCGGGAACTGCGCCACGAGGACGTGGCCGCGCAGGTCCTCACCTCACTCGGCCGCCCCGCCGACCCGCACGCGACGCTGGACGGAACACCCTGGTCGAAGGGGTGACGAGCGGGAAAACGGAAACGGTCCGGCCGTACGCCAGGCGTACGACCGGACCGCGGACCGGTGAGGGCGGACTACTGACCCATGAGGTTCAGAGACTACTGATCCATGAGGATCAGAGACCACTGATCCATGAGGATCAGAACTGCAGACCCCAGGAGTCGATCTTCCCGGTGTCCCACCAGTAGTTGTCCGTGACGCGCAGCTTCCACGTGCCGTTGGCCGTCTCCGAGGAGGCGTTCACCGTGTACGTGGTGTTGATGTCGTTGCTGCTGCCGCCGCTGCCGAAGTTCTTGAGGGTGTAGGCGGTGCCGTCAGGGGCGATGAGCTGGATGCGCAGGTCGCCGATGTAGGTGTGCTTGATGTCCACCGGAACCTGGAGCGCGGACGGGGCGTTGCCGTCGATGCCCGACACGGTGATGGGCGATTCCACGGTGGAGTTGTCGCGGATCGGGTAGTCCGTGTTGTTCTCGAAGGAGTCACCCGGCGGCGGGGGCGGCTCGCTGCCGCCGTCACCGACGTTCAGGAGCCGGTTCGGCGAGCCGGAGCCCGGGTTGGAGACGACGCCGTTGCTGGCGGCGTCGACCAGGGCGTCACGCACCTGGGCCGGGGTGGCCGAGGGGTTCTCGGACTGGTACAGCGCGGCCGCGCCCGCGACATGCGGCGCCGCCATCGACGTACCGGAGATGGTGTTGGTGGCGGAGTCCGAGCTGTTCCACGCCGAGGTGATCGAGGAACCGGGCGCGAAGATGTCCAGGACCGAACCGTAGTTGGAGTAGGAGGCGCGCGAGTCACTGCTCGTGGTCGCACCCACCGTGATGCCCTCGGCGACGCGTGCGGGCGAGCGGGTCGAGGCATCGGTGGACTCGTTGCCCGCGGCGAGCGAGTACGTGATGCCGGCGGCGATCGAGTTGCGTACGGCCGCGTCCAGCGTCGAGTCGGCGCCACCGCCGAGGCTCATGTTGGCGACGGCCGGCTTCACCGCGTTCTGGGTGACCCAGTCGATGCCCGCGACGACGCCGGCGGTGGTTCCGGAGCCGTTGTTGTCGAGCACCCGGACGGCGACGATCTTCGCCTTCTTGGCGACACCGTAGGAGCCGCCCGCGACCGTACCGGCGACGTGCGTGCCATGGCCGTGGCCGTCCTGTGCGGTGTTGTCGTCGTCGACCGCGTCGTAGCCGTAACTGGCCCGGCCGCCGAAGTCGTTGTGGCTGATCCGGACACCGGTGTCGATGATGTACGCGGTGACGCCCTCACCGGCGCTGTCCGGGTAGGTGTAGCTGGAGTCCAGCGGCAGGTTCGCCTGGTCGATCCGGTCCAGGCCCCAGGATGGGGGGTTGGGCTGGGTGCCGGAGATGGTGAACTTGCGGTTCTGGACCACGGACTCGACCGCCGGGTCCGCGGCGAACCGCTTCGCCTCGGCCTCGGAGGCCTCGATCTCGTAGCCGTTGAGCGCCTTCTCGTACGTGCGCTCGATGTCGGCGCCGTACTGCTTGGCGAGCGCCTTGCCCTTCGCCGAGCCGGACTTGGCCTTGCTCGCGTCGAGCGTGACGATGTAGCTGTTGGCTATCGCTCCCTTGACGCCGGCGTTCTCGATCTCGCCGACGGGAGCCGCGCCTGCGTTCGGGGCGGAGACCATGCCCAGGGCGAGGGCCGCTACGGCCGCCCCGGTGATACTCGCCAGTCTTCGCCGTACGGGACGCATTTGTGCCATCTGAGGATCCTCCTCGTGGATGGTGCACTGGTGGGGGGTGGTGCGGGGGGTTGTCGAACAGCGCGAAGCGGCGCCATGGTCATGACAACCGGGGCGGCCACGTCGCTGCCGGAAAGATTGGCGGATCCATAGGAATCGCACAAGGGCCTTGCACGCGGTTAACGAGGGCGCCACATGCGTGACATGACATCGCATCAGATGGCGGGCGGGTGGTGACGTGCTGTCAAGAGCGCGCCGACCACGGGCAAGAGTACGCAGGGGGTTGTCACGAGCTTGCGGGCGGTGATCGAGAACGCGCAGATCACCGTCGTGAATTTTTCCGGACCGTGTTCACGAGTGAGCGGTCCGCCGTCGCGGGCTCGCGGGGTGTGATGACGAGCGCGAGGCCGTCAGCGCGAGTGCGCGGACGGCCACCACGGGCCTTTCTGTGAGGCCGCGGGCGACGACCCCCGTCCGTCGCCCGCGGCCGGTTCATGCGGGCAGCCGCTGCGGTGCGGTGGATTCCTCGCCCCACCGCGCCGCATCGAGGAGCGCCAGCTCCGCCGCCTCGAGCCGTAGCTGTGCGGCCGCCGCCGAATCGCGGACCGAGGACGGCCGGCTGGCCCCCGGCAGCGGGATCACCGCAGGTGAGCGGGTCAGCAGCCAGGCCAGGGCCACCTGGTGCGGGCTCACCCCGTGGGCTACCGCGACGCGGTGGAAGGCGGTGCCCGCCGAGGTCGCGCCGGACGGGCCGTCGAGGGAGCTGCGGGCGATTCCGCCGAGCGGACTCCACGGCAGGAAGGCAAGCCCCAGCTCGGTGCTCAGCCGCAGCTCCGCCTCGCTGTCCCGTACGGCGGGGGAGTACTGGTTCTGTACGGATACGAGGCCCTCGCCGAGGATCGCGTGCGCCTCCCGAATCTGCTCGGCCGTGACATTGGAGATCCCGGCCGCCCGGATCGTCCCTGCATCGAGCAACTCGCGCAGCGCGCCCACCGATTCGGCCCACGGGACGGCCGGATCGGGCTTGTGCAGCTGGTAGAGGCCGATCGCCTCGACGCCCAGGCGGCGCGCGGAATCCCGGGCCGCCTGCCGCAGATGGCCGGGGTGGCCGTTGACCGTCCAACTGCCGTCGCCGGGACGGCCACGGCCGCCCTTCGTCGCGACCAGCACATGCGAGGTGTCGCCGCCGTAGGCGGCGAGCGCGCGGGCGATGAGCTGCTCGTTGTGCCCGGTCTCGCCCGCGTGCCAGTGGTAGCTGTCCGCCGTGTCGATGAGCGTGACGCCCGCGTCGAGCGCGGCGTGGATCGTGGCGCGGGCGCGTGCCTCGTCCGGCCGGTGTTCGATGGACAGCGGCATGGCGCCGAGCCCGATGGCGCTGACGGGCGTGGCCCCGATGTGGCGCTGGTGCATGCTCCTGCTCCCTTTCCTCTTTCAGCGGGGCGTGTATACGGCTTCGTCGACGGCGCGCGGCAGCCACTTCCGCGTATCGGAGAAGGAGAAGCCGAGCCGGCTCGCGCGGTCGTTGCTCATGGCGTAGTGCCGGTCGAAGGAGAACGGCGAGGCCGGCTGCCCTGCGGCGACCGTCTTGTACGAGGCTGCTCGGCCCGTACGTTCCGCGATCACATCGACCAGTTCGCGCACATCGAGCGAGCCGTCCGAGCAGGCGTTCAAGGCGCCGGTGAACTCACCCTCCGTAGCGACCCACCGCAGCAGCTCCGCGAGCTCCGCGTGCTCGATGAACACGCTCGGCAACGGCCGCTCATGCACCACGACCGGCTCTCCCGCCCACACCCGGTCCACATAGTGCGCGAGCCGCCCCGTGAACTCCCGGGCACCGCCGCCCAGCACATGCGCACTGCGCACACTCACGAAGCCGAAGCCGAAGCCGGATCCGCCCTCCCGCGTGAACACCGCCTCCGCCTGCCGCTTGCCCTCCCCGTAATGCGCCTCCAGATAGGCCGCGTCACGCCACGGCAGATCCGTCCGCACCAGCCACGACGCGGGATCCACCGCCGACTCCGGTACGAGGGTGTCCGCGGCGAACACGGGCAGCTCGGCGCTCGCGGGGTTGTAGACCTCGATCGTCGACGTCATCACATAGCGCCGCGTACGTCCACGGAAGACCCGCACGGCGATCTCCGCCTGCACGGGCGTGTAGCAGACCTGGTCGACCACCACATCGAACTCCCGCGAGCCGAGCGCCGCCATCAGCGCGCCCTCGTCGTCCCGGTCGGCCACCAGATGCTCGACACCGGCAGGCGGACGGCTCGTCCCCCGGTTGACCACCGTGACGTGGTGCCCGCCCGCGTGCAGCCGCTCGACCAGCAGCCGCCCGAAGTACCTGCTGCCCCCGATGACGGCGACCTTCATCTGCTTCCTCCGCACATTGCTCTTGAAGTTGCTGTTCAAGGGCCGTGCCCGCGTGACCTCGTCTCGTTGCATGCCTTCATCCTGGACACCTACAGTCCCCAGCAGAAGTGCCCACTCGCTGAATCGGTATTAAGGAAAACTGTTGATTGATGTCCAACGGCTCCGCATCCTGCGCGCGGTCGCCGCCCACGGCAGCTTCAACCGGGCCGCCACCGAACTGCGCCTCACCCCCTCGGCGGTCTCCCAGCACATCGCCGTCCTCGAACGCAGCCTGGGCACCGAGGTCGTCTCCCGCAGCACCCGCGGCGTCACCCTCACTCCGGCCGGGCGGATCATGGTCGACGCCGCCGAATCCGTCGCGGCGGAACTCGCCCACGCCCGCGAACAGGTCGACCGCCTGGAAACCGGCCGTCCTCAGCTGACCATCGCCACCTTCAACACCGGCGGCCGCGTCCTGCTCCCCGCCGCCCTCGCCCGCCTCGCCGAGAAGCACCCCGGCACGGTCGTACACGTCCAGGGCGCCGAACCCGAGACCAGCCTGCCCCTGGTCCGCCAGGGCGCCGTCGACCTGGCCCTCGCGTACCACTTCGACGGGCCGCTGCCCCACTCCACGTCCCCGCGCAGCCGCCTGGCCTGGAGCCCGCTCCTGGACGACCCCCTGCACGTCGTACTGCCCCACGGGCACCCGCTCTGCGGCCGCGAAAAACTCGACCTCACCGAACTCGCCGCCGAACCCTGGGTCCTGGGCTGCCTCAAGACGGCGGACTTCCTCCATCGTCACGCCGAACGCGCCGGCTTCGAACCGGACGTCCGCTCCACCACCACCGACTACTTCTTCGCGACCTCCCTGGTCGCCGCGGGCCTGGGCATCTCCCTCATCCCCACGATGGCCCTGACCCCCCGCAACCCGGACATCCACACCATCCCCATCACCCCACCGGCCCCCACCCGCCACCTGGGCATCGCCACCCTCCGCAACCGCCACCACCCCCAGGCGGAAACCCTCGCGGAGGCCCTTCATGAGGCGGCTACGACCTGGCCCCCGCCCACCCCACGCTGACCGTGGCCCACACGGTCTTCCCGACCCCACCCACACGCTCCCGCACACCCCACTCATCGGCCAGCGCCCCGACGAGCCGCAGCCCACGCCCGCGCTCGGCGAGCGGCGCATCGGGTCGGGCGTGCGGCCGCCCGGAGCCGGTATCGGAGACCTCGACGCGAAGACGCCCACCGCCATCCATCTCCAGCCGCACCTCGAAGTCCCGTCCGGGCACCCGGCCATGCGTCACGGCATTCGCAGCCAGCTCACCCACAACGACCGCGACCCGCTCCGAACCCTCCTCGCCGTGCGGGATCCCCCAATCGTCCAGCTGCTGCACAGCCAGCCGCCGCGCGAGCCGCGCACCGCGAGGCGTCGCGCTGAAGCGCTGAGCGAAGGTCAATTTGCTTGCATCGGAGCTGATTTCGAGGTTCATGTCACCGAGCGTGGTCGGTCGGCTCTACGCTGACCAGGAGTGACGACGCGACGGTGCGTGACCGTACGGATGCGGCCGGGTGCCGTACGCCTCGTCGGTCGAAACCATGACGGGCGGGCACGAAGGCGGTACGGACATGGCGTACGCGGAGGTGGAGCGCAGGCCGGAGCGGCCTGCGGAAGTCGACGGCACAGCGCATCTGTTCCGCGCGCTGGGCCGCCAGATCAAGGTGCTGCGCGAAGCCGCGGGCCTGCAACAGAAGCAGCTCGCCGGCATGGTGCATGTGGGCGAGGACCTCATCTCGGCGATCGAACGAGCCGTACGGACCCCACAACCGGACCTTCTGGAACGCGCCGACGAGGTATTGAACGCGGGCGGCGTGCTGAGGGCGGCGATCCCCGACGTACGGGAGGCCCTGAAGAAGGCGCGGACCCGGCACCCCGAGTGGTACCGGGGGTACGCCGAACTGGAGGCCCAGGCCGTCGAACTGCACTTCTACGCGAACCAGGGGGTGCCTGGACTGCTGCAGATCGCCGAGTACGCGCACACGATCTTCTCCCACTGGCGACCACTGCTCGACGAGGCAACCATCGACAAGCGGGTTGCCGACCGGCTGGCCCGACAGCAGGTCTTCGAGCGCCGCCCCATGCCGCCCATCAGCTACGTACTGGAGGAAGTGGTCCTGGACCGCCCCATCGGCGGGTCAGAGGTCCACGCTGCCCAGCTGAGGCGGATCCTCGAAGTGGGCCGGATGCGCAACGTCGAAATCCAGGTCATGCCGACCGCCAGCGAGGAACATCCGAACATGGACGGCGCGTTCAACCTGTTGGTGCCCAACGGGCAGGACCACCAGATCGCTTACACCGAGGCGCAGGGGTACCCACGGTTGATCACCGATCCGTCAGAGGTCAGGCTGATCGCGGACCGCTATGGGATCATGCGCGCGAAGGCTCTCACGCCGCGTGAGTCCCTGAACCTGATCGAGAGAAGACTGGGAGCGCGATGAACACCACCGACCAGCTCACCTGGATCAAGTCCAGCTACAGCGGCGGGGCTGGCGGCGAATGCCTCGAAATCGCCCCGAGCCACGAAGACGTTCGTATCCGCGACTCCAAGCAGCCGAACGCCGCCCAGCTCGCCGTGACTACGACGACATGGAAGGCATTCGTGGAGTCAGTGCGTTCCTGAGTGCAGACCTGTGCAGCAACCATGGTCCGAGCTCGACGAGCGCGAGCGTCGCCTCGGTGACGACGAACGGCCACAGCCACTGCGGGCCGCCATGTGTCAGGGCATAGGCCATCCACGTCGAGAACAGCACGCGCGCGATGCCGTCGAACAGTCCGTGCACCGCCAATGGCCTGAGCACGCGCAGGGCCGCCCAGATGACCACGACCGAGCCCATCAGGTTCGCGTACAGGGTCTGCATCGGGTCGAGTTCGGGCATGGCGCCCAGCCCGAGCAAATCACCCGCCCAGGACAGTGCGTCATGCACCAGGGCAAGAGTCCACGGCGTCATGAAACCCGCAGTGACCACGAGGTCGTACCAGGCATTCCCACGAACGACGCGGAGATAGGCGGGGTGCGCGGGGGAGAAACGCTGGAACACGGTGAGGCTCCTGTCTGTCTCGTCGGCAACGAAGCCTCACGCTAAACAGTGGAGTACAGTCCAAGGTCAAGCCCGGGACCGATCTCTCGACGAGGGGAAGCCGTGCGCATCGGCGAGCTGGCGGCGCAAACAGGGACGACCAAGGACACCATCCGGTTCTACGAGAAGATCGGCCTGCTCTCCGGCCGGCGGCTGGCCAACGGATACCGCGACTTCCCACCGGAGACGGTCACGTGGCTGCACTACGTCCGCACCGCGCAGGCGCTCGGGTTCTCCCTGGCGGAGATCGCGCGCACCGGCGAGGCGCTTCGCGAAGCGCCCGACACCGCTGTGGCGTTGTCAGCGCTGTTCGAGGAGAAGATCCAGGTCATCGATGCCCGCATGGCCGAACTCACGGCGCTGCGGGCCGAACTCGCCGAGCGCGCCGGAACCGGATGCCCGCTGCGGCCATCCCCTCAACCCAGCTGAACACCCGTACCCCAGTGACCACCCGCCTTGGAGTTGCCGATGGCCGTTCGCCGTGTCGTACCCAATGTCCACTCGGAGGCCGCGCAGGAGAGCCGGGAATTTTACGACCTGCTCGGATTCGAGGAAGTCATGAATCACGGCTGGATCATGACCCTCGCGTCCCCGTCCAGCCCGGCAGCTCAGATCAGCATCATGAGCAGCGACAAGACCGCACCGGTGACTCCCGACATGAGCATCGAAGTGGACGACGTGGACGCGGCCTACGCGGCGATGCGGGAGAGTGGCGCGGAGATCGTTCACCCCCTGCAGAACGAGGAATGGGGCGTACGCCGCTTCTTCGTCCGAGACCCCAACGGCCAAGTGGTCAACGTCCTGGGCCACCGCTGACGGCCCTCCCCGCGGCCGGCCGCCCTGACTCGCTGAGCTGCGAGGTCAGTCCGTCACCGGCACCAGAGGGTCCGGCCGGGACAACGCCTCGGACAGGGGTAGCCCTTCCCTTGCGGCAACCGTTCGACGGGCACGCAGGTCGGCGCGTGTTCGCGGACGGTACTTGGGTTCCTTCCCGCAGCCGCACACCGACAGCCCTTCGTAGCGCAGCCCTTCACCCAGCACCACAGCCACCACGGACCAACTACGGACATCGCGCCTGGGCGGCGGAGCGAAATCGTGACCGGCGCAGACGAGGGCCTGAGAGCAGTTCGGGCATACGTGCTCCCGCTGTGGACAGGCATGCTGCTTGAAGCTGACACGACACGAGACGCACGCGTAGTGCAGCTTGTAGCAGGTCATGGCGTAGAAGCACACCGGCTCACCATACGCGGCGTACACCGATATCCACGGGCACGCCTGTCTGCTTGGCCCGGCGGTTGTACTGAAGTTGCCCTCCTGTACTAACCCAGCCGAACTCTGACCTGCTGAGTGGCCCCGGCCGTGCCCCGCAAGTCGCCGAACGTTAGCTTCAGTTGGGAGCCGGTCTCGGTCGACGTGACCGTGGGCGGCTTGGACAGGACCGACGTGACCGGGCGGTTCCAGGTCAGGGTCAGTGACGACTGCATGCGCATCGGGTCGCTGACGCATAGCGTCGCCGTGCCGTCGGGGGATTCCGTGATCATCACGCAGCACGGCGCGCTCGCCGTCAGGTCCGCGACCGTTCCGCCGAACCAGAAGTTGATGCCCGTGTAGCCGAGGGACGGGACGCGGATGGCCTGTTGGCTGTCGGTGTTGGTGAGGATCCGGAGCCAGGCCGGGTCTGCCGCGCGGGCCGCCGTCGCGGTGGTCGTCGCGCCCGGCATGACGATGCAGGCGTACGTCGCGTCGTACGGGTTGTGGCCGTGGTCGACGTACAGGGTGAGGTACTTGCGGGTGAGCGGCGTCGTCGAGCCGCCGCGGTTGATGTCGTGCCAGGTGCCGGTGCGGGCTTCGCGGAGAGCCTGCACCGGTGCGGCGCCCTCGGGGAAGACGTAGCCGCCGTGGCCGCCGATGTGGGCCCAGCGGGCTCCGGTCAGGGGCTGTGACCAGGGGTAGTGCGTGGGCATGCGGGTGCCGTCGACCGTGAGGGGGCTGCCGCCGACCGGGCCGAGGTTGCGGTTGTCGAGGGTGGAGTCGACGTGGACGCCGTCCGTGCACTTGATGCCCGCGCCCAGGCAGACGATCGCGTCGTCCAGGCAGAACCAGGCCTTCTTCGCCATGAGGGTGGATTGCAGGCCCCGGAGGTACTGCCCGAGTGCGGCGCGTCGGCCGTCCGTGGCGCCGCCGACCCAGTTGACGGAGGGCAGCGACGCACCCCAGTCGCCTCCCGCCCCGTCGGCGAGCTGCTTGCGCGAGGCGGTGATGCCCGGCAGGCGGTACGGGTCGACCGTGGGCCAGAAGGCGTCGCTGTACTGGCCGTTGGCGAAGTCGGAGCCCCACCAGTACAGCATTCCGGAGCCGGTGTGCCAGCCGCGCAGGTTCTCGCCGTTGCCGGTCTCGTAGTACGTGATCCGCTTGTTCGCCATGCTGACCGAGGCGGCCCAGCCGGGGCGACGGTGGGTCGCGCGGGCCATGGAAGGGAAGAGACGGTGGCCGGTGGGTTCGGGCAGTGGTGTCACAGACGCGTCGTCCATGACCGTGTGGAGGTGGGAGAGGCGGACCACGTCCAGGGAGGGGTTCTGGAGGGGCGGGCTGTAGTAGTCGCGCTCGATCCAGCCCTTGACCAGGCCGCGCCAGCGCTCCCGCTCCGTGGCGCTCGCGCCCTCGGCGAGCAGCACGATCGAGGCCAGGATGGTGTGGCCGCGCAGGTGGTCGTTCTGCATCACGGCTTCGGGGTCGGTGGCGGAGATGCCCCGGCTGATGGCGCGTCCGGCCACGTTGTCCATGACCAGGCCGTTGTAGAGGAACGGTGCCCAGGCGTTCTCGACGGCGTCGAAGATGATCTGGCGGTTCGGGTCCGTCACCTCCCAGGTCGAGTCGGCAAGCAGCGCGAAGAGCAGGCCGAGGCCGCCGAGCATGACGGAGCCGTAGCTGCCGGTGTACGGGACGGTGGTGTGCTGGATGAACGAGCCGTCGGCGTACAGCCCGTCGCCGCTGGTGACGTACGGGAAGACGGGGGAGAGGGCGTCGCGGCCGAGCGCGAGCTTGGCGGCGTTGTCGCCGACGGCTCCGCGGACGATGAGGACGCGGCACAGGTCGACACGGTTCGCGCCCGTGGACGTGCCGGTGTAATGCTCGACGGCCGAGTCCGGCACGAAATGGTCGACGGCTCGGCAGTAGTCGGCGATCTGCCCTGCTGACAGGTGCTCGTACATCAGGATGCAGATGTCGAGCAGAGCCTGCGGGGCACCTATCTGCCAGCTCCACCAGTTGCCGAAGCGTGCCTGGTTCTCGTTGTAGACGCGGGAGTAGAGGTGGTCGAGGCCGGTGAGGACCGCCGACTTGAGCGCCCCGTCGCCGGTGAGGCCGGTGCCCGGCTGGCAATAGGCCTCGGCCATGGTCCGCAGCCGGTAGTAGCTCGTCGCCATGCGGCCGGAATAGCCGTACGAGTCCTGGTCGGTGTCGGGTTCGGGGTCGGCGAAGTCGAGGTCGGGCCAGAGTGAGCCGGGCGCCGGGGCCATGCTCTCGCGGAAGCCGGCCGCGGTCGTGCCCAGTTCGGCGAGCTTCGACCTGAAGGGCTCGGTGCTCGGGCTGAAGCCCGAACCGAGGGTCAGCGTGCGCCACTTGGCGCGCAGGGTGCCGAACTCGGATTCCGAGGCGCCGTGCGCGACCCCCCTGAACAGGGGCGTACCCAGCGCGAACGCGCCGAGGGAGGCGGCGGAGCCGGCGGCGAGGAAGGTGCGGCGGGACCAGGACGTCGTCATGGAGAACTCCGGAGGGACGCACGGCTGGGGTGGCAAGCGGTTTCTAGCACGCGTCCGTTCAAACGCTCAATAGGGCGTGCGGAGGTGATCGATTCGATCATTCGATGCGGCGTGGATGTGCTGAGTTCTCGGCAGCCGCAGCCGCAGCCGCAGCCGCAGCCGCAGTCGCAGCGGCTGCCGAACCCCTACCAGGAGCCACCACGCCCAGCCTCCGCAGACGCCGGTCCAGCACAACCTCTACGCCCAGCAGGGTCCACCGGCCTGTCCGCAGCTGACACCGGCCCGGCGCGCCCGGGACGCCGCCGGGATTCGGCGCACCGGTGCCGCCGTCCGGGCCGCGCAAGGGGATCCCCGGCTGGGCGTCGACTAGGGAGTGTCCGGCGGATCATGCCGCTGACGCGGGGGTCTGGCACGCCCACCTGCTGCGTTGTCGTCACTCTTCCCCAAGCTCTCAACTCCGCTGCGCTCCGTTCGAGCAGGGGAGACCCCATTCGCTCCGCGTCGCCTCCCTCCTCCGCCTTGCATGTGGAAGCGCCAGACCCCCGCTCACCAGGCCTTTCCAGGCACCGTGGGCCGATGGCGGCCTGATCCGCCGGACACCCCCTAGGCGTGGATGACGACAGGGACCGGTCAGGCCGTCTGGCGCTCCGCCGCGTCCATCGTCTGCTCAAGGAGCACGGCGATCGTCATCGGACCGACACCGCCCGGCACCGGGGTGATCAGGCTCGCGCGCTCGGCCGCCGAGTCGAAGTGGACGTCGCCCACGTTGCCCGGGTTGTAGCCGGCGTCGATCACCACCGCGCCCTCCTTGATGTCCGCGCCCTTGATGAACTCCGGCCGGCCCACGGCCGCCACCAGGATGTCCGCCTCGCGCGTCACCTCGGCGAGGTCCTTCGTACGGGAGTGGCAGTACGTGACCGTCGCGTTGCGGCCGAGCAGCAGCAGGCCCACGGGCTTGCCGAGGATCGCGCTGCGGCCGACGACCACCGCGCGCTTGCCGGTGGGGTCGACGTCGTAGGCGTCGAGCAGGCGCATGATGCCGCCGGGGGTACAGGACTCGAAGCCGGGGAGGCCGAAGCCCATCGCGGCGAAGGACGTCATCGTCACGCCGTCGACGTCCTTCTGAGGGGCGATGGCCTCGAAGGCCGCGCGCTCGTCGATGTGCTCGCCGACCGGGTGCTGCAGCAGGATGCCGTGCACGTCCGGGTCCTCGGAGAGGTCCCTGAGCGCGGCGACGAGCTGCTCGGTGGTGACGTCTGCGGGCAGCGGGACGTGACGGGACTCGATGCCGGCCTTCGCGCAGCGGTTGCGCTTCATCTTCACGTACGTCACGGAGGCCGGGTCCTCGCCGACGAGGACCGTCGCGAGGCAGGGGGTCTTGCCGGTGCGGTCGGTGAAGGTCCTGGCGCGGGCGGCGGTGCGGGTGGTGATCTCGCGGGCGAGGGCCGTGCCGTCCATGTAGCGGGGGCTGGGCATGGTGGGTGCTCCTGAGCGTCGGCTGGTCGTGTCGATCGCCCAGGCGCGCGGCAGGTGTGCAGTCGGCTTCTTGTGCCGGGCTGCTCCCCGGTGGTGCTCCACCTTTTTGCGCCAGTCGCAGCCGGGTCCAGGGTATGCGATGGGGGTCACCGGCCGTGCCCGGGCCCCCGGCTCGGGCTGCCCCCTGCTCCGGCTGCTCCGGGCTCCGTGCGGCGAAGTCCGGACTTCGTACGGCGCAGGAGGAGCAGCGCCATGTCGTCGTTGCGGGGTGCGGACCGTTCGGCGTGGTCCAGGAGCGCGTCTGCGAGGTCCTCGAGGTTTCCGGCGGGTGCTGTGCCCAGTCGGCGGGCGAGGGAGGTGGTGGCTTCGTCGATGTCGGTGCCGGGGGCCTCGACGAGCCCGTCGGTGTACAGGGCGAGCACGGATCCGGGCGGGAAGGGGATCTCGGTGGTGGGGTAGTCGGCTTCGGGGTCGATGCCCAGGAGCAGGCCGGGCGGCAGGCGGAAGGTGCCGGTGCGGCCGTCGGGCCGCCGGAACAGAGCCGGGGGGTGTCCTGCGGTGGCCAGTCGTACGGTGTGGTGGGGCAGGTCGAGGCGGGCGATGAGGCAGCTGGCGAACAGGCCGGGGTCGAGTTCGCACAGCAGGCGGTTGGTGCGGGCGAGGACGTCGCCGGGCGGGGAGCCGGTGGTGGCGTGGGCGCGTACGGCCGTGCGGATCTGGCCCATGAGGGCCGCTGCGGTGGGGTCGTGCCCCTGGACGTCGCCGATGGCCACGGCGGCGGTTTTGTCGGTGCAGGGGATGAGGTCGTAGAAGTCGCCGCCGATGTCCATGCCCTGGCCGGCGGGCCGGTAGCGGGCGGCTGTCTCCAGTCCGGGGATGTGCGGCAGGGCGCGCGGCAGCAGCCCGGTCTGCAGGCTGTGGGCGAGGGCGTGCTTGGCGTCGTAGAGCCGGGCGCGGTCGAGGGCCTGCGCGACCAGTCCGGCCAGGGACGTGAGCAGGGCGCGCTCGGCGGGCGGGAAGATGCGGGGCTGGTCGTAGGCGAGAACGAGGGAGCCGACCGGGCGGCCGGAGACGATCAGCGGGAGGAAGGCCCAGGAGGCCATCTCGTCCTGGTGCACGGCCGGCGGGTACGCCGTCTTGAGGTCGGCGAAGGTGGGGAAGAATCCGGCCGTTCCGGTGGTGATGGCGCGCACGGCCGGGGTCTCGGAGGTCAGGGGTACGGCATCGAAGCGGGCCATCAGCTCGGCGCTGTACCCGCGGCTTCCGGTGACGTGCAGGCGCCCCTCCTGCACGGTCAGCAGGGCCAGGGCCTTGGGGCCGAACGCGGGCACGATCTGGTCGGCGGCAAGTTCGACCACATCCCGCAGGCCGATGGCCTCGGCGAGTGCGGTGGCCAGGTGGGTGAGGTGGTACAGCGCTGTCGCGCCGATGGGCTCCACGGGCTGCGGCGGCTGGGGTGCGGCGGGGGCCGTGCCGGTGCCGGCGGGAGTGATGTGGACGCTGATGCCGCCGGTGTCGGGGAACAGCTGGAAGAGCAGCCAGGTGCCGGCCGGGCTCCGTGCGGTGAACGAGGTGGGCTGCCGGCTGACCACCGCCGCCCGGTAGCGGTCCTCGAACGCCGGATCGCGCAGCCATGAGAGCACTTCCCAGGGCCGGTTGCCGAGCAGGGCGCCTGTGCGGGCGCCGACCAGCTCGGTGCCGGCGGGGTTGATGAAGGTGAGCCGGCCGTCCAGGTCCAGGGCGCAGCAGCCCATGGGCAGACGTGCGGTGAACTCAAGGGCCGCGGCGGCCTGCACGGGGTCGGCTTCATGGGGATGCGGTGCAGGGAGCATGCGGGGCTCGTCCGGAGGCTGCAGGCGGCGGCCGCTCCCAGCGGCCTGGTGCAGGAGCGCCGCCGCATGGCGGCAGCAGGCGTTGATCGAGTCCTCTTCGGCCGCACTGAGCTGCGGTGGGCGCCGGGCGGGCCACAGCAGCACCAGGCCGCCCCACACGGTGCCGCTGCCGGCGATCGGGGCTGCGGCGAGCATGAAGTCGTAGGGCAAGACGATGCCGACCCTCGGGTAGCGGCGGGCGACGTCCTCCTGGCTGCCCAGCCAGACCATGGACCGTTCCCGTATGGCGTCCGCCACCGGGATGGCCGCGTCCAGTGGGATACGGGCCCAGGGAGCGGCGATCTGACCCGACACGCCGCCCGCCAGGGCGAGCCGCAGGACCCGCTCGGTCGGCGGCAGCAGATACAGCAGCCCTACGGAGGCGCCGGTGTCGCGCATCACGTCGGCGAGGACGGAATCGGGCAGTGGTGTGCCGGACTCCGTGACCGGGCCGGGAGCGGTGGGCGGCCGCATGGCCTACCGCCCGGGCCCGCGGCCCGCCGTCCGTCCCGGCGGACCGGCGCCGCACGCGCTACGCCGTATATCACCCATATAGGGACATTACGTCTGCCGTGCCGTGACGGCACCCGCGCATCGCACCCGCGCCCAAGCCGCGCCCGCGCATCGCACCCGCGCCGGGACGCCTCGACCTGTGGTGCCTGCCGTCTCCCCCGAGGCCGTCTACACCCGCCGCGGCGAAGCCAGCAGGGCCCGGCCCCGGCCCCGTATCCGGTGTTCGCCGACCTGCCAGCCCGCGGCCGTGAGCGCCTCCGCGTACGAGGGCAGGGCGGGGTCGGTGCCGTGGATCTCCACCGCCTGTGGCTGCTGGGTTTCCATGACCACGTAACCGTCCTTCCCGGACACGCCCGGTGTGCAGCCCGCCGCCTCCAGGGCCAGGGCGGCGGCCTGGACCAGGTGGGTGCGTTCCCAGGCGCAGGGACGGTCGGGTGCCGCGTCCGGGTTCGTCATGCGGCGCAGTTCCAGCAGGCCCTGCCACGCGCTGTGCACCTCACGCAGCCGGGCCGTGCCGTCCGGCGGCGGCGCGGGCTCCGTGCCCGTGCGGGCCGCGAACACCCCGCCGGGTGTCTCGCTCGCGCGGGCGGCGGGCGGTGGCGCGGCGGTCAACAGCTCCTGGCGCAGGCGGTGCCCGGCCGGCGTCAGGAAGTACGCGCGGGGCGGGCGCGCGTGCCGGAACGCCAGGCCGTGCTTGGCCAGCGCCTCCAGCTGTGTCTCCGTACCGGTGATCCGGCCCGTCACATCCTCGGCCTGCATCACCACGCGGCGCAGCGGCGCCGTCAGCCGTCCGGCGGTCATCATCCGGGCCCCCTTTCCCGTCCCGGCCATCATGCCGTCGACCACTGACAACGCCGCCCCGAACTGTGCGTGGGTCACCACTGGTACGCGTCGAAGTTCGTGCTGAACTCCCAGCCGTTGAAGCGGTCCCAGTTGATGGACCAGGTCATGAGGCCGCGCAGCTCCGGCCAGGTTCCGTGGGTCTCGTACGAGCCGCAGTTCGTCTTCTTCGTGAGGCAGTCGAGGGCCTTGTTCACCTCGGCGGGCGTGGTGTGTCCGTTGCCTGCGTTCGGTGCGGCCGGAAGGCCGATGGCCACCTGGTCGGGGCGCAGCGCGGGGAAGACCCGCTCCGTGTTGCCGGCCACCGGGAAGCCGGTGAGCAGCATGTCGGTCATCGCGATGTGGAAGTCCGCGCTGCCCATGGAGTGGTACTGGTCGTCGAGGCCCATGATCGGGCCCGAGTTGTAGTCCTGCACGTGCAGCAGCGTGAGGTCGTCGCGGAGTGCGTGGATCACCGGCAGGTAGGCGCCCGCCCGCGGGTCCTGGCCGCCCCAGGGCCCCGAACCGTAGTACTGGTAGCCGAGCTGCACGAAGAACGTCTCCGGCGCCATGGTGAGCACGAACTCCGGGCCGTACTTCGTCTTGAGCGTCTTGATCGCCTGGATCAGGTGGACGATCACGGGGCTCGTGGGACGGCGGAAGTCGGTGTCGCCGTCCTGGAGGGAGAGCGAGTGTCCCTCGAAGTCGATGTCGAGGCCGTCGAGACCGTAGGTGTCGATGATGTCCGAGACCGAGGAGACGAAGGCGTCCCGTGCCGCGGTCGTGGTGAGCCGCACCTGGCCGTTCTGTCCGCCGATCGAGATCAGGACCTTCTTGCCCGCGGCCTGCTTCGCCGCGATCGCCGCCTTGAATTCGGCTTCCGTCTCCACGTCCGGGCATTCGCTCCGCGGGCAGAGCGCGAAGCGGATGTCGCCGGAGGTGACCGAGGTCGGCTCGCCGAAGGCCAGGTTGATCACGTCCCAGGACTCGGGCACGTCGGCCATGCGCGTATGGCCGGATCCGTTGGCGAAGCTCGCGTGGAGGTAGCCGACGAGGGCGTGGGCGGGGAGATCGCCGCCGGGTTCGCCGCCGCCGGCGTCGGCGGTCCTCGCCGTGACGGGCGCGGACCTGGGGGAGTCGCCGGCGCTGTTGCCCGCCGTGACCTCGAAGGTGTAGTCCGTGGCCGGACTGAGTCCGGCCACGGTCGCCGAAGTGCCGCTCACCGTCAGCTTCTCGGTGCCGTTCGCGTACACGGTGTAGCGGCTCGCGCCGGGGACCTCGGACCACGAGAGCGGGATGCTCGTGCTGGTGGGGGTGCCCGCCGTGAGGCCGGTCGGTGCCGCGGGGATCTCGACCGGGTCGCCGCCCGGCCCGAGGAGCGAGAGGTCATCGGCCTGGTAGGCCGGGGTTCCGTACCAGCCGTGGGTGTAGACGGTGACGGACGTGGTGGCGGCGCCGGTGCGGAAGGAGGTGGTCAGCCGCTGCCAGTCGGGGGCGGACGGGGTCCAGGTGGAGACATCGGTGGTGCCCGTGCCGGATGCCCCCAGGTAGACGTAGCTGCCGCGCACCCAGCCGCTGAGCGTGTAGTCGGCGTCGGGCTGCACGGTGATGGTCTGCGAGCACCTGGCGTTGTCGCCGCCGGACGGGGTCGCCTCCAAGGCCTTGCTGCCGCTGTGCACCGGCGAGGAGATGGCGGCTCCGCTGCCCGCGCTGCAGGTCCAGTCGGTCAGCCCGGCCTCGAAGCCGCCGTTGCGCGCGAGTTCGGACTCGGCCGCAACGGCGGCCGTGGCGCTCGTGACGTTCGTCGTGCTTGTGGCACTCGTCGTGCTCGTGGCGCTCGCGAGCAGGCCGCACGCGATGAGTACGGTCGCCAGAGCGGCGGCCAGGGGTCTGTGCCGTTCCACAACTGCCTCCAGGATCCCGGGGAGGGGGGGGAATGGCGCACAGCTTGGTCCAGACCAATAAGGTGGTCAATACCTGTGGCAGCTCCGGCAGTTCACCTGGCAGCAATGGCAGCAATGGCAGCTCCGGCAGCTCCGGCAGCTCACTGCCGGTACCCGCTCAGGAAGCGCCCGATACGGCTGATCGCCGCGTCCAGATCATCGGCGTACGGGAGGGTGAGGATGCGGAAGTGGTCGGGGCGGGGCCAGTTGAAGCCCGTGCCCTGGACCACCTGGATCTTCTCGCGCAGCAGCAGATCGAGGACGAAGCGTTCGTCGTCCGCGATCGGGTGCACCTTCGGATCGATGCGCGGGAACGCGTACAGCGCGCCCTTCGGTTTCACACAGCTCACGCCCGGGATCTCGTTGAGCCTCTCCCAGGCCATGTCGCGCTGTTCGAGCAGCCGGCCGCCCGGCGCGGTGAGTTCGTGGATGGACTGGCGGCCGCCGAGCGCGGCCTGGATCGCGTACTGCGCGGGCGCGTTGGGGCACAGGCGCATGGAGGCCAGCATGGTCAGGCCCTCCAGGTAGTCCTTCGCGTGCTGCTTCGGGCCGGTGACCACCAGCCAGCCGGAGCGGAAGCCCGCCACGCGGTACGTCTTGGAGAGGCCGCAGAAGGTCAGGACGACCAGATCGGGCGCGAGGGCCGCGGCCGAGTGGTGCACGGCCTCGTCGTAGAGGATCTGGTCGTAGATCTCGTCGGCGAGGACGAGCAGGCCGTGCCGGCGGGCGAGATCCAGCATGCCCTCGACGACCTCCTTCGGATACACCGCGCCGGTGGGGTTGTTGGGGTTGATGATCACCATGGCCCTGGTGCGGTCGGTGATCTTCGCCTCCATGTCGGCGAGGTCCGGGTACCAGTCCGACTGCTCGTCGCACAGGTAGTGCACCGCCTTGCCACCGGAGAGCGTGGTGACGGCCGTCCAGAGCGGGAAGTCGGGCGCGGGGACCAGGATCTCGTCGCCGCCCTCGATCAGTGCCTGCACCGCCATCGAGACAAGCTCGGAGACGCCGTTGCCGAGGAAGATGTCGTCGACGTCTACGTCGAGGCCCAGGTTCTGGTAGCGCTGGGCGACCGCGCGGCGGGCCGAGAGGATGCCGCGGGAATCCGTGTAGCCGTGGGCCTGCGGGAGCATCCGGATCATGTCCTGGACGATCTCCTCGGGCGCCTCGAAACCGAAGAGCGCCGGGTTTCCGGTGTTCAGGCGCAGCACGCTGTGGCCTGCCTCCTCCAGCGCGTTGGCGTGCTCGATGACCGGGCCGCGGATCTCGTAGCAGACCTCGCTGAGCTTGCTCGACTGCCGGAACTCCATGTGCGTGCCTCCAGGGACTCAGGTGTCACTTGGTTTTACCAAGTTCGTGCTTGGAAAGTCCAACAACTTACGTATGCTGTGGCTCATGAGCAGGCCCTCGTCACGCCGTCGAAGCTATGACCAGTACTGCGCCGTCGCCCGCTGCCTGGACGCAGTCGGGGACCGCTGGACGCTCCTGATCGTCCGTGAGCTCCTCGCGGGGCCGCGCCGCTACACCGATCTGCACGCCGATCTGCCGGGCGTCAGCACGGACATGCTGGCCACCCGGCTCAAGGACATGGAGCAGGGCGGCCTCGCGGTCCGCCGCAAGCTGCCGGCGCCTTCCTCCTCGTACGTGTACGAGCTCACCCCGCGCGGCCAGGACCTGCTACCGGTCCTCCAGGCCCTGGGCGAATGGGGCGGCCCCGAGCTGGGCGAGCGGCGGCCGACGGACGCGGTACGGGCGCACTGGCTCGCGCTGCCGCTGCTGCGGGAGCTGTCCCGGCTCGGGGAGGCGGGCGGGGTGGAGGTCCGGCTCGATGAAGGGATGTTCCATGTACGGGTCGAGGCGGGCGAGCCCGTCTACGGGGACGGACCCTGGCCCGGCCCGGACGGACCCGATGCCCGGCTCACCCTGGCGGGCACGGTTGGTGACGCGCTGGCGCGCGGCGAGCTGAGCCTCCTGGCGGCGGTGCGCGCCGGGAAGGTCCAGGTCAGCGGCGAGGGGGCGCCGGCAAAGGCGCTCGGCGGCTGAGATCGCCCAGGGCGACCGTTGCCGGGTGCCTCCGACAAGGCACCGCCACCCACTGTCTGAACCCGCCGCATACAGGGGTCCGTGCCCGGAGTCGTCGAGGGAGACAAGGGCCGACTGCTGCCCCTCGCGGCGAGTCGGGTGCCATTCCCGGCACCGGCCGGCCCCGACGGCGGCACCCGGTGGTCGCCTTCCGCACCGGACAGGACCCGGACCTGGATGCCCTGCTGCCCTCGCTGGAACGGGTCATCGGCTGAAACGGGTCATCGCGGGTGTTCCCGGTGCCGGTCATGACGACGGCCCGGTTTGCCCCCGCACCCACCGGTCGTAGTCCGCGACGGCCGTCGGCAGGGTGGGGTAGATATGGTCGGCGCCGACCGAGTCCACCAGACCGTATGCCCGCAGCTCTTGCAGGAGGTCCTGCTTGACCCGGGCCAGGGCCAGGACGACGCCGCGCTCGCCGAGTTCGCGTCGCAGGCCGTCGAGCGCGTCCAGGGCGGTGATGTCGACCTCGACGTTGGCTTCCATGTTCAGCAGGAACCACCGCACCGCCTCACCGCGCGTCTCCGCCTCGGCGACCGAGGCCAGTGCCCGGCGGCGGAAGTCCTCCGCGTTGGCGAAGAACAGCGGGGAGTCGTACCGGTAGACGAGCAGTCCCGGGATGGTGCGGGCCTGCGGATAGTCGTCGATGTCGTGCATCCCCGCGACCCCCGGCACGACTCCCTGCACCGCGTCGTGCGGCCGGGCCACCCGGGCCAGCAGTTCGGCCACGGACAGGCCGACGGCGACCAGCACCCCGTACAGCACGTCCAGGGCGAGCACGCCGAGCAGGCAGGCGATTGCGAGCAGCAGCTCTTGGCGGCGGAAGGACGCCAGCTGACGGAAGCCCGCGAAGTCGACCATGCGCACGGCCGCGTAGATGACGATGGCACCGAGGACCGCGGAGGGCGTGCGACTGAGCAAAGGACTCAGGAAGAGCAGCACGGCCAGTACCGCGCCCCCTGCCACCAGCGAGTACGCCTGGCTGCGCGCGCCGGTGAGGGAGGCGAGGGCGGTGCGGCTCGCGCTGCTGCTCACCGGGAAGCCGTGCACGGCGGACGCGCCGAGATTCGCCGCGCCCAGGGCGAGGAACTCCCGGTTGGTCCGCAGCTGAGGTCCCTCGACGCCGCGGCCCGCGAAGGCCCGCGCGGTGAGGATGAAGTCGGAGTAGGCCACCAGCAGCACGCCCAGCGCGGGCAGCACCAGGCGGGGCAGCTCACCCAGTTCCGGCAGGGCCAGGCCGGGCAGACCGGAGGGCACCTCGCCGATCACGCCGACCCCGTATCGCTCGTCGAGGCCGAACAACGTCACGGCCGCGGTGCTCAGCACGACGGCCAGCAGTGGGCCCGGCACGGCGCGTGCCCAGCGGGCTACCGCGAACAGGAAGGCGATCGAGGCCGCGGAGAGGACGACGGTGGCCGGGACGGCGTCCGGCGTGTGCCGCAGGAAGGACCAGACCTTGGTGAAGAAGCCGCTCTGGTCCGGCGAGTCCGCCCCGGTGAGTTTCGGCAACTGGTCCGCGGTCATGATCAGTGCCACTCCCGCGAGGTAGCCGGTCAGCACCGGTCGGGACAGCAGATCGGCGAGGAAGCCGAGCCGTATCACCCACGCGATCAGGCACAGCAGGCCCACTGTCGCGGCCAGGGCGGCCGAGAGAGCGGCATAGCGGGCCGGGTCCCCGGCGGCGAGCGGTGCGACCACGGTCGCCGTCATCAGGGCGGTGGTGGACTCCGGGCCGACGGCGAGCAGCCGCGAGGAGCCGAGCAGGGCGTACAGGGCGACGGCGGGCAGGATGGCCCACAGCCCGGCGACCGGCGGCAGGCCGGCCACTCCCGCGTACGCCATCACCTGCGGCACCAGATACGCGGCCACGGTGACACCGGCGGCGATGTCGCCGCGCAGCCACCCGCGCAGCCGGCCGCGACCCGCCCCCGGGCCGGCCGTCGGCCCGGCCGCGGGCGCCGGGCGGCCGGGCGGTGCGGTACTGCTGACGGAAGGCCGACGGCGCCGGTGCAGACGGTGCCACGCCCTCGCCCACCCACCCCTGTGCAGTCCCATCGCCTCATCTCATCCGTCGTCCCGGGCGGTGCGTCCTCAGGATCCACCGCCGTGCGGGCCCGTCGCCATACGGATGACCGAAGAGGGGCGGCCCGATTCCGGCGCGGGTCCGGTCAGGCCTCGGAGAGCCGGGACGTTCGGCCCAGTGGAAGCGGACCTTCGGCACGTGCCGCACACGGGGCGGACCGCGGACGTCGAGTCATCGGCGCGGACGGCAGGGCCTTCGGCGTGCGCCGCGGGTCCGGCGACCGGGCCACGGCTGCGGCATCACCGACGGCCGTCCCCGCGGACCGGTGGCTCGCGGCGATCGGTGCTCTCGACATGGCCCACGGGATCGTCCACGGCAGGACGGGCACGCTGGTGCGGCTGGACCTCACCGTCCGACACCAAGCGGCCTCCTGCCTTCTGCGCCGCCGACCAGCCGCGGGAAAAGGGACGTTCAGCCCCACACGGGAAGACCTTCGGACTCCGGTGTGACGACGCGCGTCCGGCGAGAGTGACAGCCGTCGAAGATGCACCCGCCCCATTCCGGAGAGGAATCCACACCATGGCCGTCCACGAGCACTCCCACCGCGGGCCGGGCTTCCGCCTTCCGGGCTTCCGCCACCGAGCCGAGCCCGCCTCCGTCGCGTCGGCACACGTCGACGCAAACAGCGCACAGGCGTACTCCCTCGCCTCGCTGCGGATCCTGACCGGGTTCGTCTTCCTGTGGGCCTTCCTGGACAAGACCTTCGGTTTCGGATACGCGACCGCGTCCGGCAACGGCTGGATCGACGGCGGTTCGCCGACGAAGGGATTCCTCAGCTCGGTCGCCGCCGGGCCGATGGAGTCGACGTTCCACGCGTGGGCCGGAGCTGCCTGGGCGGACTGGCTGTTCATGCTGGGCCTGTTCGGCATCGGCGTTGCCCTCGTCGCCGGCGTGGCGCTGCGAGCGGCCGCGGGTGCGGGCACAGTGATGATGGCACTGATGTGGATCGCGGAGTGGCCGCCGGCCAGGCATCTGTCGGACGGTGCGGTGAGCAGGTCGACGAACCCCTTCGCCGACTACCACGTGATCTACGCCGTCGTGCTGATCGCCCTGGCTGCCGCGGGTGCCGGCGCCACCTGGGGTCTTGGCCGGCGCTGGGAGCGGCTGCCCGTCGTCCGTGACCACACCTGGCTGCGCTGACCGTCACAGGCACCCCGGGCCGCTGTGCCGAACGGCGCGAGGGGCCCGGGGTGCCGTCGGCGGCCCCACCCGCGCAGAGCCCCGCACACGACAGCGGATCGGGTCTCCCGATTCAGGAGGAGGAACCATGACCAAGACCATCACCGTGGGCCTTGACGGATCGCTCGAGAGCCGCGCCGCGGCGGATTGGGCGGCCGGCGAGGCGAAGCTGCGCGGACTGCCGGTCAAGCTCGTCCAGGTCTGGGAATCGGTGCCGGAACGCATGGCGCAGGACCCGCTCCTGGACGCGGAGACGCACCGGCACTGGACCGAACGGGTCCTGCGCGAGGCCACCGAACGTCTGCGGCAGCATCACCCCGAAGTCGAGGTGTCCATCGAACAGGTCGGCGGTTCACCCGCCCAGGCCCTGGCCGACGCGGCGAAGGACGCCGACATGCTCGTCCTCGGTTCCCGCGGGCTGGGCCGGGTCAGCGGCTTCCTGGTCGGCTCCGTCAGCCTGTCCGCCCTGGCGCTCACCGACCGGCCCGTCGTTGTGGTGCGCGCCGCCGTGCAGCCCACCGACCGGCCCGATACGGAACCGACGGACACCACCTCCGGGGCCAAGAATCCCCGCCCGGTCCTCCTCGCCCGCCCGGTCCTCCTCGGACTGGACATCGGTCACCCGAACGAAGAACTGATCGACTTCGCCTTCCGCGCCGCTGCGTTCCGCCGCGTGCCACTGCGGGTGGTACACGGCTGGTATCCACCCGCCTACTACGCCTACGGTGTGGCGCCCGCGGTTGCCGCCACCGAGATGGTGGCGCAGAGCGACGCCGCCGCCATGGCCGAGGTGCTCCGCCCCTGGCAGCGGAAGCACCCGGACGTCGAGATCGTCACGGAGTCCCACTGCTCCAGCCCCTCGCTCCTGCTGATCGAGGGCTCCAGGGACGCGTCCCTGGTTGTGGTGGGCCGACGCATCCGCCACTCCCCGCTCGGCTTTCACATCGGATCCGTAACCCATGCTGTCCTGCACCACGCCGCCGCCCCTGTCGCCGTCGTCGCACACGACTGACGCGGCGGTACGGGGAGGGAGCTGGGCATGAAGCGAAGCGGGTGCCAGGGGCGGTCGCCTTCGGCGCCGCGGCGGTCCGGTTCGCCGAAGGGCGTGCCCGCGCGGCGGGCGTGCCCGCGTCCCGGCGCCGAGCCGGCCACTGTTTCGGCCTGCGGCCCGGTCGGGTCGCCCGCACTCCGTGCCGCACCGCTCGACCTGTCCGGTCGGCGTCGCACCACAGGGCTGGTGAAGGCCGTGATCGGTCTACAGGTTCACCGTGTGGTCGGGGACGTAGGTCTGCAGGTCGCGAGGTGGGCGCTGGTAGCCGGTTGACGGCGGGCGCTCGGGGAGTTCCATGACCGGTGGCGGTACATCGTGGTAGGGGACGGAGTCCAGCAGGTGGGTGATCATGTTCAGGCGGGCCCGCCGTTTGTCGTCGCTCTCCACGACGTACCAGGGTGCCTCGGGGATGTCGGTGTGCACCATCATGTCGTCCTTGGCACGTGAGTAGGCTTCCCAGCGGGTGATCGACTCCAGGTCCATGGGCGACAGTTTCCAGCGCCTGAGCGGGTCCTCCAGTCGGCGGCGGAACCGTTCCTGCTGCTCGGTGTCGCTGACGGAGAACCAGTACTTGCGCAGCAGGATCCCGTCCTCGACGAGCATGCGCTCGAAGATCGGGCACTGGCGCAGGAAGAGCCGGTGCTCCTCCTTGGTGCAGAAACCCATCACATGCTCCACGCCGGCCCGGTTGTACCAGGAGCGGTCGAACAGCACGATCTCCCCGGCGGCCGGCAGGTGCTCGACGTAGCGCTGGAAGTACCACTGCGTGCGTTCACGCTCCGTCGGCTTGGGCAGCGCCGCGATCCGCGCCACGCGCGGGTTGAGATGACGGGTCACCCGCTGGATGGTGCCGCCCTTGCCTGCCGCGTCCCGGCCTTCGAAGACCACGACCAGACGTGCGCCCCTCGCCCGTACCCACTCCTGGAGCTTCACCAACTCGGCCTGCAGCCGCAGCAGTTCCTCCTCGTACACCGCGCGTGACAGCCTCGCCGCGTTCCCGTCGCCCATGTCACCACCGTTTCCCGATGACCCCACCGTCTCCTGCGCCCACGGTACGTGCCTGCCGCGCGCGTGCGGGTATCCGCGCCACTGCGCGGCCGAACCCCGTTGGCCCTGAAACCGACGCCGTCCTCGCGTGGCGGCGAAGGCATGGCGGTGGGCGGCGGCCCCGAAGGACGGTTCCCACGTGCTTCGGCATACCCACCCCTCGATCATGTCGGAAGCCGGGGAGTCCTTTGTGGCCGTGACGCGGTGGCCCGTACGCTCCTCTCCGGCGATCACCCCCGGTTACGATGCTCACTTCGGGCCGGAAGCTGGTGGCAGCGGGCGCGGCGCGATCGACGGTCTGCCCGGGGAGCGGGGAGGCCGGCGCGCCGGCCAGAACTCCCCAGCTTCTCCCCAGTGCCGTTGACCTGTGATTTGTGCCTTCAACCTCTGGAGAAGTCGCCCGTGGATGCTAAGGCTGAAGAGATGGGTGGCCTGGGACAGTGCTGAGAGAAGTTGTGGCGACCCGCTATGTCACGCCCCTGCGTGAGGGAGGCTCGCTCCCCGGGGTCGTCGAGGCCGACGACCTGGGCACGTATGTCCTCAAGTTCACCGGGTCGGCGCAGGGTGCGAAGGCGCTCGTCGCCGAGATCCTGGTGGGGGAGCTGGCGCGGCGGCTGGGGCTGCGTTTCCCGGAACTGGTGCTCGCGCGGTTCGACCCCGCCATCGCCGCGGACGAGCCGCACCAGGAGATCCAGGACCTGCTGCGCGCCAGTCCCGGCGTCAACCTCGGCATGGACTTCCTGCCGGGTGCCGTCGACTTCACGCCCGAGGTCGCGGCGGAGTTCGAGGTCGACCCGATCGAGGCCGGGCGGATCGTCTGGCTGGACGCGCTGACCGTCAACGTCGACCGGACCGTGCACAGTTCGAACCTCATGGTGTGGCCCACGTTCGGGACCGCGCCGCCGAAGCTGTGGCTCATCGATCACGGCGCGGCGCTGGTCTTCCACCACCGGTGGGACGGTTCGGCGCCCGAGAAGGCATACGACTTCAGGCGCCACGCGCTCGGGATGTACGCGCCCGACGTGCGCGGCGCGGACGCGGAGCTTGCGCCGCTGGTGACCGAGGGGCTGCTGCGCGAGGTGGTCGGGCTCGTCCCGGACGCGTGGCTCCGGGACGAGCCCGGGTTCGCGGATGCCGCTGCCGTACGGGACGCGTACGTGACGTATCTCCTGGCCCGCGCCAGGAGTTCGGCGGCCTGGCTGCCGGGCGTGTTTCCCTCGCGCGACGAGCTGGCGGCGGCGGATGCGCGGCGGGCCGCGGCCACGCGGGCCGGGCGGCCCGCGTGGCTCAAGCAGGTGCCCGATCTGCACGGGAAGCCTGCGGCTGGGCAGGACTGGTCGGTGCACGTGGACTGACATCCGCGGGGTGGGCCACCCGCCCCGAGGATGGACTGCTACCCCGGGGGTGGGTGGGCCGCCCCGGGGTCTTCGCCCCCTGGACCCCGATCGCGCTGAACGCGCTCGTCCTCAAGCGCCGACCGGGCTGGGGTGCCCGGCCCGGAGGTGCCGCGGGGGCCCGGGTGGACCGGGCCCTCGCGGCAGGGGCAGTGCCCTGTGGCGCTCAGCCCTTCAGCTGCTCGTACGCGGGCAGCGTCAGGAAGTCCGCGTAGTCCGCGTCGAGGGAGACCTGGAGCAGAAGGTCGTGGGCCTGCTGCCAGTGCCCGGCGGCGACGGCCTCCTCGCCGATCTCGGCCTTGATCTTGGCGAGCTCCTCGGCCGCGACCTCGCGCGCCAGTTCCGCCGTCGCCGTCTTGCCGTTCTCGAAGACGACACCGGCGTTGATCCACTGCCAGATCTGCGAGCGGGAGATCTCGGCGGTGGCCGCGTCCTCCATCAGGTTGAAGATGGCGACGGCGCCCAGGCCCCGCAGCCAGGCCTCGATGTAGCGGATGCCGACCTGCACGGCGTTCTGCAGACCCGCGTACGTGGGCTTCGCGTCCAGCGAGTCGATGGCGATGAGGTCGCCGGAGGCCACCGCGACGTCCTCGCGCAGGCGGTCCTTCTGGTTGGGCTTCTCGCCCAGGACCTTGTCGAAGGACTCCATGGCGATCGGGACCAGGTCGGGGTGCGCCACCCACGAGCCGTCGAAGCCGTCGCCCGCCTCGCGGTCCTTGTCGGCGCGGACCTTCTCGAAGGCGAGCTTGTTGACCTCGGCGTCCCGGCGCGAGGGGATGAAGGCCGCCATGCCGCCGATGGCGTGCGCGCCGCGCTTGTGGCAGGTGCGCACGAGCAGCTCGGTGTACGCGCGCATGAACGGCGCGGTCATCGTCACCGCGTTGCGGTCCGGCAGGACGAACTTCTCGCCGCCGTCACGGAAGTTCTTGACGATGGAGAAGAGGTAGTCCCAGCGGCCCGCGTTGAGACCGGCGGCGTGGTCGCGCAGCTCGTAGAGGATCTCCTCCATCTCGTACGCGGCCGTGATCGTCTCGATGAGGACGGTGGCGCGGACGGTGCCCTGCGGGATGCCGACGTAGTCCTGGGCGAAGACGAAGATCTCGTTCCAGAGGCGGGCCTCCAGGTGCGATTCCGTCTTCGGCAGGTAGAAGTACGGGCCCTTGCCGAGCTCGATGAGGCGCTTGGCGTTGTGGAAGAAGTACAGGCCGAAGTCGACCAGGGCGCCGGGGACGGGCTTGCCCGAGCCGTCCACCAGGTGACGCTCGTCGAGGTGCCAGCCGCGCGGACGCATCACGACGGTGGCGAGCCGGTCGGCGTCGTTGAGCGCGTAGGACTTGCCGGACTTCGGGTCGGTGAAGTCGATGGTGCGGTTGTACGCGTCCATCAGGTTGACCTGGCCGAGGACCACGTTCTCCCAGGTGGGCGCCGAGGCGTCTTCGAAGTCGGCGAGCCAGACCCGCGCGCCCGAGTTCAGCGCGTTGATGGTCATCTTGCGGTCGGTCGGGCCGGTGATCTCGACCCGGCGGTCGTTCAGCGCGGCGGGGGCCGGTGCGACCTTCCAGGAGTCGTCCTCGCGGATGTGGGCGGTCTCGGGGAGGAAGTCGAGGGTGGAGGTGCGGGCGATCTCGGCGCGGCGCTCGGCGCGGCGGGCGAGGAGCTCGTCACGCCGGGGCGTGAACAGGCGGTGCAGCTCGGCCACAAAGGCGAGGGCCGCATCCGTGAGGACCTCTTCCTGCCGGGGCAGGGGCTCGGCGTCGACGATGGCCAGCGGGGACGGCGCTGGTGCGGACATGAGCTGTCACTTCCTTCAGCGGGGGAGCCGTGCGCGGCACTGAGTGCCGTCAGGTCCTGGTGATGGTCCTGGGCCGCCGGCCGCCGGATGTCGGGGCGGGGCGCTTCTGACCAGTGGATAGTAGTTTCCTCATGGTGGAAGTTCAAGGTGTGTTGATGTCGAGATTCTCCGAGTCGAGCGATCATGGCGCTGAGTGCCAGAGCGGTCACTTCGAGTTTCCGCCCGCGGGCGCGCGACGGCAGCCCAGGCCGGTCCGGTGCGGGCGGTTCGGGGTCCGAGGGGGAGGGTTCAGGGCCCTGCGGGGGTGAGGCTCGGGCCCTGAAGGCACGGTGCCAGGGGCGAGGCTCAGGGTTGAAGGTGCGCCAGATCCGCCTCGGTGTCGATGTCGTACGGCTGTGCCACATCACCGCACTCGACCAGCGTGATCGCGCGGGCGTGCTCCCTCAGATACAACCGTGCGCCCCGGTCACCCGTCGCGCTCTGCGCGATCCCCGCCCAGTGTGCGCGGCCGAAGAGCGCCGGATGCCCGCGTACGCCGTCGTACGCGGCCGACACCAGCGACTGCTCGCCGGCGTAGGCGGCGAGCACCCGGCCCACCGCCTCGGCGCCGATCCCGGGCTGGTCCACCAGACAGACGAGTACGGCCCGTGCGTCCGACCCGGTGACGGAGGCGAGCCCGGCCCGGAGCGAGGAGCCCATGCCGTCGGCCCAGTCCGGGTTCTCCACGAGCACGCAGTCGCCGAGCTCCGCCCGCTCCCGTACCGCATCCGCCCGGGCGCCGAGCACCACATGCACCCGCTGCACGCCGCCCGCCCGCAGCGCCACCACCGCGTGCTCCACCAGCGGCCGGCCGCGATGCGTCAGCAGGGCCTTGGGGCGGCCGCCCAGGCGCCGCCCGCCGCCCGCCGCGAGCAGCAGGCCCACGACCGGGGCGTTGTTACGTGTATGTGCCATACCCATGACATACAGCATGGCTCCTGTACCGGCCCGTTCGGATAGGGTTCGCGTGGTCGCGGGCAGAGCAAGTGCACGGTGGGGAACGGGAATTGATGAGCAGGCAGGGCGAGGGCGTCTTCAAGCCGCTGGAGGGCGACGACCCACGGGCCGTCGCGGGCTACCGGATCAGCGCCAGGCTCGGCGCGGGCGGCATGGGCAAGGTCTATCTGTCCTATACGCCGGGTGGCCGGCCGGTCGCCATCAAGGTGATCCGGCCCGAGCTGAGCGAGGACGCGGAGTTCCGCAGGCGATTCCGCCAGGAAGTGCAGTCGGCCCAGCGCGTCCAGGGCCTCTACACCGCGCCGGTGATCGACAGTGACGCCGAGGGCGACAACCCGTGGCTGGCCACGGCGTATGTCCCCGGTCCCGCGCTCTCGGCCGCCGTCATCGAGCACGGAAGGCTCCCGTCCGAGACCGTGCTGCTGCTGGTGGCCGGGATCGCCGAGGCGCTCCATGTGATCCACGGCGCGGGCATCGTGCACCGCGACCTCAAGCCGTCCAATGTGCTGCTGGCCGCCGACGGGCCGCGCGTCATCGACTTCGGTATCGCCCGGGCCGCCGACGCCACCTCGCTCACCGGCAGCGGTGTCACCATCGGCACGCCCTCGTTCATGGCGCCCGAGCAGGCGGCGGGGCGGCCGTGCACCCCGGCCACGGACGTCTTCGCGCTCGGCCAGGTCGCCGCGTACGCCGCGATCGGCAAACCCGCCTTCGGCGAGGGCACCTCGCACGGGGTGCTGTACCGGATCGTGCACGAGCGGCCGGACCTCACCGGACTGCCCGAGGAACTGCGGGAGTTGGTGACGCGCTGCCTGGCCAAGGACCCGGCGGAACGGCCCTCCGTCATGGAGGTCATCTCGCTGTGCCAGGCGGCGAACGCGGAGACGGTACTGCGCCGTCCGGAGGACTGGCTGCCGCGGGCGGTCGCGGACGACATCACCCAGCGGGCGGCGGCTCCCGCGCCCGTGCAGACCCCGCCGCCCGCGCCGGTGGCCCAGGCGGCGCCCGCCGCCGCGCCTGCG
>NZ_JBLMKT010000011.1:0-104711 GCF_047779955.1 Streptomyces lothianensis | reverse complement strand
CTACGCAGCCCCCGAAGATCCCGGAGAGCTACGGGCAAAGCTAAATGTCAGTGCCTCGCTCTAACGTGGTCCACGTCATCTCAGTGACGCCCGGGGCCAGGCGCACCGGGACCATGCCATCCCGCCAGGGACCATGCAGCCCCGGCCGGGCACGAGGAGCCGCACATGACCACCCTGGAAAACCGCCCGCACACCGCACTCCTGGTGGTGGACGTACAGCACGGCGTCGTCACGGACGCCCACGAGCGCGATGCGGTCGTCGCCCGTATCGCCGGCCTCGTCGAGCGGGCCCGCCGCGAACAGACCCCCGTCGTCTGGATCCAGCACTCCGACGACGGCCTCGTCCACGGCAGCGAGGACTGGCAGCTCGTCCCGCAACTGAAACCGGACCCCACGGAGCCGCTCATCGAGAAGCACCACGGAGACGCCTTCGAGGGCACCACCCTCGAAACGGCCCTCGCGGAGCTGGGCATCGGCCACCTGCTCGTCTCCGGAGCGGAGACGGACGCCTGCATCCGCTCGACCCTCCACGGCGCGTTCGCCCGCGGCTACGACACCACCCTGATCACCGACGCCCACACCACCAACGACAAGACCGCCTGGGGAGCCCCGCCCCCGGCCCAGGTCATCGCCCACACCAACCTGTACTGGGCCTATCAGACGGCCCCGGGCAAGACGGCGGGCACGGCGACATCGGACGGGGTTCACTTCGACGCGAAGTGAACCCCGGCTTGAAGCGAGCCCAGACCTGAAGTGAGCTCCGGCCTGAAGCGCGCCCAGACCCGAAGCGCCTACTCCACGGCAGGCGGCTTCTTCCCGTGAACCACCACGGTGTCCCCTTCCGCAGCACCTTCCACAGACCCTGCGCATCGCGGTACGAGAGGTTGACGCAGCCGTGTGAGCCCGGCTCGTAGTAGATGGTGGCGTAGCGGCCGTGGAACGCCTGGCCGCCGGAGAAGAACTGCGCGTAGGGCACGGGCGCCTGGCGCACAGGCCCCGGCGGCCCCGGCGGCCCCGGAGACCGGCGCCACTCAGGCGTCGAGCACCTGCCCGGCACGCCGCACGACCGGCGGTTCGACACTCCACGGGAAGTTCACCCAGTCATCCGTGCGCTTCCACACGTACTCGCACTTCACCAGCGAGTGTGACTTCTCGTAGATCACGGCGGAGCGGACCTCGGCGACCTTGTCGAGGCAGAAGTCGTGGACGAGCTTGAGGGTCTTGCCGGTGTCGGCGACGTCGTCCGCGATCAGGACCTTCTTGTCGGTGAAGTCGATCGCGTTGGGGACGGGTGCCAGCATGACCGGCATCTCCAGCGTCGTGCCCACACCCGTGTAGAACTCGACGTTGACCAGGTGGATGTTCTTGCAGTCCAGGGCGTAGGCCAGGCCACCCGCCACGAACACACCGCCGCGCGCGATGCTGAGGATGATGTCCGGCTGGTAGCCGTCGTCGGCGATGGTCTGCGCGAGCTCGCGCACGGCCGCGCCGAAGCGCTCGTAGGTCAGGTTCTCTCGTACGTTGCTCATGGTGATCTCTGACCCTCTGATCTCTGACCTGTTCAAACCTGGGTGCGGTGGAAGTTGAGGAAGGAGCGGGAGGCGGTCGGGCCGCGCTGCCCCTGGTAGCGGGAGCCGTAGCGCTCGCTGCCGTACGGGAACTGGGACGGCGAGGTCAGCCGGAACATGCACAGCTGGCCGATCTTCATGCCCGGCCAGAGCTTGATCGGCAGCGTGGCGAGGTTCGACAGCTCGAGGGTCACGTGCCCGGAGAAGCCCGGGTCGATGAAACCGGCCGTCGAATGCGTGACAAGCCCGAGCCGGCCCAGCGAGCTCTTCCCCTCCAGGCGGCTCGCGAGATCGTCGGGCAGTGAGACGACCTCGTACGTCGAAGCCAGCACGAACTCCCCGGGGTGCAGGATGAAGGGCTCATCACCCTCCGGCTCCACCATCCGCGTCAGATCGGCCTGCTCGACGGCGGGGTCGATGTGCGGGTAGCGGTGGTTCTCGAACACCCGGAAGTAGCGGTCGAGGCGCACGTCGATGCTCGACGGCTGCACCATGGAATCGTCGTAGGGATCGATCCGTACCCGGCCGGCGTCGATCTCGGCCCGGATGTCCTTGTCTGAGAGAAGCACGTCCCGAGGATACGCAGAGCGCGCGGGCCCGCCGAATTCCGGCCACCACCCGCGCGCTGCGTCCGTACACCTGGTCAGTGCACCTGGTCAGTGCCGCTGGGCGGGCTCCACCGGCACCGCATGCCTGAGCCGGGCGCAGCGCGGACAGCGGATCAGCCGCCCCGGACCGAGCCGGTCGGCCTGCTGCATCGGAAACGAAACGGTGCTGAACACGTGCCCCTCGGCACAGCGGACGACAGTGCGCTCCATCAAATCCTCGGTTCCCTTCCCCACGTCGAAGACGGCGAAAGCTCACATTACGGGATGAAAGGGACGCCCCTCCAGGCGGCACTCCGCACGCTCACGGTACGCCTCAACTCCACTGCCCCACACCCGCTTCGGCAGCCTCCGACGCACCCCTTCAACGCACCCCCTCACAGCCGAAGGCCCCCGGGTCTCTGCACCGGGGGCCTTCGATGGGGTAGTGTGACGACGGCGCACCGGTCAACGACCGTGTACCGCGCGGGTGTAGTTTAATGGTAGAACATCAGCTTCCCAAGCTGAGAGCGCGAGTTCGATTCTCGTCACCCGCTCCATGATGAAACCCCAGGTCAGTGGCCTGGGGTTTGTTTGTTGTCCAGTCCGATTTGAGAGGTGACGTGCCCTCCGCGTGCCCTGAGCCGAGGCCGGAAGGCCGCCTCACCTGCACGAAGCAGCGCAACGGAACCCGCTGAGCACCCGCCGAGGGAAGGTCACGCCGACGGCCCGCCCGGGCCGTGCAGCGTCAGGCGGAGGCCACGAGCATGCCCGTGCCGGCGCACAGCATCGCGTACTGGAGGCCGACCATCGTGCGGCCCAGGCGCGGAGCCTCACGTGCGGCGAAGCCGCCCACCAGGCCGGCGGCGAGGGAGAGGTTCAGCGTCCAGGCGCCGGAGCGGAACAGGGGATCGGACACCGCACCGCCGCCGTGAAGTGTGCTGTCGAGTACTGCGGAGAGGCTGACGACCCAGGCGAGTGCCCACAGGGGCCATCCGATTCCTGCGAGGAAGCGTGCGCCGGCTCCTGAAGCGGGGGTGTGGCCGGACTTGTGTGCAGTGTGGGTCTGGTCGTCGTCGGTCGCATCGGTGTGTGCGTCGGTGATCGTGGCGGTGGCGGTGGCGGTGGCGGTGGCGGTCTCCATGCCTTGATTCAAGGGGAACGGAAGGCTTCGGGGTTCCGGGATGCTGCTCAACCAGGCCTGAGTACGGGTGCTCAATTCGTCTGGCGCACACGGGTTTGCGGGTCCGCAGGTCGGCGACGGTGCATGGGGCCGGGTTCTGAGGTGTTGCGGGGGTGGCTTGATCACCGGCGGGGTGGTTTGTGCAGTCGCCGGGTGGCACGGGGGAGGGGCTCTGCGCTGGCGCTGCCTGCGGAGTGCGGTGTCCGGTCACCGAGGTCGGGCATGCCGCCGGTGGGTGTGGGTGTGGGTGTGGGTGTGGGTGTGGGTTTGGGTGTTGGTACCGGTACGGGTGCGGCCGGGCGGACCGAGGTGAAGTCGTGGGACTCGTACCGGGTGGCCGAGAGCAGGAGGAGCCACTCGTCGCAGCCCTGCCAGGGGGACAGGTCGCCCGCGCCGCCACGCGCCACCCGTGGGCCGTCCCCGGTGCGGGGGCGTGCGTCGAGCGGGGCGTCGTTGAAGTGGGGGATCCACACGTCGGCGCAGATCTCGTTCGCCGAGCCCATGGCGGCCAGTCCGAAGGCGTTCTCGGCGGCGGCGACGCGTGCGTCGTCGGTGAAGTCGGCGAGTATGTCGTCCTCGTCCGGCTGCCCGTCACCGCGGAAGGTGAGCGTGGTCGTGCCCGCCCTGGCCGCGTACTCCCACTCCGCTTCGCTGGGCAGCCGGAAGGGCATTGCGTCGAGCAGGTCGTCCAAGTCACCTTCGAAGCGGGCCGTGTTGCCGTCCGCCGCGGCGAAGCTGTCCTCGTACTCGGGCAGCCAGTGCCGTGCCTGAGCCACTGTCAGCGGATGCCGGGCGATGAGGAACGGCTCGACCCGCACTTCGCGCACCGGACGGGCCTGCGCCGCCTCGGCGTAGAACGTTTCGAGGCTGTCGGCGGCGCCGTCGGCCCGTTCGATGGCACGAACAGCGTCCAGTTCGGCGTCGGACAGCCCCATCCGGAACGTCCCGCCCGGAACAGCCCGGAAGACCACACCGGAGGGGACATGACGCCAGGCCGGTCGGCCGGCGACGATCTCCTGAGCCCACATGCCGCCGGACGCTAGCAGCCGGGCGCTTCGGCTGGTGGCTGGGGTGGCGGGGGTGGCTTGGGTGGCTGGGGGGGCAGGCTGAGGGTGGGGAGAGGTGAGCGAGGTGAGCCCGGCCCCGGTCCGGGCCCAGTAGTCGTTCAGCGCACCGCGAGGGCCGCGATCTGGGTGACCGCTTCGGCGACTTGGTGAAGATCTTCTCGATCGGGTAGGCGTACTGGCCGAGGGCGCGGCCGGTGCGGGTCTGCCGGGTCAGGCGGACGAGTGCGCCGTGCTCGGTGTCGGGCACCGGGCCGTGCTGGACGAGCGGGCCTTCGAGCACGCTGGTGACGATCCTGCCGCGCAGCCCGAAGGTGAACGCCTCGATGCTCTGGTTGCGGCGCGGCGCCTGCTCGGCACGCTCACGTGTGCGGGCATCAGGTGGGCGACACCCGCTGTGGGAGGTCCACGAGCCTGCCCGATTCTCGGGTCAGCGTAAGGGGCCGTGATCACCCGCCCCAAAGCAGCTTCAGCCCAAAGCCGCTACACCGACCTTGCGATAGCGTGCGCCAAGCTCGTAGAGCCGAGGAGGAGCCTCAAATCCGAGGGGGAAGAATGAGGCCTCGCACCAGTCCGCCAACTCCTTGCCCGAACTGCGGCGCGGGCATAGACCGAGGTCTGACAGTCTTCGAACCACAGACGTCTGACGATCACGAGCTATGGCGGCTCGCGCATAGCGAAACGGAGTCGTGCCCCACACACCTGGTGTGCCTCGACTGCAAGTACGAGTGGGGGTACGAGGAGGCGTTTCCCCCTCCGCGCCCCGACGCTGACCCCCTGTGCCAGAAACGTGCCAGGTTGAGCGGGGAACCACGGGGAACAAGAGGACGCCGATGAGCGTGACGATAGAGCTCGAACGGGCTCTGCCGCAGGTCAGGGACCCAACAGCCCCTAGTTCGCCTGAGCTTCCCAAGCTGAGAGCGCGAGTTCGATCCTCGTCATCCGCTCGGCGACGAAGGCCTGCCACCGACACGACTCGGGCCCTTCTCCTGTGCGGTATCGGTCGGTCGTTCCGTGATGGCCATGAGGGGAGGTGCGCCTTCGCCGTTCTGGTCCGTCGCGATGTCTCCGACTCGGCGCTACGGTGCTCGTGTGAGGAGTGGCGATGGAGGGAGCGACGAGGTAGGGGGCGACGAGGCGGAGGGCCCAGGGCTGACCGCTGAGGACTACGCGTCCGTGCTCGGAGCGACCGAGAGTCTTTCCGGGACCTACGGCAGGTGCACACTCAACGAGGCTCTGAGCAGATGGCGCCTGACGGTCATCGAGCTCGAAGGCAGCTTCGACACGGAGTGGATCTGGGAGTACCACGACGAGCTTGTCCCACGGGACTGGCTGCATGCGGCCTGGCCGCTTCTGAAACCACGCGTGCGCGAGCTGCGCCACCTGTTCCTGACCGATTGGGACCGGCGGTTCATCGCGGCCACGTTGCCAGTACTGCGGGCCGACGGCTCGCCGTTCACGAGGAACGGCCGGTGGTGGCACAGCCGGTATCCACGCCGTATCACGGGCGAGCTGGGGCGAGACCTGCCGTCAGGCTGGTCACCGGCACCGATCTACGTCGAAGACGCTGCCCGCCGAACAGCTCCTCCACGCCGGGTGGGAGAGTCCCGCCATGACCATGAATCTGCGTGACTTCGACGGCGAGTACTCGCTTACGTTGACTGCCGGTGGCCAGGTCGCGGATGCCGCGGTAGTGGCCGCCGGTCACGAGCCGAACGGGTACTTCTGGGAAGGACTCGTCCAGTTCGTCTGGCCAGAGATTGCCGAGCGACTTGAATTCGACAGCGAGAGCGGCATGTTCTGCGCACTCGGTAGCTCAAGCGACCTCACACAACTCAAAGCCGCCATGGAGGCTCTCATCACAAGTCCCGAGGCAGTCCGCGACATCATTGCCCGCGCGAAGGCTTCCGGCTTCGAGTTCGACGACTGAGGACTCGACGTATCCCCCGCCATGTCGAGCGGGGGTGCGTGCCCATGGGGGGTTCGCGGCATGCCTGATCAAGCGGCCTGCTTGTGCATCACGTCGAGGTGGTGCCGATCGCGGTGCCGGACCCGGTGATCCCAGCCGGGCAGGCAGAAGACGGCGCAGACCGCAGTGAGGCGGCCCGATCCGGCCGGTTCGGGCGAAGTCGACGCGCACGTTCATCAAGGTCACGCCGTCGACTGTGGCACTCTCCCGCGCCTGTGCGCATTCCGATATCAGCGGCACGCGCGCTCCATCCCGCCCACGCAGCAGGCGATGCCGTGCCCTGCCGAGTCCGTCAGTCGGCGGACCGGCAGGGTGGCCGGATCCGCGACTGTGGTGACCCTGAAGTCCTGCTCCTGCAGATCTTTCCGAGGACTGGCCTGACGGGCGGCACCGAGCGTTCCTTCTGGTCAAATGCGCTGGCGTCGCCACCATGGAAGAGTTGTCACACCAACGGCTCCACCACAGTCATAACGAGACACCGGTGCCGCTGTCAGCACGGGGTGACCTCCGGATGAATCGGAGGCAGGCCCCAGGGTTCCAGCGTGCCGGCACAGTAGTCGGTGAGGAACTGGACGGCGCCGGCCTCGTAGTGCCACCAGCCGCCGTTGCGCGAGGCGATGGTGACCGGCCACTGCCAGGGTCCGTCCCCTGCCGTGGTCCACAGGAATCCGTCGCCCTCGTTCGACCCCGCCCACGGCAGCAGACCCCCCGCCGCCGGGTGCGGAGGGAGACCAACCGTCGCTTCCCTCTCCCAGCAGTCCTGGACGACCCCGGTCAGCTCACTGCGTGTGCCGCGCAGCCACGACTGCTCCTCGCCCGGCTCTGGAAGCCCCACCAGCAGAAAGTCGCCGAGGGCGAAGGTGGGGTACCACTCGGCGAGGCGTTTGTAGTCGGCCGGTAGCTCTGTTCCCAGGCCCTGCTCCCCTTCAAGCGACTCCCAGTCGAGCACGGCAGGCTGCGGCCTCCGGTGGTCGTCCAGTCCCGGCACGGCACGCTCCAGCGCGGCGACCGCTTCCTCCGGGTTCAGGATCCTGCATAGCGGAGTCTGCGTGCCGATCAGGTCGTCAGTCATGGTGAGCATCATGTCCATACGGTCTGACATCGCCCCACCGCCACGAACCGACCCGTCCTTCGGTCCACCGTCTTCGCAGCTTGACCCTCGACCTGGTGGAGGGCCCAGGGTTCTGGGTGTGGCGAGCGAGATGCGCAGCATTGGTGAGGTGGCCCGGGACAGTGGGCTCGGCGTGAGTGCCCTGCGGTTCTATGACCGTGCGGGCGTGCTGGTTCCTGCCTGGGTGGATCCGGTGAGCGGCTACCGCTGGTACAGGCCTGAGCAAGTCGAGGAGGCCCGGTTGCTGGCCCGGCTGCGTCGAGCCGGACTGCCGTTGGCGGATATCCGGCTGGTCCTGGCGGGCTGGTCGAGTGCGAACACCGATCTGGTGCGGCGACTGCTTCAGACGCATCTGCGTCGGCTTGAACGTGGTCTGGCCGACGCCCGTAGCGAGTTCTCCACGGTCCAAGAGCTACTTGAACGCAAGGAGAATCCCATGGCTTTGCCGAGCACCACTGCCGTCCGACTGACTGTCTTCGCCCCCGACCTCGCCGCAGCGCTGGACGCGGTACGTTTCGCCGCCGGTGCTGATCCGGAGCTGCCGATGCTCGGGGGCGTCCTGTTCGACATCGAGGGCGAGGCACTCCAGGTTGTGGCTACCGACCGGTACCGGATGGCCGTCGCGCGAGCGGGTACCTGCGGGTACGGAGGGACCCGGGTGCAGGCCGTCGTACCCGTTCCGCTCGCCGACGCGATGCGGGCCTTGCTCGGCGGCATGGAGGAGGAGAGCGAGGAGAACGCGGAGAACGAGCAAGCAGCGGCCGAACTCGTTGTGGACGGTGACCGCGTGACCCTGGAGATCGCGGGCCGGCAGGCGGCCGGTCAGTGTCTCGACCACGACTTCCCCGACTATCGTCGCCTCGTCCGCCTGCCGGCCGGGCGCCGTGCCCTCGTCGATGTCCCGGCCTTTCAGGACGCACTGAAAACCGGCCCGATCCGCGCAAGCGAGGTGTGCAAGCCGGGCGAGGTGTCCTGTGACCTCAGCGTGCTCAAGGTGACGGCCGACGACACGGTGACCATCTGCGGGGACGATGACGACGATCCGGACCAAGTCGCCGTCAACCGCGACTACCTGCTGCACGCGCTGGCCGCCGCATCCCGGGACCAGCTGATCCTGGAGCTCGGCGCCGCCACCGCGCCCCTCGCGATCCGCCGGCCCGACACCGAGGACACGTTCTCGATCCTGATGCCGGTTCGTCTGGGGAACTAGGCTCTGCTTCCTCCGGCTTCAGGTCTGTCGGCCGGGACCGCTTTGGCGGTCCGGGCCGACGGTCGCGCGTCAACACAGCCCGGAGGCCTCGTCGTTCAGCGCACCGCGAGGGCCGCGATCTGGGTGACCGCTTCGGGGGCGAAGTTGTCGTCGCTGACCAGGATCAGGGTGCGTTCGCCGGTGGCGAGTTCGGGGCCCCAGGTCATGCCTTCGGTGTTGTCGACGGTGGACAGGCCGAGGGTGTCGAAGTCGGCGAGGAGTTTCTTGCGCATGGGGACGACGGGGTGGTCGCCGAGCGAGTGCACGGCCCGTACGTCCGTGGCGCCGCGGGTCGTGGCCTCGAAGAGGCGGATCTTGTAGCCGGAGCCGGCGACCCAGGTGCGTTCCAGGACGAGGAAGCGCCGCGGGTCGTCCGGGAAGGCGAGGATGGAGGGGACGCCGGTGTCGGGGCCCCAGGGACTGTCGGGGTCGGACTCGGCGAAGATCTTCTCGATCGGGTAGGCGTACTGGCCGAGGACGCGGCCGGTGCGGGTCTGCCGGGTCAGGCGGACGAGTGCGCCGTGCTCGGTGTCGGGTACCGGTCCGTCCTGGATGAGCGGGCCTTCGAGCACGCTGGTCACGATCCTGCCGCGCAGCCCGAAGGCGAACGCCTCGATGCTCTGGTTGCGGCGCGGCCCCTGTTCGTCGCGTGTGATCGTGTAGTTGCGGGGGAGCGGCAACTGGCCCCGGTAGGCGCCGCTGCGGGAGGCGAACTGCAGGGACGGCTGTACGACGGGCTCGTCGGCGGTCTTGGGACGGTTGCCTTCCTGGCCCCACCAGTAGCGGCAGGTGCGCGGGTCGACGCGGATCTCCTCGGGGTCGACGGCGCCCGCCACGTCGACGGCCGGGGAGGGGTGGACGGATCCGTCCGGCTGCCGGAACGGGTGCGTGTCCGTGAAGTCGACGGAGTGCACGCCGTCCTCGTCGACGTCGATTTCGGCGGTGTAGAAGCGGGCGGGCTGCAGGTACGAGCGGTCGTCGCTGATGAACACGTAGCCGCCGGTGCAGCTGTCGCGGTCGATACCGGACAGGCCGCCGACTGTGGTGCCTCGGAAGTCCATCTTGTGCGGGACGGTCGTTTCGCCGAGCAGACGGGCGGCGGAGGCCGACTTCCCTGCCGGGGAGTCGGGTTGGGGCGTGGCTGCGGCGGCCGAGGGGATCAGTGTCGTCGTCAGGAGCAGGGCGGCGGCGGTGCACGCGCGGCGCAGCAGGGAGTTCCTCATGCTGGTGATCATGGCTCTGCCCTCGCCCGCGACAGGGGCAGCCACGCGCGTGATGCCCCCAACGAGACATCCGCACCGATGATGTGACTCAACATCACCCTGCGCCACCCGTACGGTGGGCGCGGCGCCGTCGCACGCAGTACCGGGCGTTCTACGGTGAAACCGTGCGACGTGTGCCCTGGTGGGCCTTGATTTCGTCGGGGTGCGCGCCCGTCCTGCTGATCGGCGGCTGGACGATCGCGGCGCTTCTCGAAGGGCCCGACTACGACCCTGCTGCTCAGACGATCAGCGTGCTTGCGGCCTATGGGGCGCCGGGATTCTGGCCGATGACCGGGGCGCTGTTCGCCGTGGGTGTCTGTCACCTGCTGACGGCCTGCGGGCTGCGTGCGGCCACGCTCGCGGGACGCCTGGCGCTGGGCGGTGGCGGTGTGGCGGCGTTGGTGGTGGCCCTGGTTCCGGCACCGAGCAGTGGAGGTTCCCTGCGCCATGGTTCAGCCGCCGCGGTCGGCTTCGTGCTCCTGGCGGTCTGGCCGGTTCTTGCCGCCGATCGCAGCGGAGCGGCACCGTGGGGGCTGCGGCCTGCTCCCTGTCTCGCGGCGACCGCGTCGATGGGCGCGGGAGCGGCCTGGTTCATGTTCGAGATGCATCGCGGCGGTGCCGACGGTGTCGCCGAACGCGTGGTGACGTCCTTCCAGTCCCTGTGGCCGCTCGTGGTCGTCGCCTCCTGCCTCATCCACCGTGGCGCACGGGCGGGAGGCGGACAGGCGGGAGGCGGACAGGAGGGAGGCGGGCAGGAGGGGGACCTGCCCCGTACGGGGAGGTGAGAGATCCCTGTAACGGGGGGACTACTTCTTCGTGGAGTCCCACGCGCCGACCTTGAAGCTGCGTACGAGGGCGAGCAACGCGGCCGCGAGCCGCCAGTCGACGCCGGGCGCGTGGAGGTGCAGCTTGTCGTCCTTGGAGCGGAACTCCAGCGGGACCTGCCCGTTCGCACGCCACCGGATGCGGCGCGGCGCACGGGCGACGCCGACCTCGTTGCCCGCGGCGGCGTCGAAGATGCTGATCAGGGACACCACCGCCATGAGGGGAAGCAGCAGCCACCACATCCACCACCACACGATCCGCCCCTTGAAGCCGACTGCTTGCGGGGCGCCGGTCGGGTGCACGGTCCAGCGGGTGCGCAGGCCTCTGCCGCGCAGTGCCTTCTCGCGCTTGAGCGTGCCGACGACCTCGCCGTGCGCGCCGAGCACCTGGAACGTCGCGACACCGTGGCGGGCCGACCGGGTCACCACGGTCGCCACCCGCGCCGCACGCAGGTCGTCAGCCCACAGAACGAGGGAACGGGCCCCGCTCTCCCGCGCCTTGCGGTACGCGGGTATGCCTCCCGACGGCAACTCGCGCTCCACGTACACGACCGACGGGGCAGGTCCCGAGGTGTCGGTGAAGCAGATCGTGGCCCCCACTCTCGCCGGGCCACGGTCGTCGTCCTTCTTCCTGGGACCGTCGTTCATGGTCAGTACGTTGCTCACGCGTAGCGCCCCCTGGTTCGTGCTGCGGCACAGATCAGGTCTCGCCCAGCGCGACGCGCGCCGCGGCGAGGCGTTCCCTGGCTTCGGCTGTCCACCCTTCGCGTAGGTCGAGCGGCACGGCGACGACGATACCCGTGCCGGTCCCGTCGTGGATTTCGACGAGTATGGGTCGTCGGGGTCTTCTCCTTCGGTTTCCTCGACGGCGTCCAGGTGAGCGCAGCCAATGGACTCTGTGTCCGACCGAGTCGGCCTCAGCCCGTGGCAGATGGCTGCGGCGCGGACTGTGTGCGTCGGGCGGCCGGGCGGTCCAGGTGGGATACCACGGTGGCGTGGAACCGGTGGACTGCGTCGTCCACACTGCGGATGAAGCCGGACTCGGCATTGCCCCGGCTGCTGCCCATGCCCTTGAAGAGGGACAGGCGGAAGCCGGTGATCTGTGTGCCGTGCTTCGGCAGCATGTCCGCCGGCTCCGGGCGCAGGCGTTCCAGCGTGCCGCGCGGGCCCCCGGTCTCACCCTCCACCAGGGTTTCGACGTGGAGATCGGCAGGCGCTTCCGCGAGGCGCCGGACGAGCCGTTTGGCCCAGGAGAGGGGGTAGCCCTGCTCGGGCGCCGGAATCTCGATGGAGGTGCGGAGTTTGCTGGTACGAAGGTCCGCCACGATCGCGAGAACGCCGGGGGTGCCTTCGATGCGCAGTTCGGCCCGGAGCCTGCCTTCGAGGCAGAGCTGATCGGCGAGGAGGGTTCGGCGGGTCCCTGGATCTGTTCCCCTTTTGGTGCGCTGGACGGGCAGCACCCTGTGCCCGAGTTCGCCGCCGAGCCGCAGACAGACCTGGCGGACGAGCCGCTCCCAGCTCTCCACGACCTCAAGGGCCCGCGGATCTCCCTGGCACAGGGTCTCGTCGTCGATTCCGTTGCGTACGGGGACCCAGGCGGCGCCCATGTTCTGGAAGCCGTGGCATCCGGAGTTCTCGTGCTGGAGGTAGTGCAGCAGTTCCTGGAGCAGCCAGGCGTGTGCCATGTTGCCCACGCCCTCGTGGCGGATCAACATCTGGGCCTGATGGGCCACTTCGGCCCAGGAAAGGTGCCACAGAGCGACCTTGTGCTTGCGCCGTCCGTCGATCCTGACGTCGACCAGCGGGCTGCCTTCCAAGGCGACGTCGTTCGACAGGGTGATGACGGCCTCGTAGCCTCGGCGGGCGGCGATGTCCATATACGCCTGCACCTGCTCGGCCTTGAGAGCGTTCCCGTTCGTCTTGGTCTCGAGGAGCGCCGTCCACAGTTTCCCGGCCCTCTCGACGCGGATCACGCCGTCGGGGCGCCGTGGGCTGTCGCCGTGCGGCAGCGAGACCTCGGTGAACGCCTCCATACGGCCCGCGGGTGCACCGAACGCGGCGGTGAGCCGCCGGCCGAACTCCGGGATCTGGGTCATCACGGACAACAGTACGGAGGTGGCCCGCATTTCGCGGTCCCGGTCGCTCTTGAGCGCCGAGACCGGGAAGAGCCTGGCATCCTTCCAGGATTCGTTCTCCGCCAAGGACTTCTTGGCGGTCCTGGGCAGGGTGACCTTCTTCCTGGCGGTGCGGGGCCGTGCGGCCGACTTCTTCGATTCGGCGTCCTTCTCGGGCTGCCGCGGTGCCGGTACGGCTTGCGAGGGTGCTTCCACTTCGCGATCGGCGCCGATCTTCGACCCGGTCATCTCCGGTCGTGTTTCGCCCGTCGCTGTGCCCGGAGCCGTCCCCGCAGCTGCGTCGAGCGCCTCCTCGGCTGTCGTATCGCGGGCCTTCTCCGCTGCCGCGTCGCGGGCTTCCTCTGCTTCCTCGTCGTCCTCGATGTTGACACCGAAGTCCGTTGCGAGGCCCGCCAGTCCGGATTCGTAGCCCTGTCCGATGGCCCGTAGCTTCCACTCCCCGCCGCGGCGGTACAGCTCGCCGAAGATGAAGGCGCACACCGGTCCGGCATCCTCGATCGCGAACCGGAGCAGGCTTTCGCCGGAGCCGTCGGCCAACGTCAGCTGCAGGTCGTCCAGTTCCCCGAAGTGGGCTCCGCCGTAGCGGCTGGCGGACACCACGATCTTGTCGATGTCCTCCGGGATTGCGGTGAGGTCGAAGCTGATCCGGTCCCTGTTGCCGCTGCCCGTCGGCGTCTTGCCCAGGAGCTGCACGCTTCCGTCCGGGGCGACCGGGTTGTTGTAGAAGTAGAAGTCGGCGTCGCTTCGTACCTTGCCGTTCGCGTCCAGCAGCAGCACGGAGACGTCCGCGTCGCCCTCACCCGTCGGGCTGGTCCAGTCCAGGCTGATGATGACGGATTCGACGCTTTCACTGAGGGCCGCCAGACCTACGTTGGCACCCTTGATCAACTCGTGCATAACCCCCACCCCTATGACGCACGCGCACGGTGGGCGGCTGTCTCCCGACGTGCACCGCCTCTTGACGCGCGCCGCCACCCGGTGTGACGTGCTGCACACTCGATGAACAGCGGCACTATAGTGCCGGACCTGCACCGCATGGGGCGGTACCGGACGAAAGGCCGGGGCGCGCAGGCGGTGACAAGGGCCGGATGCGCACCCGGTGACAAGGGTGGTGCGGCAGGGCACCCGACGCGGCGAAAACTGCCTCAGAACGTGCCGAGTTTGATGATCGAGAGCAGGGCGATCAGTTGGATTGCCGAGGCGCCCAAGGCGCGTGGCCACGGCAGGTCGTGGGATCTGGAGACCATGGTCGTCAGGAGGGCGCCCGCCGCGAGCCACGTGGCCCAGCCGAGGATCTGGACGAGGGTGGCGTCGCCGCCGAGGAACATGGCGAAGATCAGACGGGGCGCGTCCGTCAGGGACATGATGAGCATCGAGAGGCCGACCGTCGGCTGCCATGCGCCGTTGCCGCCGAGCTGGCGGGCGACGCTGTGGGTGACGACGCCGAGGACGAAGGCGCTCAGGACGATCGCGACGCCGGTGGTCAGGACGATCGGGACGCTCGTCGCGAATGCCGCGCCGAGCGCGTCCTCGCGGGCGCCGTCGAAGCCGAAGATGGCGAGCAGGCCGTAGACGAAGGTGACCAGGAGGGCCGGGCGCCACATGGTGTGGTCGCGCATCTGCAGGTACGTCGGGCCCGGGCGCAGGATCACGCCGCTGAGCAGCTGCTTCCAGTGCAGCGCCGGGCCGACGGGTGCGGGGGCCGAGCCCGCGCGGTAGGTGTCGCCCTCGTGGTACGGGTCCTCGTTGATGGAGAAGGCGCGGGTGTGGCCGGGGTTGTTCGCGGCGTACGGGTCGTACGGGTCGTGGCTCCCGCCGCCCTGAGGACCGTACGGGTCGTGGCCCCCGCCGCCCTGCGGACCGTACGGCTGCGGGTTGCCGGGCCGGCCGGTGGGGGCGGAGTGGCCGGGGTCGCCGAAGTACTCCGGCTCGCCCTGCGCGCCGCCGTGGCCGCCGGCGGCCTGCGGCCACTGCTGGGCAGGCCGGCCGGGGTGGCCGCCCTGCCGGGGGTGGCCCTGGTGCGCGGTGCCCTGCTGCGGGCCGCCGCCGTACCGCTGTTGCTGTGGGTGCGGGGGCGCGGCGGGTGGGCCGTACGGCTGCTGCTGCTGTCCGTACGGCGGTTGCTGCGGGTCGTGTTGCGGGCGCGGGGAGCCGGGGCGGTTGTCCCGGTTGCCGCGGCCCATCCTGAATCCAGCCACGTCATCGAACGTACCTGGTTCCGCCGGGCGGGTGGCGGGGGCGGGTCGATTACCGGCCCTTTGCGGCTGAGCTGTGACAACCCCTGCGGGAGTCACCTACGGGACCGCGGGGCGGCTCCCGTGAACGGCCTGAGGGGCCGCGCGATCGCGGCCCCTCAGGTGTGGGTCGTACGTTCCGGGTGGCGGCCCTACTTCACCGGCACCGGCTCCGGAGCATCCGCCGCCGGGTCCGTGCCCGCCGGGTCCACCGGCGTCTTCACGGAGTCGAGCAGCAGCTGCGCCACGTCGACCACCTGGAGAGACTCCTTCGCCGCGCCGTCGTTCTTCTTGCCGTTCACGGAGTCCGTGAGCATGACGAGGCAGAACGGGCAGGCGGTCGACACGATGTCGGGGTTCACCGACAGCGCCTCGTCCACCCGCTCGGTGTTGATGCGCTTGCCGATCCGCTCCTCCATCCACATCCGCGCGCCGCCGGCGCCGCAGCAGAAGCCGCGTTCCTTGTGGCGGTGCATCTCCTGCTGGCGCAGGCCGGGGACGGCGTCCATGATCTCGCGCGGCGGCGTGTAGATCTTGTTGTGGCGGCCCAGGTAGCACGGGTCGTGGTAGGTGATCAGGCCCTCGACGGGCGTGACCGGGATCAGCTTGCCCTCGTCGATGAGGTACTGGAGCAGCTGGGTGTGGTGGATGACCTCGTAGTCGCCGCCGAGCTGCGGGTACTCGTTGCCGAGGGTGTTGAGGCAGTGCGGGCAGGTGGCGACGATCTTCTTGGCCGACTTGGGCTTGCGGGACTCGTCGGTCACCTTGCCGTCGTCGTCCATCTCCTCGCCGAACGCCATGTTCAGGGACATGACGTTCTCCATGCCGAGCTCCTGGAACAGGGGCTCGTTGCCGAGGCGGCGGGCGGAGTCACCGGTGCACTTCTCGTCGCCGCCCATGATGGCGAACTTGACGCCCGCCATGTGCAGGAGCTCCGCGAAGGCCTTGGTGGTCTTCTTGGCGCGGTCCTCGAGGGCGCCCGCGCAGCCGACCCAGTACAGGTACTCGACCTCGGTGAGGTCCTCGATGTCCTTGCCGACGACCGGCACCTCGAAGTCGACTTCCTTGAGCCATTCGAGGCGCTGCTTCTTGGCGAGACCCCAGGGGTTGCCCTTCTTCTCCAGGTTCTTGAGCATCGTGCCCGCCTCGGACGGGAACGCGGACTCGATCATCACCTGGTAGCGGCGCATGTCGACGATGTGGTCGATGTGCTCGATGTCGACCGGGCACTGCTCGACGCAGGCGCCGCAGGTGGTGCAGGACCACAGGACGTCCGGGTCGATGACACCGTTCTCTTCGAGGGTGCCCACGAGCGGGCGCTCGGCCTCGGCGAGGGCCTCGGCGGGCACGTCGGCGAGCTGCTCGGCCGAGGCCTTCTCCTCGCCCTCCATGTTCTTGCCGCCACCTGCGAGCAGGTAGGGCGCCTTGGCGTGCGCGTGGTCGCGCAGCGACATGATCAGGAGCTTGGGGGAGAGCGGCTTGCCCGTGTTCCAGGCCGGGCACTGCGACTGGCAGCGGCCGCATTCGGTGCAGGTGGAGAAGTCGAGCAGGCCCTTCCAGCTGAACTGTTCGACCTGCGAGACGCCGAAGGTGTCGTCCTCGCCCGGGTCGGTGAAGTCGATCGGCTTGCCGCCGGAGGTCATCGGCAGCAGCGCGCCGAGGGCCGTCTCACCGGTCGCGTTGCGCTTGAACCAGATGTTCGGGAAGCCGAGGAAGCGGTGCCAGGCCACACCCATGTTGGTGTTGAGCCCGACCACGATCATCCAGGTGAAGGAGGCCGAGATCTTCAGGCCGGCGAAGAGGTAGGTGAGGTTCTGCAGCGTGGAGAGGTCCAGGCCTTCGAGCGCGGAGACCACGGGGTACGAGATGAAGAACGACGCCTCGTAGCCGTCCACGTGGTGCATCGCGCCCTCGAGCGCGTGCAGCATGAAGATGCAGACGCCCACGATGAGGATGACGCCCTCGACGAAGTAGGCCTGGCCGGTCTTGGAGCCCTGGAAGCGGGACTTGCGGCCGGGCTTGTCGGGGTTGCTCAGCTGCCGGATGAGGATCAGCGCGAGGATGCCGACCACGGTCATGGTGCCGATGAACTCGACGTACATGTTGTACGGAGCCCAGGTGCCGATGACCGGCAGGATCCAGTCGGCCTTGAAGAGCTGGCCGAAGGCGTTCACGATCGTCAGGAGCAGCGTGTAGAAGCCGATCGCGACGAACCAGTGGGCGATGCCCACGATGCCCCAGCGGTTCATACGGGTGTGCAGCAGGAATTCCCGTACCAGCGTCACGGTGCGTGCGTACGGGTTGTCGGTCCTGCTGCCCGCAGGCACCGGCTGGCCCAGCATGAAGTAGCGGACGAACTGGCCGATGGCACGCGCGAACAGGGCGACGCCGACCACGGTCAGTACCAACGACACGATGATCGCGGCGAGTTGCATTGAGGGCTCCTCGGGCCTGCGAGGCGGGGGCTTCGGGGGTCGGGCTTCGGTCAGGGACAGCGAGATTACTAAGCGGTAACTTACCCGGCTCGTCCGAGCCTACCCACTTCCCATGCCGCAATGTAGCCAGGCTCACGGTGATCTGCGTCGCTGAGGTGAGCCTTGGTAGGGCGCCGGGTGGTGCCGGGTGACTCCGGGTGGTGCGGGGCGGGTCCTCTCGGTGGGGTGCCGTGAGTTCTCTCGGGATGGCGGGAGGGGGCCGGTCGGGTGCTGAATCGGGCTAGTCGTGTTATTCACCACATATTGCGAGATTACAAACTAGCTTGCGGTCATGCTCTACGCCGTCGTGGCGGCGGCCGCCGCCGTCCTTCTGACCGCCCTGCTCACCCGCCTCGCCCGCACCTGCGCCCGGCCCGCCGGATCGCCCTCCGCGGGCGGATCGCCCTCCGCGGCCGTATCGCCCTCTGCGGCAGGCCGGCCCGCCGGGACCTCGCCCTGGCCCGCCCGGACCGGCGCGGGCGCGGCTCTGCGCCCGCCCGCGTCGCGCCTCGGCGGCGCCGCGGTGTTCGCGGGCACGCTCCTGGTGAGCTGTACGGGGTACGCGGGGCTCGGGCCCGGCACGGAACGGCTCCTGTGGGCCGCGGCCGCCGTCGCCCTGCTCGGCCTCGCGGCCGATCTGCGGCCCGGGCGGCCCTTCGACGTACGGGTGCGGCTCGCCGTCGCGGGCGGGGCCGCACTGTTCGTCGTGTACGGCACGGGGCTCGGCGTCCTCGCGGCAGCCGCCGCGGTCGTCTGGATCGTCTTCGTCACGTACGCCTTCCGCTGGCTCGACCGTTCCGACGGGGTGACGGGCACGGTCGGGGTGATCACCGCGCTCGGGCTCGCGCTGTGCGCGGCGGCGGAGGGGCGGCCCGGCCTGGCGCTCGTCCTCGTCGTGCTCGCGGCCTCCCTCGGCGGCTTTCTCGGGCACAACTGGCATCCGGCCCGGGCCCACCTCGGCGACTGCGGCGCGCACTTCACCGGCTTCCTGCTCGCCTCGGCCGCGGTCGCCGTGCACACCGGGCACGAGGCGCTGCCGACCGTGGCGGGCCTGCTGACCCTCACCCTGGCGGCCACCGCCGACACCGTGCTCGTCCTCCTCTCCCGCCACCGCGCCGCCCGCCCCCTGCTCCGCCCCGCCCCCGACCACGTGCCCCACCGTCTGCGCCGCATCGGCTTCACGGTCCCGGGCGCGGCGGTCGTCCTCGCGATCCTCACGTTCGCGGGCACCCTGACGACGGTCCTGCTCCACACCGGCACGGCCTCCCCGAAGGCCGCGGCTCCACTGCTGCTCGCGGTGATCGGCGGGGGCTGGGCGCTCCTGAGGGTTCCGGTGTACGGGGAGCGGGGGCGGCCGGGCGGGGGAGCCGGGCGTACGGCTGCGGGGGGTGTATGGGGTGCGGCGGGCGGCGCGGGTGCGGCTGCCGGGGGTGTGCGGGCTCCGGTGCGCGGCGCGCGTACGGCCGCGGTCCGCAGACGGGCGGCCGGTGTTCCGGGGGGCGTCGCCTCGGCGGCCCGCCCCGCTGACGGACCGCGCACCCTGGCCCTGCGCACGAAGCCCCGCGGCACCCGGTCCTACGACACGAAGCCCCACGGCACCCAGCCGGTCCCGGCCACCCGCCGCAGCGGCACACCGGCGTCGGGCACCGTCGTCCCCGCCCGTACCACCGCCCCCGCCGGTGCCGCCGCCGCCGGTACCGCCCGTACCCATCCCGCGCGCGGCGAGCGTCGTGTGCGAGCCGCCGACCTCGCGAGGGGCTGACCGTGACCATCCTCAGGAACGGCCCGCACCCCGGCCGCCGCACCCGTCCCGGTGTCACCGCCGCCGCCCGCCCCGACACCCCCGCCGCCACCCGCCCCGCCGCCTTCCTCCACCGCATCCGCACCGCCGTGCAGGAGTTCGGGATCGATGTCTGCCGTTATCCGGCCGACCCCACCGGGCTGCGGCTCGTCCGGCTGCTCAGGGCCAACGAGGTCGACACGGTGATCGACGTGGGCGCGTACACCGGTGCGTACGGGAACCTGCTGCGCAGAAGCGGTTTCCGGGGGCGGATCGTGTCGTTCGAGCCGCTGCCCGCGCCCCGCGCCGCCCTGCTGCACCGCACGCAGGCCGACGACGCCTGGACGGTCGAGCCGTACGCGCTCGGCGACACCCCGGGCCCGGCCCTTCTGAACGTCGCGGGCGACGAAGGCGCCGCGAGCTCCGTGCTGCCGATGCTGCCGCGGCACCGCGAGGCCGTGCCGGGTTCCGCGTACGTCGCTCGGCAGGGCGTGGAGGTGCGGCGCCTCGACGGGCTCTGGGAGCGGGTCACGGCACCCGGCGAGCGGATCTTCCTCAAGCTCGGCGTCCAGGGCTACGAGGCCCACGTGCTGCGCGGTCTGGGGGAGTACGCGGATGACATCGCCGGGCTGCAGGTGGCGGCCTCGCTGGTGCCGCTGTACGCGGGCGGCCTCGGCTTCGACGAGGCGCTGCGACTGGCCCGCGAGGAACTGGGCCTCGGCCTCGCCTCGGTGGTCCCCGGCCTCACCGACCCGCGTTCGGGGCGGCTGCTGCAGTGCTCCCTCGTGTGCTTCCGCGAACAGCGGACCGACGTCTGACGTACGCCCGCCACGCCCGCCATCCACCACGCCCGCCATCCGCCACGCCCGCCACCCGCACACCCGCCAGGTCTGCGGTGACCGGATACGCCGGCGCCGACCGCCGGGCCGCACTGTTCCGAAAATCAGCAGGTCACACCCCATAGAGCGGGGTGCAGCCAACCTGTCTGCACCTAAGGAGCGGATAAAAGTTGAGTCGGCCTGACTCAGCTCTGTTGACGCGTTGCCATCCGTCATGCATCCTTGAGTCAGTTCCACTCAAGTCCGTAGGAGGAAATGAAATGGCACGTGCGGTCGGCATCGACCTGGGCACGACTAACTCGGTCGTCAGCGTTCTTGAAGGCGGCGAGCCCACCGTCATCACCAACGCCGAGGGCGCCAGGACCACGCCGTCCGTCGTCGCCTTCGCGAAGAACGGCGAGGTTCTCGTCGGTGAGGTCGCCAAGCGTCAGGCGGTCACCAACGTCGACCGGACCATCCGCTCGGTGAAGCGCCACATGGGCACCGACTGGTCCGTCGCGATCGACGACAAGAACTTCAACCCGCAGCAGATCAGCGCCTTCGTGCTGCAGAAGCTGAAGCGGGACGCCGAGTCCTACCTCGGTGAGAAGGTCACGGACGCGGTCATCACCGTGCCCGCGTACTTCAACGACTCCGAGCGCCAGGCGACGAAGGAAGCCGGCGAGATCGCGGGTCTCAACGTTCTTCGCATCGTCAACGAGCCGACGGCCGCCGCCCTGGCCTACGGTCTCGACAAGGACGACCAGACCATTCTCGTCTTCGACCTCGGTGGCGGCACCTTCGACGTCTCGCTGCTCGAGATCGGCGACGGCGTCGTCGAGGTGAAGGCCACCAACGGTGACAACCACCTCGGTGGTGACGACTGGGACCAGCGCGTCGTCGACTACCTGGTCAAGCAGTTCAACAACGGCCACGGCGTGGACCTCTCCAAGGACAAGATGGCGCTCCAGCGCCTGCGCGAGGCCGCCGAGAAGGCGAAGATCGAGCTGTCCTCCTCCACGGAGACCACGATCAACCTGCCCTACATCACGGCTTCCGCCGAGGGCCCGCTGCACCTGGACGAGAAGCTCACGCGCGCCCAGTTCCAGCAGCTCACGTCCGACCTCCTGGAGCGCTGCAAGACGCCGTTCCACAACGTCATCAAGGACGCGGGCATCCAGCTCTCCGAGATCGACCACGTCGTTCTCGTCGGTGGCTCGACCCGTATGCCCGCCGTCGCCGAGCTCGTCAAGGAGCTGACCGGCGGCAAGGAGGCCAACAAGGGCGTCAACCCGGACGAGGTCGTCGCCATCGGCGCCGCGCTCCAGGGCGGTGTCCTCAAGGGCGAGGTCAAGGACGTCCTGCTCCTCGACGTGACCCCGCTGTCCCTCGGTATCGAGACCAAGGGCGGCATCATGACCAAGCTGATCGAGCGCAACACCACGATCCCGACCAAGCGCTCCGAGATCTTCACGACGGCCGAGGACAACCAGCCGTCCGTGCAGATCCAGGTCTACCAGGGCGAGCGCGAGATCGCGGCGTACAACAAGAAGCTCGGGATGTTCGAGCTGACCGGTCTGCCGCCCGCCCCGCGCGGCGTCCCGCAGATCGAGGTCTCCTTCGACATCGACGCCAACGGCATCATGCACGTGACCGCGAAGGACCTGGGCACGGGCAAGGAGCAGAAGATGACCGTCACCGGCGGCTCCTCGCTGCCGAAGGACGAGGTCGACCGGATGCGCCAGGAGGCCGAGCAGTACGCGGACGAGGACTCCCGCCGCAAGGAGGCTGCCGAGTCCCGTAACCAGGGCGAGGCGCTCGTCTACCAGACGGAGAAGTTCCTCAAGGACAACGAGGAGAAGGTTCCCGCCGAGGTGAAGACCGAGGTGGAGACCGCCGTCGGCGAGCTCAAGGAGTCGCTGAAGGGCGAGGACACCGCGGCGATCCGCACCGCCACCGAGAAGGTCCAGGTCGTCGCGCAGAAGCTGGGCCAGGCGATGTACGCCGACGCCCAGGGCGCGCAGGCCGCGGGCGGCCCCGAGGCCGGCGCGCCGCAGGGCGAGGCCAAGGCCGACGACGATGTCGTGGACGCCGAGATCGTCGACGACGAGAAGCCCAACTTCGACAAGGGTGGTGCCGCGTGACGGAGGAGACCCCGGGCTTCGACGAGCAGAACGAGCCCACTGACGTCTCCTCCGGCGACACCGGCGACACCCCCGAGGCCGCCGAGCCGAAGGCCGCCCCCACTCCCGAGAAGGAGGGGGCGGCCCCGGCCGGGGACACGACAGTGGCACTGACCGCACAGCTGGACCAGGCCCGCAGTGCGCTGAGCGAGCGCACCGCGGACATCCAGCGGCTGCAGGCCGAGTACCAGAACTACCGCCGCCGCGTGGAGCGGGACCGGGTCTCGGTCAAGGAGGTCGCCGTGGCGAACCTCCTGACCGAACTGCTCCCGGTGCTCGACGACATCGGCCGCGCCCGGGAACACGGCGAGCTGGTGGGCGGGTTCAAGTCGGTGGCCGAATCGCTGGAGACGGTCGCCGCGAAGATGGGCCTGCAGCAGTTCGGCAAGGAGGGCGAGCCCTTCGACCCGACGGTCCACGAGGCCCTGATGCACTCGTACGCGCCGGACGTCACCGAGACGACCTGCGTCGCGATCCTGCAGCCCGGCTACCGGATCGGCGAGCGCACCATCCGCCCCGCGCGGGTGGCCGTCGCCGAACCGCAGCCCGGCGCGCAGACCAAGGAGGCCGATGAGGCCGCTGAGGAAGGCTCCGGCAAGGAGAGCGGTGGCCCGGACGAGGGCTGACATCACCAGAACCGGGAAACGTGAGGAGGGACGCCGGGGATGAGTACAAAGGACTTCATCGAGAAGGACTACTACAAGGTCCTCGGCGTCCCGAAGGACGCCACCGAGGCCGAGATCAAGAAGGCGTACCGCAAGCTGGCCCGCGAGAACCACCCGGACGCCAACACGGGGAACGCCAAGGCGGAGGAGCGCTTCAAGGAGATCTCCGAGGCGAACGACGTCCTCGGCGATCCGAAGAAGCGCAAGGAGTACGACGAGGCGCGCACCCTCTTCGGGAACGGCGGCTTCCGCCCCGGTCCCGGCGGTGCGGGCGGCGGCAGCTTCAACTTCGACCTCGGCGACCTCTTCGGCGGCCCCGGCGGTGCCCAGGGCACGGCCGGCGGCACTTTCGGCGGCGGCATCGGCGATGTCTTCGGCGGACTGTTCAACCGCGGCGGCGCGGGAGCGGGTCCGCGGACCCAGCCGCGCCGCGGCCAGGACATCGAGTCCGAGGTCACCCTGTCGTTCACCGAGGCGGTGGACGGCGCGACCGTGCCCCTGCGGATGTCCTCGCAGCAGCCCTGCAAGGCCTGTTCCGGCACCGGCGACAAGAACGGCACGCCTCGCGTGTGCCCGACCTGCGTCGGTACCGGGCAGGTCTCGCGCGGCGGCGGTGGCGGCTTCTCGCTCACCGACCCGTGCATGGACTGCAAGGGCCGCGGGCTGATCGCCGAGAACCCCTGCGAGGTCTGCAAGGGTTCGGGCCGCGCCAAGTCCTCGCGCACCATGCAGGTACGCATCCCCGCCGGCGTCGCCGACGGCCAGCGGATCCGCCTGCGCGGCAAGGGCGCACCCGGCGAACGGGGCGGACCGGCGGGCGACCTGTACGTCGTCGTGCACGTGGACGCCCACCCGGTGTTCGGGCGCAAGGGCGACAACCTCACGGTGAGCGTCCCGGTGTCGTTCACCGAGGCGGCGCTCGGCGGCGAGATCAGGGTGCCGACCCTGGGCGGACCGCCGGTCACGCTCAAGCTGCCCCCGGGCACGCCGGGTGGCCGCACCCTGCGGGCCCGCGGCAAGGGCGCGGTCCGCAAGGACGGCACCCGTGGCGACCTCCTCGTGACCGTGGAAGTCGCCGTGCCGAAGGATCTCCCGGACGAGGCCCGCGAAGCTCTGGAGAGTTACGCGAAGGCGACTGAGGGGCACGATCCGCGGGCAGAACTGTTCCAGGCCGCGAAGGGAGCATGAGACATGGACCGCCGGCCACCGCGCAGCCGTAACCCCTACGAACTGACCGACGAGACGCCGGTCTACGTCATCTCGGTGGCGGCCCAGCTGTCCGGCCTGCACCCGCAGACGCTGCGGCAGTACGACCGCCTCGGCCTCGTCTCCCCGGACCGCACCGCGGGCCGGGGGCGGCGCTACTCGGCCCGCGACATCGAACTGCTCCGGCAGGTGCAGGCGCTGTCCCAGGACGAGGGCATCAACCTGGCCGGCATCAAGCGGATCATCGAGCTGGAGAACCAGGTCGCCGCGCTCCAGTCCCGCGTCGCGGAGCTCTCCGCGGCGCTGGAGGGCGCGGCCGCCACGCTTCAGCAGCGCGAGGCGGCGGTCCACGCCTCGTACCGCCGTGACCTGGTCCCGTACCAGGACGTCCAGCAGACCTCGGCGCTGGTGGTCTGGCGCCCGAAGAAGCCCACGGACTGAGGCCGCCCGCGGCCACCGCTCCTGTTCCACCGTGAGAGCCCCTTCCCTGACCCGGGAAGGGGCTCTCACGGTGCTGGCGGAGGGATGCGTCCCACGGTCACCCGTTCGGGTGAACGCTTCCCATTCGCATGGCATATGCCTCCGGCGTGCGATGGACTCCTCACTGCGTTACCCACGTATCGAGAGGACTCCGCTCACTCCCATGGTCAGCTCCCCGCACGAGGCGATGCACCGGATCTTCCAGCATGACCCCAGGCTCTTCGAGCGCGTGTCACGTGTCCTCGGCATCGATATCCCGACGCCTGTCAAGGTCATGGTCATGCCCACCGACCTCACGGAGGTGAGCCCCGTCGAACGCAGGGTGGACACACTGCTCCGGATGGAGGCGGCGGACGGGGAGGCTTTCCTCATCGCGATCGAGTCCCAGGGGAAGAAGGACCCGGACAAGCCCGCGAGCTGGGCGTATTACACCTCGTACCTCTGGACGAAGTACCGCTTGCCCACCGCCCTGCTGGTCGTCTGTCAGGACCGGGCCACGGCCCGCTGGGCCAGGAGACCGGTGAGCTGCGGCCCGCCGCAACTGCCCACCCTCACCCTCACACCCCTGGTGGCCGGGCCGGACAGCATGCCGGTGATCACCGACCCGGCCGAGGCTCGGGCGGACCTCGTCCTTGCGGCTCTCTCCGCTGTCACCCACGCCGCGGACCCGGGCATCGGTGCGATACTGAAAGCCCTGTCCACCGCGTTGCAAGGTGTCCCCGAGGGGGTCGCCGATCCGATCATCGAGTTCACCGCACAGGGCTTGGCCAAGCGCCCGGCCAGGGAAATCTGGAGGCATCTGGTGGCTGTCGATCTCTCCTTCTACACCTCGTACATCTCGGAGGAGATCCGGGACGAAGGCCGTGCGGAGGGCCGTGCGGAAGGCCGTGCGGAAGGCCGTGCGGAGGACATCCTGACGATCCTCGAGCAGCGCGGCGTCGAGGTGTCCGACGAGGCGCGTGAGCGGATCACCGGCTGCGAGGACCTGGAGCTGCTGCGCACGTGGCTCCGCCGCTCCGTGACCGCCGTGAGCACCGAGGAGATCTTCGCAGCGGAGTGACCGCGCACGTGCCGGGTTTCGGTGCGGCGAGGCAGCCGAGCGCGTGCCTGCCGGCGCCGCCCGGGGTGGCGGCCAGCGCCGTATGCATGGTGCGGGCTGTGGTGTTCGATGTCGGGGAGACGCTGGTCGACGAGACCGGACTGTTCGGCGGCTGGGCGGCCTGGCGGGATGGGTTGCCGGGCAGCGGGGTTCCTGAGCCTCGTGGACCCGGTCACTGATCCTGTTCGAGGATGCCGGACTGGGCGATGAGGTAGCCGAGCTGGGTGCGGCTCGTGCTGCCGAGGGCGGCGGAGAGCTTGGCGATGTGGGCGCGGCAGGTGCGGACGTTCATTCCCAGGCGGCGCGCGATGCTCTCGTCCACATGGCCCTCGATGAGCAGCCGCGCTATGGAGCGCTGGACGCCCGTGATCTCGTCCGTCTTGAGGTCGTACGGTATTTCCTCCCGGATGGGGACCGCGAGCTGCCAGAAGTGGTCGAAGACCCCCACCAGGTAGGCGACGAGCCCGGGGTGGCGCAGTTCCAGGGCGATCTGCCGGTCGCTGCGCGCCGGTATGAAGGCGACCTTGCGGTCCACGATGATCAGCCGGTCGATGATCTCCTCGAGCGTGCGGACCTGGACCTCCGGGCCGACCTCGTCGAGGTAGTTCAGGGTGAGCTCGGTGTGGCGCGCGGTGTGCTGGTAGAGGGTGCGCATCTTGATGCCGCGCCCGAGAAGCGGCTGTACGCGCTCCAGGGCCTCCTTGAGCGCCTTCACCGGGCGCCCGCCGCCCGGCTGGACGGTCAGCAGCTCCTCGGAGCACGTGGCGATCACCCGGTCCAGCGTGGCGTTGATGAGGCCGATGCCTTCGAGGACGGTGATCGAGTGGGTCGTCGGCGGATCGAGGGCGCTGATGGCCATGAACGGCTCGAAAGCGTCCGCCAGTTCGGCGGTCAGTCGCCTACGCTCCTGTATCTCGCGCTCGATGGGCTGCAGCAGCTGTGCCAGCGCGGCCGAAGGGGGAACCGGGCGGAACCAGCGTGCGTCATCGGGATCGGGGTGCAATAGCGCCAGATCGACGAGACAGGGCGCCGGTGAGACTTCTGACCGGGCGATTCGACCCGTGCGGAGGGCACTCGCGTACAACCGCACTCCGGCATCGCACAGTTCCGTGTGCGAGTGAGGGTGACCGATTTCCTCCGGTTTTGTCCCCATGTGTACACCCCCAGGCTCCTGCATATCAGGAACATGATGCCTGGTCCCTGTGGTGCTGGGGTCGAGACTGAGTCATCGTCTTCAGCGTTGGGGTTGGAAGAAGACATCACCGAAGACATCACCTTCAAGTGAGGTTGCTGGGCCATGGCCAAAAGACTGATCCGCTCAATGGTTGCTCTTGCCTTCGTCGCTGCCGCCGCAGCGGGGATCGCCGGCGCGGCCAACGACCCCGGCTGGCACACCCCCCCGGAGAACGGCTCCGTGCAGCTGGCCGACCCGGGCTGGCACTTCGCGACGGAGACCGTCGCTGCACCGCCCGCCGATCCCGGCTGGCACGTTGTCACCGAGACCATCGCCGCGCAGCCCGCGGATCCCGGCTGGAGCTGATCCATGACCACCCCTCCGGACGACCGAACCTTCCGCCGGGAGATGGCCACGGCCTACCGCTCCGGCTGGCACTTCGTCGACCTCGTCACGGCCATCCCCCGGCCCGGCGACTCGTTGATGGTCACGCTGTTCGGTGAGCCCGTGGTGGTGGTGCGTGACGCGGAGGACGACGACGTCCGGGCCTTCCGGTGCTTGCGCCGGCCCCGTGGCGCACCGCAGCCCGTGCGGTGTGTCGTGCGCTACGGAATGGTCTTCGTGAACCTCGACCAGCGCGACCACCAGCTCGTGGAGCCGCTGGCCGACCCCGAACACATCCCCGCCACCCCCCGCAGCGCCTGAAGCGATCCCCCGTCGTCAGACATCGCTCAGGCGCTCCCCCCAACAGCGGCGTCACCGTGGACCTGAACACGGTGGCGCCGCTGTCATTTCCACGTCCGCCCGCACGCCCACGGAGCCGCCCGCCCGCTCACGTGTTCAGGCTCGCCCCATCGCCCGCGAAAGCGTCACCTCGATGAGCACCCGGTCCGGGTTGGGCGCCGGGGTGCGGGTGTAGCGCTCGGCGTAGCGGCGGACCGCGTCCGCGATGAGATCCGGTTCCGTGCGGATGCGGGCCACGCCCTCCAGGGTCGCCCAGCGGCCGCCGTCGACCTGGCAGATCGCGACGCGCGCTCCGCTCCGGCCCGCCGCCAGGATGTTGGCGACCTTTCTGCTGGACTTGTTGGTGATCACCCGTGCGACACCCGCCTCCGGGTCGTAGGTCGCGCCGACCGGCACCACGTGCGGGGTGCCGTCGGGCCTCAGGGTTGTCAGGGTGCACATGTGCCGCTCACGCCAGAAGCTGAGGTAGGCGGGGTCGGGGCTGCGCGGGTCGATGGCCATGCTCCGGAATCTAGGCCATGGGTGCGGCGCGTACCCAGGGAATGAGGGCCCGGGGAACGCGTACCGGGGGAATGCGGATCCGGGGGCCGCGGGCCCGGGGAAGCGGACCCGCCCCGGGGAACGCGGACCTGTCCGCGCTTCCCCCACCACCTTGAGTGGAATAGACTCAACTTTGTGCACGTTGTATGAGTCAGAGTCCGAATCCACCCCCAACAGGAGGAGAAGCCCCACGTGGACGCCGAGCTGACCAACAGGAGCCGGGACGCGATCAATGCGGCGACCAGCCGCGCCGTGTCCGCCGGACACCCGGATCTGACCCCCGCGCACCTGCTGCTTGCGCTGCTGGAGGGCCAGGACAACGAGAACATCACCGACCTGCTCGCCGCCGTCGACGCCGACCAGGCGGCCGTACGCTCCGGCGCCGAGCGCGTCCTCGCGGGCCTGCCCAGCGTGACGGGCTCCACCGTCTCGCCGCCGCAGCCCAACCGTGAGCTGCTCGCGGTGATCGCGGAGGCCGCGAAGCAGGCCAAGGAGCTCGGCGACGAGTACCTGTCGACCGAGCATCTGCTGATCGGGACCGCCGAGAAGGGCGGCCAGGCGGGTACCGTCCTCGCGAACGAGGGCGCCACCGCCAAGCGGCTGCTCGACGCCTTCCAGAAGACGAGGGGTACCCGACGGGTGACCACGGCCGATCCCGAAGGCTCGTACAAGGCCCTGGAGAAGTTCGGGACCGACTTCACCGCCGCCGCGCGCGAGGGCAAGCTCGACCCGGTGATCGGCCGGGACCAGGAGATCCGCCGCGTCGTCCAGGTCCTCTCCCGCCGTACCAAGAACAACCCCGTGCTCATCGGTGAGCCCGGCGTCGGCAAGACCGCCGTCGTCGAGGGGCTCGCGCAGCGCATCGTGAAGGGCGACGTCCCCGAGAGCCTGCGTGACAAGCGTCTGGTCAGCCTCGACCTGGGCGCCATGGTCGCGGGCGCCAAGTACCGCGGTGAGTTCGAGGAGCGCCTGAAGACCGTCCTCTCCGAGATCAAGGAGAGCGACGGGCAGATCATCACCTTCATCGACGAGCTGCACACCGTCGTCGGCGCGGGCGCGGGCGGCGACTCCGCGATGGACGCCGGCAACATGCTGAAGCCGATGCTCGCGCGCGGCGAACTGCGGATGGTCGGCGCGACCACCCTCGACGAGTACCGCGAGCGGATCGAGAAGGACCCGGCCCTGGAGCGCCGCTTCCAGCAGGTCCTGGTCGCCGAGCCCTCCGTCGAGGACTCCATCGCGATCCTGCGCGGACTGAAGGGCCGCTACGAGGCCCACCACAAGGTCGCCATCGCCGACTCGGCCCTCGTCGCCGCCGCCACCCTCTCCGACCGCTACATCACCTCCCGCTTCCTCCCCGACAAGGCCATCGACCTGGTCGACGAGGCCGCCTCCCGGCTCAGGATGGAGATCGACTCCTCGCCCGTCGAGATCGACGAACTCCAACGCGCCGTCGACCGCCTCCGCATGGAGGAGCTGGCCCTCGACAAGGAGACCGACCCCGCATCGCGCGAACGCCTGGAGAAGCTGCGCCGCGACCTCGCCGACAAGGAGGAGGAGCTGCGCGGGCTCACCGCGCGCTGGGAGAAGGAGAAGTCCTCCCTCAACCGCGTCGGCGAGCTGAAGGAGCGGCTGGACGCCCTGCGCGGCCAGGCGGAGCGCGCCCAGCGCGACGGCGACTTCGACAGCGCGAGCAAGCTGCTCTACGGGGAGATCCCGACCCTGGAGCGCGAACTCCAGGAGGCCTCCGAGGCCGAGGCCGAGCAGGAGGCGGCCAAGGACACCATGGTCAAGGAGGAGGTCGGCCCCGACGACATCGCGGAGGTCGTCGGCTCCTGGACCGGCATCCCGGCCGGACGCCTCCTCGAAGGCGAGACCCAGAAACTCCTCCGGATGGAATCCGAACTGGGCAAGCGGCTCATCGGCCAGACCGAGGCCGTCCAGGCGGTCTCCGACGCCGTACGCCGCACCCGCGCCGGAATCGCCGACCCCGACCGCCCCACCGGATCGTTCCTGTTCCTGGGACCGACCGGTGTCGGCAAGACCGAGCTGGCCAAGGCGCTGGCCGACTTCCTCTTCGACGACGAGCGGGCGATGGTCCGTATCGACATGTCGGAGTACGGCGAGAAGCACAGCGTCGCCCGGCTCGTCGGTGCGCCTCCCGGCTACGTCGGATACGAGGAGGGCGGACAGCTGACGGAAGCGGTACGCCGGCGTCCGTACTCCGTCGTGCTGCTCGACGAAGTCGAGAAGGCGCATCCGGAGGTCTTCGACATCCTGCTCCAGGTCCTCGACGACGGCCGCCTCACCGACGGCCAGGGCAGGACCGTCGACTTCCGCAACACCATCCTCATCCTCACCTCGAACCTCGGCAGCCAGTACCTGGTCGACCCGACGACCGGCGCCGAGCAGAAGAAGCAGCAGGTCCTGGAAGCGGTGCGGGCCTCCTTCAAGCCGGAGTTCCTGAACCGCCTCGACGACCTCGTGGTCTTCTCGGCGCTGGACAAGGACGAGCTGGCGCACATCGCCGAGCTGCAGATCGGCCGTCTCGCCAAGCGACTCGCCGAACGCCGGCTCACCCTCGACGTCACCCCGGCGGCCCTCGCCTGGCTGGCCGAGGAGGGCAACGACCCGGCGTACGGCGCCCGCCCCCTGCGCCGCCTCATCCAGACCGCCGTCGGCGACCGCCTCGCGAAGGAGATCCTCGCGGGGGAGGTCAAGGACGGCGACACGGTACGGGTGGACGTGGCCGGGGACACGGCGGCGGACGGCCTGATCGTCGGGCCTGCCTCGGCGTGAGGCCCTGAGGCCCTGAGGACCTGAGGCCGGGACCGCCGCCCTGGACGCGCTGTGCGCGTCCGCCCGCAGCGGAACCTCCGGACCCGCCCCGGGCGGGGCTTTACAAGCCCCGCCCGGCATGGGGGAGGATGGGTCAATCCGTACGAAGGGAAATCCCGCGTGAGCATCGACCCGTCCTCGATTCCGAACTTCGGGGGCCAGCCCAAGAAGCAGCAGGCCCAAGGACCGGCGGGTGCCGTCGTCCCGGACCAGGATCTGGTCAAGCAGCTTCTGGACCAGATGGAGCTCAAGCACGGTGTGGACGACGAGGGTGACCTCGTCGCGCCGTGGGAGGAGTTCCGTACGTACTTCATGTTCCGCGGCGAGGGCGACCAGGCCGTGTTCTCGGTGCGGACGTTCTACGACCGCCCGCACGCCATGGAGTCCAAGACCCAGATCCTCGACGCCATCGACGACTGGAACCGCCGCACCCTGTGGCCCAAGGTCTACAGCCACACCCACGAGGACGAGGACGGCACCGCGACCGTCCGCCTCATCGGTGAGGCCCAGACCCTCATCGGCACCGGCGTCCACCTGGAGCACTTCGTGTCCTCCACGGTCAGCTGGGTGCGCGCCGCCATCGAGTTCGACCGCTGGCTGGTCGAGCACCTCGGCCTCGTCAAGGACGTCGACTCGGCGGACAAGCCGCAGGAGGACAAGCCCGAGGACGAGGGCTAGGCAGTAGCGCCGCAGAGCAGGCAGCAGCGACGAGGAGCAGGCAGCAGCCTCGTACGGCGAGAGCCCGGCCAGGCACGCGAGCACCATGCCCGCGTGTCCCGGCCGGGCTCTCGCCGTAGCCGTCGGACCGATCAGGAGTTCTGGGCGGTCTGGTACAGGCTCTGCGCCTCGTTGCCGAAGTACGGGCCGAACATCCGGTTCGGCCAGAACACGTAGCCGAAGCTGTTCACCGAGGCCTGCAGGCCGGTGCCGGAGCCCTCGTCGAACTGGGCGAACCAGGGGCCGCCGCTGGAGCCGCCGGTCATGTTGCAGCTCATGCCGTGGTCGTTGGAGAAGAGCCAGTCCTTCGACGTGGCGCCGCTGCAGTAGATCAGCTTCTCGCCGTCGTACGGGTCGGCGGCGGGGAAGCCGAACGCGTACATGTCCTGGTTGTAGCCGCCGTTGAACTGCAGGCCCTGGCCGCCGACCACGTCGGTGAGCGTGCTGCCGTTCAGGGGCTGGACGACCGCCGCGCCGATGTCATAGTTCATGTCCTCACTGGCCTCCCACTGCGGGGTGGTCAGCGTCTGGCTCGCGCTCCACTGGCCGTGGGGCGCCTGGCCGTCGTGGTAGCCGGGCACGAAGACCCAGTCGGTGTGCCAGCTGCCCTGGTACTTCACGCAGTGCCCGGCCGTGATGACCGTGCTCTCGTTGGCGCTGGTGACCGCGTTGCCGGAGCAGGACGCCGTACGGCCGTCGAAGCTGAAGAACACCCGGCCGGAGGTCTGGACGACGGCGCCGCCGCCGCTCCAGGGCCCGCCCTGCTGCGGGAACGCCGTCGGACCGACCGCCGTACGGTCCGCGGAGGTGGGGGCGACCGTGGACTTCTCGCCCTTGGCGACGGACTGCGGACCCAGGCGCGCGAGATCGCTCGCGCCGAGCGGCAGTACGTCGAGCGGCTCGGCGGAACGCATCCGCTCCGCCGTCCAGAACGAGGCGAGTGACTCGGCCGAGGCCGACTGCTCGTGAACGGCAGCGGACGGGGTGCCGGCGGCAGGTTCCGCGGCGGCGGTCGCGGCGGCGGTCGCGGTGGCGGATCCGGCGAAGAGGAGAGCTCCGGCCGAGACCAGGGCGCCGAGGGCGGTCCCGAGTGTGCGGCCGGCTGTGGGGGTGCGTCTCACTCGTACTCCTTGGCTGGGCCGGGCGGGGATGCTGCCCGGCTGCGTACGGGAGCGCGCGGGTGCGCGTCCCGGCCGTGCTGTGGAGCGTGGTGCGTGCGCGGTGAACGACACGGGGTGCGGCCGCTGCCGTCTCACTCAGGTGAGTGTGGTGACGCTCTGATGGGCCGTCAAGAGGGCCTGCTGATGCGTGAGTTGCCGCAACGGTCGCGGCGGCCGGGCACGACGATGGCCGCGCCCGGCCGCACCTGACACGGGCGACCTCACCTCACGCGGTGATCCCTCACGACGGCACCCCTCACGCCGTCATCCCTCACGCCGTGACCCCTCGTACCGTCATCCCTCACGCCATGCTCCCGCCGCTGCAGGCCGCACCCGGTTCAGGTGTCTGCGGACCCTGGACGTACTTCTCCAGGAACGCGCCCACTCGGTCGTCATCGGCCGAATCGACCTTCAGCTGACGGCCCCAGGCGGTGAGCGCTATCGGCGAGGACTGGTCCTTGTACGGGCTGAGGAACGTGTACGGGGTCTTCGCCACCCTCTCGCCGAGTTTCTCGACATCCGCCTCGGAGGCGTCACCGTTGTACGTGATCCAGACCGCGCCGTGCTCAAGGGAGTGCACGGCGTTCTCCTCGCCGACCTCCTCCGTATAGACCTGGGCGTCGCAGTTGAGCCAGACCGGCCGGTGGTCGCCGCCCGCGGCCGGGGCCATCGGGTAGTCGACCTCCGTCTCGACATGGTTCTGGCTCAGATCCGCCCAGGTCTTCTCGCCCCGGACCGGCGCGGCCCGCGCCTTCTCCCGCGCCTGCTCCTGCTCCTCGACGGACAGGAAGAGGTACCCGCCGCCTCCGGCGATCCCGGCGAGAACGAGTGCGGAAGCGGTGATCGCGATGATCCGGTTACGGCGGTCACGGGCCTGCTCGGCCCGCCGCATCTCCTCGATCCGGGCCCGCCGGGCCTCCTTCTGCGCCTTTGCGCTCTGGTTCTTGGAACGGGCGTTTGCTGCCATGGCATGTCCTTCTCCCGCCGCGCCGCTGACGTACTACGGCACGACGGTGCTGCTGATGGGTGGCTGCTGGGCGTGTGGTCGCTCGCTCCCTCTACACGCGCCAGAGCTGCAGCAGATGAAGGTCGGGTGCGCGGGTCGCCGGAGAGCCCCGCAGGCAAACGGCGGAGACGGCGGAGACGGCATGGGCGGACGAATCCGGCGCACACGCGCACACACCTGTGGATTCCGGCCCCGGGACGCCCCTCGGTGCCGCCTCGCCGGACGCGGCCCGTACCGCCTGATGATCCAGATCACCGCAGTACGGCGGCCCGCCCTCGCCCGGACACCGCTCACAGATGGCGACGCCGGGAGCACCTGCGATGCCGGCAGCACCTGCGGGACTCGCGGGACCGGCGGGACCGGCCGCACCGGCGGCACTCACGGCAGCGGCGGGCATCCGCGCATCGGCGGCGGCCGAAGCGGTCCCGCACAGGAACGTGGCGGTGGCGAGCACCGTGAGGACGACCACGAGCAGGCGATTCACCCGCACCCAGCCACCCCCTCCACCGCCATCACCTAACCTCCCTAGGTGATATCGGCGGCGAACCTACCAGATCAACCTGTGCGCCACTCCCGCCTGAGCAGCCCGTACACCCACGAGTCCGAGACGTCGCCGTTCACGATGCAGTCCTCCCGCAACGTCCCCTCCCGCACGAACCCGACCTTCTCCAGCACCCGGCCGGAAGCCGCATTGCGCGTATCGGCCTCGGCCTGCACCCGGTTGAGGTCCAGCGTCTCGAACCCCCACGTCAGCAACGCACGCGCCGCCTCCGTCGCGTATCCGTGCCCCCACGCGGCCTCGCCGAGGCAGTAACCCAACGTGGCGCTGCGGTAGTCCGGATTCCAGCCGAACAGCCCGCACCACCCGACGAACTCCCCCTCGAACTCCCTGTCGGAAACCCGCTCGATGGCCACCCGGGCCCCCGTGCCTTCCTCGGCCATCTCCGCACACTTCGCGAGAAACCGCCCGGCCCGCGCCGGGTCGTCCCATGGCGGGGAGTCCATGTACCGCATGACACGGGTGTCGCTGTGCAGCTTGAAGAGCTGCCCGGCGTCGGTGTCGGTGAAGGGCCGCAGTCGCAGGCGGTCGGTGTGCAGGGTGGGTGTGGTCAGCGTCATGCGCACCATGGTGCGTCTCGATCCAGCGCGCCGGAAAGCGAATTGTTCGGATACAGGCGCTCTCCGGGTCAGGCTCCGACCGCTCCGACCGCTCCGACCGCTCCGACCACCCCGACCGCTCCGACCACCCCGACGCGTGCGCGCGCTGCGCCGGATGCGCATCGAAGAGTCTTCCTCTCCGCCTAACGGGTCCCTTCGCCTGCTCCTGCGGGAGATCGGCATCGACGACGCAGGCGCCGTCCACGCGATCTACGGCAACCCCGAGGCCACTGAACACCTTTCGTTCGAGCCGCGCACCCGGGAGCGGGTCGGTCGCACCGTCGCCCACTCCATGATCACGGCCACGGCGACACCGCGCGACGAGTTGGGAGTGGGTGACCGCTCCGGGCACGTTCCCGTGCTGGGCCCGGCGCTGCGCTCAGTCGGAGGTGGCGGCGGAGGCTGACAGGGGCTCGCGCATCATCGGCATGGTGGGCAGTCGGTCGCGCCACAGGTAGCGCTCGCCTGCGATATCGAAACCGTGGCGCCGGTAGAACCGGATCGCGCCCTTGTTGCAGTCGACGACCCCCAGGCGGATCCGTGCGGAGCCCGCCCAGGTGAGGAAGTCGGTCATCATGCGGGTGCCGAGGCCGTGGCCCTGGGCGTCGTCCAGGAGATACATGGGTCCGAGGGTGATGGACTCCGACCCCTCCCAGTGGCCGCAGAGGTAGCCGACGATCTCCGTGTCGGACCGGACGACTCGGCAGAAGTGCGGGGCGTCCGGGTGCCGGTTCGCCGCCTCGATGAAGTCGCGCCACTGCGCGATGCCTTCGGCGGTGGCGGACGAACCGCGGTGTTCGCGGATCCAGGCCTCGTCGATGCCCGCGGCCGGATCGAGGTAGTTCCGCAGCCAGTTGTGCAGGTGGAGGGGGCCCAGTGTCGCTGCGTCTTCCGGGCGGGCGGCGGTGATTGTGTAGGTCATGCCCGAGCATTCTGCTGTACGGGCCGCCCGGACAAGGCTCGCCGAGCCTCCGGGTGACGCCGGCCGCCGCACCGTGGTGTCGGCACCATCTGCTCGGCACCTGCTCGGCACCTGGTCGGCACCTGCTCGGCACCTGGTCGGCACGGGGTCGTGGCGGCCGGGCGGCTGAGCGGCGTCCAACGGCAGCGCGGGGCAGGCCGTCGGTCACACCTTGCCGATGCCCAGCGTGTTCGTGCCGGGCAGCATTCCCGATCCGATGACCGCGACCCAGTAGTCCCCCAGGAGGTCGCCGAGCCGGTTCATGTCCGTCGCGCCCAGTGCCTGCCAGGGCGGTGCCGCCAGCATGTCCGTGTGGCGCTCGACTTCGGCGCGCAGCGCACGCCCCGCGTCCGTCGCGGTGCCGTCCGGCTCCAGCAGGCCGCGCCCGGACAGCCGTTCGCGCGCCGCGGCCCACTCCTGCCTGCTCCAGCCCCGGCTGGCGAAGGTCTCCTCGGGCGCCGCCCCGATCGCCGCGAACGACACCAGTGACTCCACCGGGTCGAGCTCCGCGGTCAGCAACGCCGCGAGGTGACCGTCCCCACGGTGCTCGCGCAGGATCGTCGCGGCCTGCCAGAGCACCAGATGCGGAGCCTCGGGCCAGGGCTGCGCCGCGTTGGCGGCAGCGAGCGGCCGGCCCGCGTGTACGGCGGCCGCGGCGGCGCGGCGGGCCAGGGCGGCGGCCTCGGCCAGCTCGGGGGAGTCGACAAGGTCACCGAAGAGCGCGCGGTACGCGCGGTCGACGGCGCGATGGCGTGCGGCCAGGACGGCCTCGGGGTCCGCGGCGTCCCATACGGAGGGGATGTGTTCCCCGACCGTCCCCGGGCTGAAGCTGTAGAAGGCGGACGTCACCTGCTCGCACCCCACCGCCCCGAGCGGTGCGGCCCGCCAGGCGAAGTAGGTCGGCCAACGGCCGGACCCGATGCCGAGCCGCCCCGATTCGTCGAAGGCCTCCGGGGCGAAATAGGCCACCGCGTGCAGCGGCTCCAGCAGATGCCACAACTGCCGTACGCGCCCGACCTCGATCTCACCCTTCTGACTCTTCCGACCCACCTGATCCACCTGACCCACCTGATCCTTCTGATCCGACATGGCCCTCTCCGTCCTGCGCCACCCATGCCCACAAACTTGACACTGCCTAGATTGCGACCTCCACCCCAACTTGTCAATGACTAGATGAGGCGTAGTCTGCTGGGCATGACCACCACCAAGAGCGGCGCGTACCATCACGGCGATCTGCGCCGCGCCGTCCTGACCGCGGCCCTCGACGTGATCGCCGCCGAGGGCCCGGGCGCCCTGAGCCTGCGCGATCTCGCCCGTCGCGCCGGGGTTTCGCATGCGGCGCCCGCGCACCATTTCAAGGACCGCACGGGACTGCTCACCGCGATCGCCGAGGAGGGCTACGGGCTGCTTGCGGACGCCCTCGCCGACGCCGCCGATCTGCGCGAACGCGGGGTGCGCTACGTCCGGTTCGGGATCGAGCACCCCGCGCACTTCCAGGTCATGTTCCGCCCGGACCTGCTGCACGGCGACGACACCGCCCTGCTCGCGGCCCGCGCCCGCGCGGGCGCGGAACTGCGGGCCGGCGTCGCCGGCGTCGCCGGCGTCGCCGGGATGCCGGAAGCCGGGCGTGGCGACAGCGCCCGGCTCGCGGGGATCGCCGCCTGGTCGCTCGCCCATGGGTTCACCACGCTGCTCCTTGCCGAGAACCTGCGGGGGCCGGTGGGCGAGCGGGATCCGGAGGACGTGTTCCGCGCGCTGACCGAGCTGCTGTTCTCCGGCGGCCGGGAATAGCCCAGAGCGCACGCCTCATGCCCCGGCCCACTGCCTCAGCAGTCGTTCACGTACGGCGGGCCGTGGTGTCCGGTCAGTCCGAGCACCGGCCCAGGGCATGAGCTCGTAGGGCAGCGGTCGGGTCGATCGAGCGGCCTGACCTCTTGAGGCTCGTGTGGATCTCGAGGTAGGCGAGTGACTCGTAAGACCGGCTCAACCGGGCATGGCTCGGCGCATTCCCCACCTGAGCCGAGGCGTCTGCAGCATTCGACTGCCCGGCCGGACCCGCCCCCGACGAGCACGAGACGCTGCCCTTCCCACATCAATGCGTCGTAGCTCGGCGTCAGTTCACTCGGCCAGGCTTCGCAGTCGACTGGCTGCTTCGGTGAGAACGCCGTCCCTTTTACAGAAGGCGAAGCGGACCTGGCTGCGTCCGGCGTCGGGGTCGTCGTAGAAGACGGAGTTGGGGATGGCGACGACGCCGCAGCGTTCGGGGAGGGCGCGGCAGAAGGCGTAGGCGTCCTTTTCGCCGAAGGGTCTGATGTCGGTGGTGATGAAGTACGTGCCCTGGGGCCGGAAGACCTCGAAGCCCGCCGAGGTGAGCCCGTCGGCGAGGATGTCGCGCTTCGCGCGCAACTCCTCGCGGAACCCGGTGAAGTAGTCGTTCGGCAGGCGCAGGGCCTCGGCCACCGCGTACTGGAACGGGCCCGCCGAGACGTATGTCAGGAACTGCTTGGCCGTGCGGATGGCCGACACCAGCGATTCGGACGCGGTGATCCAGCCGACCTTCCATCCGGTGAACGAGAAGGTCTTGCCGGAGGAGGAGATGGAGACCGTGCGTTCGCGCATGCCCGGGAGGGAGATCAGCGGGATGTGTTCACCGTCGAAGACGAGGTGTTCGTAGACCTCGTCGGTGACGACGAGCAGGTCGCGTTCGACCGCCAGTTCCGCGATGGCCGTCAGCTCGTCGCGGGTGAGGACCATGCCGGTCGGGTTGTGGGGGGAGTTGAGGAGGAGCAGGCGGGTGCGGTCGGTGACCGCGTCGCGCAGCGCGTCGAGGTCGGGGCGGAAGTCCGGGGCACGCAGGGTCAGCGGGACGCGTTTGGCACCGGCCATCGCGATCGAGGCGGCGTACGAGTCGTAGTACGGCTCGAAGGCGATGACCTCGTCGCCGGGTTCGAGCAGGGCGAGCATCGTGGCGGCGATGGCCTCGGTGGCGCCCGCGGTGACGAGGACCTCGGTGTCGGGGTCGAAGGCCAGGTTGTGGAAGCGCTGCTGGTGGGCGGTGATGGCGGTGCGGAGTTCGGGGATGCCCGGGCCCGGCGGGTACTGGTTGCCGCGGCCCTCGCGCAGCGCCCGCACCGCCGCTTCCCGTACGGCCTCGGGGCCGTCCGTGTCGGGGAAGCCCTGGCCCAGGTTGATCGCTCCGGTCTTCACGGCCAGGGCCGACATCTCGGCGAAGATCGTCGTGCCGAACTCGGCGAGGCGGGCGTTGAGGAGGGGGCGCGCTGCGGGTGCGGTCATGACGGTCATCCTGCGGGGCGGAGAAGGGTTCGCTCAAGCGGTTGGGAGAAGGCCTCGCGCAAGCCGGTGGGAGGGAGGGGCTCGGATTGCTCAAGCCGGTGGGAGGGGGACTCGGATCGCTCAAGCCGGTGGGCGGCGGCGGTTGTCGTCTGCTGAAGCTCAGAAGTTGCTCAATTCCGCTTTCGTGTTCGGCGGCTCCGGGCATCTCCCCCGCACGTGAGAAGCGAGCTGCCGGGCCGGGGGACACCGGACAGAGAGCAGAGAGCAGAAGGACGGGGGGATCTTCATGGACTTCGTGATCGTGGTGGGCGCGGTGCTCATCGTGGTGATGCTGGTGGGGGTCAGGGGCGCGCAGTTGAGGGGCGAGTCGAGGCGGCGCGGGCGGAGCAGCGGTTGGGCCGGTCGTGGTGCCGACGGCAGTTCGGGCGGATCGGGCGGCTGGGGTTGTGGCGGCGGGTCCTCCTGCGGTGGCGGCAGCGGTTCGTCCTGCGGTGGCGGCAGCAGTGGCGGCGGGGGCGGCGGATGCGGTGGCGGGAGCAGCTGACGCGCCGGATTGGCGGCTGACGCGGCTGACGCGGCGGATATGGCTGACGCGGCGGATGTGGCGGCGGAAGCAGGCGGCGCGGCGCGGGTGATCCGGGGGCGGCTGACACGGGGCAGCCGGCCCGGGTGCCCGCGGCGCGCGGTAGGCGTCCGGCGTCCGGCACGGGGAGGCGGGAGTCCGGCGGGGCGGAGGAAGGCCCCGGCGGGCTCCTGCTTGTTGAAAAGTGGAGAACAGGTGAACTGAGGGGCCCTCGGGGGGATGGAAACCCGGCGAAGTTGGGTAAAAACGCTGTGGTATCGCTCCCCTCCATGATTCCCTTCACCTGTTGACGCAGCCCGGACCCGAGAGCCAGCCCAAGTGCCGCGCCGAATGCCAGGTCCGATCCCCTTCCCACTGCGTGTTTGCGGAGCCGACCCATGCTCACCACCCTCCAGACCACCTACACCGATACACGCGCCTCCGATCTCGCCTGGGCGCTGGGCCGTGAGCCGCTTCCGGCCCTCGCGGAGCTCGATCTCGAACTGGCGGACGTGAAAGTGCAGTTACGTCTGCTCGGCGCCTCGCACCAGGTCCTTCTCGACCAGGAGGGGGGCACCTGTTCGGAGACTGTGGCCTGTATGCCGGGCAGCAGCACACCGCTGCCGCTGGGGGTCGCCAAGCAGGTGGGGGACTGGGAGTACGAGTTCGCCGCGCGCGTCGAGACGCTCGGCCGCGGTTCCTTCGCCGGGCGCGCCCAGGAGCTGCTCGCGCTGGTGTCCGATCACCCCAACGGGCTCGTGGGCGTGTTCCCGGGCAGCCCGCACGCGTTCACCGCCCTGCTCGTACAGCGCCTGCCCGGGGATCCCGCACAGGTGCACTGGCGTACGTGGCATGCGTATCCCCAGGAAGGGCAGCTGGTCGCGACCCGCACCCGGGTCGGGGTCCGGCAGCCGGCGGCCGCCGCGAGTTGAGCCGTGTGGGTGACAGGCTGTCCACAGGTCGTGACGTAGCGTTCGCAGCGTGATCGAACCGTCCGCGCCCGCACCTCCCGGCGTGTCCGTGCCCCGGGAGGCGCCGGCCCGTGCCGTGCGGCTGCCGGTGTCCACGCGCACCGCCCGGTTCCTGGTGCTCCTGGGCGTCTTCGTCTGTGCGGCCTGCGGACTGGTGTACGAGCTGGAACTCGTCGCCCTCGGCTCGTACCTGATCGGCGATTCCGTCACCCAGGCCTCCGTCGTCCTGTCCGTCATGGTCTTCGCGATGGGTATCGGCTCGCTCGCCGCCAAGCGCCTGCGCTGCCGCGCCGCGGCCGGTTTCGGGATGATCGAGGCGGTGCTCGCCCTGGTCGGCGGGTGCAGTGCGATGGCGCTGTACGCCGGGTTCGTCTGGGGCGGCGAATCGCGCGCCCTGCTCGTGGCCTTCTCCCTGGCGATCGGTGTACTCATCGGCGCCGAGGTGCCGCTCCTGATGACGCTGATCCAGCGGATCCGGCAGCAGGACGCGGGCGGCGCGGTCGCCGACCTGTTCGCCGCGGACTACGTGGGTGCGCTGGCCGGCGGGCTCGCCTTCCCCTTTCTGCTGCTTCCGCTGTTCGGACAGTTGACGGGCGCGCTGCTCACCGGCGCCGTCAACGCCGTCGTGGGCGGCGCGCTCGTCCTCGGCCTGTTCCGGCGTGATCTCAGCCGCCGCAGTCGCGGCCTGCTGCTCCTCGCCAACGCCCTCGTCCTCGCCCTGCTCGCCACCGCCGCCGTCCTCGTCGACGACTTCGAGCGGGCGGCGCGGCGCGCGGTCTACGGGCCCGACATCCGCGTCGCCCTGCAGACCGGCGTCCAGGAGGTCGTCCTCACCGGCCCGGCCGACGGCCCCCTGAACCTTTTCCTCGACGGCCGCCTCCGGGTCAGCGGCCGCGACGAGTACCGCTACCACGAGGCCCTCGTGCAGCCCGCGATGAGCGGACCGCACGCGCGTGTGCTGCTGCTCGGAGGTGGGGACGGCCTGGCCCTGCGGGAAGTCCTGCGCCACCGGGGCGTCATCGCCGTCGACGTCGTCGAACGCGATGCCGCCGTGGTGGACCTGGCCCGCCACGACCCCGCGCTCGTCGCCCTCAACCGGGACGCCTTCGCCGACCCCCGCGTGCGGGTCCTGCACACGGACGCCTTCCAATGGCTGCGTACGGCACCGGGGCCCGCGTACGACGTCGTCATCTCCGACCTGCCCGACCCCGGGATCACCGCCTCCACCAAGCTCTACTCACGCGAGTTCTTCGGCCTCGCCGGGCAGCTGCTCGCCCCGGACGGCCGCTTCGTGGTGCACGCGGGTCCGGCGCGTACGAGGCCGCGTACGTACTGGACGGTCGAGGCGAGCGTACGGGCGGCCGGACTCGTCACCGTCCCGTACGGCGCGGACGGCCGGCCCTCCGGCTACACCGTCGGACCCGACCGGGTGGCGGCCGGGCCCTCCGAGCCGCGCGACTGGGGCTTCGTCCTCGCCGGCCATGCGAAACCGGCCCTCACCCTCGATCCCGGCCACCGCTACCGCTCGGTCAGCCCCGGAGCACTGCGGGACGGGGCGCGGGAGGTGGAGCGGACACGGGTGGCGGTGGAGCCCTCGTCGCTGGTGCATCCGCGGTTCTGAGGGAGGAGTGCGGGTGGGTGCGGCGCGGGTGCGGTGTGGTGGGGGGCGGCTGTGCGTTCGCGCCTGCGGGGGCGCTCCGGGTGGCGTTCCGGGGCGGGTGTTGCCCCGAACGCGCAGAACCACTGCCCCCGCGAGAACCCCGCCGGTAGGCTCGCGAGGCATGGAGTCCGAGGTGTTCGTTCCGGTGCCCGAAGCCGAACTGCGGCATGCCCTGGGGGACCCCGAAGCGGTCGCCCGGTCCGTTCCCGGGCTGCAGCGCGCGGCCGACGGCGGCCCGCTCGAAGGCCGCCTCAAGGTACGGATCGGCGGTCACACCATCACCTACCGCGGCACCGCACAGCTCACGGAACGCGGTGATGCTTACGCCATCGAGGGCGACGCCACCGAGGTACGCGGCTCCGGATCCGTGCAGCTCGCCCTCCAGCTGCGTCTCGTCCCGGGCGACGGCGGTACGACACTGGCGTTCAGCGGCGGGGCGAAGACCGAGGGGCGGGCGGCTCAGGCCGACACCGACGCGGCGGACTCGGCCGCGCGACGGCTGCTGCGGCGGTTCGCGGAGCGGTTGGGACAGGTGGCGGCGGAGGCGGATTCGGCAGCGGCAGGGGGCTCCGCTGCAGCAGCGAGTTCCGCTGCGGCCAGGGACGGCGGGGTCGCCGAGCCAGGCGAGTCGGCCGGACCTGGTGAGTCCGGCGAGTCCGGCGAGTCCGCCGAGTCCGCCGAGTCCGCCGACACCCCCACCTCCGCCTTCGACAGCGAGGTCCCCCCGCCCGCCTTCGCCCGCGACCAGCACGAGGCCCTGGCCGACGAGCTCGACGAGGTGTTCGGCGATGTGCCCGGTGAGGCCACGCACGCGCGGCGCACGATGATCGGCCGCAGCGCCGAGGAGGTCGACCACGCCCCGCCGCGCGGCCGCTACGCCCCGGTACCCGCACCGGACAGCGGCTCCGCGGCGGACACCCTGCGGTGGGTGGCCCCGGCGGCCGCGCTCGTCGTGGCCTCGGCCGTCGTCGTCGGCCGCATCCTGCGCCGTCGCCGCTGACGGCCGCCGACCGCCGACGCCCTCCGACGGCTGCTCACCGCCGACGGCCGCCGACCGCCGGGCATTGCCTCGTACCCACGGCCTAGAGTCGGGGGCGTGACAACAAAGGACGACATCACACTGGTCGCAGGCGCCGCGGAACTGACCGTGCAGGGCGCGGGCGGATGCCGGATCGGCTCGCTGCGGATCGACGGCACCGAGGTGCTGCGGCAGGGCGGCCACTACGGCTGCTTCCCGATGGTCCCGTGGTGCGGCCGCACCGAGAACGGCCGCTTCCTCTCCGGCGGCCAGACCTACCAGCTGCCCGTCGACAACCCGCCGCACGCGATCCACGGCACCGTACGGAACGCGGCCTGGCGCCTGGCCCGCTCCTCGGCGACCGAGGCCGTCCTCACATACGACCTGACCGACCCCTGGCCGTGGGACGGGCGCGTCACGCAGATCTTCGAACTGGCCGAGGACGGTCTGACGGTCACGATGGGGATCGAGACCTACGGGGAGTCCTTCCCGGCGCAGATCGGCTGGCACCCGTGGTTCAGGCGGGCCCTGCGCGAGGGCGGCGCCGAGGCCTCGCTCGCCTTCGAGGCGGCCTGGCAGGAGGAACGCGGCGAGAACCACCTGCCCACGGGCAAGCGCATCAGCCCGCAGCCCGGGCCCTGGGACGACTGCTTCGGGATGCCGGACGGGGTGGACGTCACGGTGACGTGGCCGGAGGAACTGGAGCTCCGGGTGCGCAGCCGGGAGCAGTGGGTCGTGCTCTACGACGAGCAGCCGGAGGCGCTCTGCGTCGAGCCCCAGACGGGACCGCCCAACGGCCTGAACACCCACCCCCGCCTGGTCACCCCGATCGACCCGCTGGAGGCATCGATGACGTGGAGCTGGCGCCGGCTCTGATCGGGGTCCGGGACCGGGACCGGGACCGGGGGCCTGAGGCCTGGGGCCTGGGGCCTGGGGCGTCAGCCCCGGAGTCCCGGACCGCCGCGGAGCAGCCCGCGGGGCGCAGCCCCGCGAAGGCACCCACGCAGGGGCGAACGGTGCCGGATACCCTGGCCACCATGAGTGACGTACGCGCGGCGCTGCTGCAGCAGATCAAGGACAAGGCCGTCGTGCACGGCAAGGTGACGCTTTCCTCCGGGATCGAGGCCGACTACTACGTCGACCTCCGCCGCATCACCCTCGACGGCGAGGCCGCCCCTCTCGTCGGCCAGGTGCTGCTCGACCTCACCGCCGACCTCGACTTCGACGCCGTGGGCGGCCTGACCATGGGCGCCGACCCGGTCGCCGGCGCGATGCTGCACGCGGCGGCCGCCCGCGGTCAGCGGCTCGACGCCTTCGTCGTGCGCAAGTCCGCCAAGGCGCACGGCCTGCAGCGCCGAGTCGAGGGGCCGGAAATCAAGGGCCGCCGCGTGCTCGTGGTCGAGGACACCTCCACCACCGGAGGTTCCCCGCTGACCGCCGTCGAGGCGGTACGGGAGGCAGGCGCCGAGGTCGTCGGCGTGGCCACGATCGTGGACCGGGCCACCGGCGCGGCCGAGAAGATCCGAGCCGGCGCCGACGTGCCGTACCTCTTCGCGTACGGCAAGGACGAGCTCGGGCTCGACTGAGGCATCCGCCGACCCCTTCCCCTGTTCCTCTGTTCCCCTGTTTCCTCTTTTTCCCGTCTCCGGGCGGGCTGGAGCAATTCGGCAAGTCTGGAAAGATGGGGTCGACGATGACGTCATCCCCTCAGTGACGGGGTTCCGGGCAGGCCGACTGCCGGGGACGCCAAGCACCCACACCGCGTACATCAAGGAGCGGCAGATGCCCATCGCAACCCCCGAGGTCTACAACGAGATGATCGACCGGGCGAAGGCAGGCAAGTTCGCCTACCCGGCCATCAACGTGACCTCCTCGCAGACGCTGCACGCTGCCCTGCGCGGCTTCGCGGAGGCGGAGAGCGACGGCATCATCCAGATGTCCACCGGCGGTGCGGAGTTCCTGGGCGGCCAGCACAACAAGGACATGGTCACGGGCGCCGTCGCGCTCGCCGAGTTCGCGCACGTCGTCGCCAAGAAGTACGACGTGACGGTCGCGCTGCACACCGACCACTGCCCGAAGGACAAGCTGGACACGTACGTCCGTCCGCTGCTCGACATCTCCGCCGAACGCGTGGCCCGCGGTGAGAACCCGCTGTTCCAGTCGCACATGTGGGACGGCTCCGCCGAGACCCTCGCCGACAACCTGGCGATCGGCCAGGAGCTGCTCGCGAAGGCCGCCGCCGCGAAGATCATCCTCGAGGTCGAGATCACCCCGACCGGCGGCGAGGAGGACGGCGTCAGCCACGAGATCAACGACGAGCTGTACACCACCGTCGACGACGCGCTGCGCACCGCGGAGGCGCTGGGCCTGGGCGAGAAGGGCCGCTACCTGCTCGCCGCCTCCTTCGGCAACGTGCACGGCGTGTACAAGCCGGGCAACGTCGTCCTCAAGCCCGAGCTGCTCAAGGAGCTGCAGGCGGGTGTCGGCGCGAAGTACGGCAAGACCTCGCCGTTCGACTTCGTCTTCCACGGCGGCTCCGGCTCCACGGCCGAGGAGATCAGCACCGCCCTGGAGAACGGTGTCGTGAAGATGAACCTCGACACCGACACCCAGTACGCGTTCACGCGTCCGGTCGCCGACCACATGTTCCGCAACTACGACGGCGTCCTGAAGGTCGACGGCGAGGTCGGCTCGAAGAAGACCTACGACCCGCGCACCTGGGGCAAGCTGGCCGAGGCGAGCATGGCATCCCGTGTCGTCGAGGCCTGCCAGGCGCTGCGTTCGGCGGGTACGAAGCTGAAGTAGGCCGCTCGCACCGAGGGGCCGCGAAGGGCCCGGGTTCCACGACTGGAGATGCTCTCCACGGCGGGAACCCGGGCCCTTTCGCGTATGTGTCAGGCCTTCAGCTGCTCGTAGGCCTCCTCGCTGCTGTCCCGCAGGAACTGCCAGCAGCGCTCGTGCTCGTCCTTCTCGTCGATCGCGCCGGCCGCGCGGGCCAGGGCGGCGAGGCAGCGCAGGAAGCCGCGGTTCGCCTCGTGGCTCCACGGCACCGGGCCGTGGCCCTTCCAGCCGGACCGGCGCAGGGCGTCGAGACCGCGGTGGTAGCCGGTGCGGGCGTAGGCGTAGGACTCGACGGTGCGGCCGCCGGCGAAGGCCTCGTCGGCGAGCAGGGCCCAGGCCAGGGAGTACGTGGGGTGGGCGGCGGCCACCTCGGCCGGGGTGGCCGTGTCGAGCTGGGCCTTCGCGGCCTCGTTCTCGGGCAGGTGGGTGGGGCCGGGGCCGCCGAGCAGGTTCTGATGCGTGTCCATGGCGGCCAGTCTGCCAGCACAGCGGCTGTGACCAGGCAGGTCTTGCCGATCCGGGGGAGGATTGCGGAGGATGCGGGTGGGGACCGGGGCCCCCGTGCCGGAATCGGCAGGGGCGGACCGCTACCCGAAGTACCGAGGAGACAGTGATGTCCCACGAGACCGCAGAGGCGGGAAACAGCCGGAGCCCGGAGAACCCGGAAACCCCGGAGACTCCCCAGGCCGCCCAGGCCGCCCAGGCCCCCGAAGCGCCGGAGACCCCGGACGCCCCGGACGCCCCGGAGACCCCGCATCTCGACTTCGCCGGCACCACGCCGTACGAGGACTACGTCCAGGCCGACGTCCTCACCCACCTGCAGAAGACCCTCTCGGACGACCCGGGCGAAATGGTCTTCCTGGTGACCACGCAGGTCATGGAACTCTGGTTCACGGTGATCGTCCACGAGTGGGAGACGGCCGCACGGGCCATCCGCGAGGACGAGCTGACCGTCGCGAAGGACGCCCTGAAGCGTTCCGTACGGGAGCTGGAGGCGCTGAACGCGTCCTGGACGCCGCTCAGCGGGCTCACCCCCGCCCAGTTCAACTCCTACCGCGCCGCGCTCGGCGAGGGCTCCGGGTTCCAGTCGGCGATGTACCGGCGGATGGAGTTCCTGCTCGGCGACAAGTCCGCCTCGATGCTGGTGCCGCACCGGGGCGCGCCGCGCGTCCACATGGAGCTGGAGAAGGCGCTGCACGAGCCCTCGCTCTACGACGAGGTGCTGCGCCTGCTCGCCCGCCGAGGCTACGCGGTCCCGGCCGCCGTTCTCGAACGCGACCTCTCGCAGAAGTACGAGCCTTCGGCCGAGGTGGAGGCCGTGTGGGCCGAGGTGTACGGCGGTGACCAGGACGGCGAACTGGTCCGCCTCGGAGAGGCGCTGACGGATGTCGGCGAGCTGGTGTGGCGCTGGCGCAACGACCATCTCGTCGCCACGCGGCGGGCGATGGGGTCGAAGACGGGGACGGGCGGCTCGGCCGGGGTCGCCTGGCTGGAGAAGCGGGCCCGCAAGAACGTCTTCCCGGAGCTGTGGACGGTGAGGTCGTATGTCTGAGCACACGCAGGTCTCGTTCGCCGCGAAGGCCGCGGAGCTGGACGCGGCCGATGAACTGGGCAAGATCCGCGAACAGTTCGTGCTCGACGCCGTGCCCGGTCACACGGCCGACGACGCGGGCGTCTACCTGGACGGCAACTCGCTCGGCGCGCTGCCCGCCGCCGTGCCCGCGCATGTCGCGGACGTGGTCGCGCGCGAGTGGGGACAGCTGCGGATCCGCTCGTGGACGGAGTCCGGCTGGTGGGAGGCGCCGGAGCGGATCGGTGATCTGATCGCGCCGCTCGTGGGGGCCGCCGAGGGCCAGATCGTGGTTGGTGACTCGACGAGCGTCAACGTGTTCAAGGCCGTGGTCGGCGCGGTGCGTCTCGCCGGTGCCGGGCGGGACGAGATCCTCGTGGACGAGGGGACGTTCCCGACGGACGGCTACATCGCCGAGTCGGCGGCCCGCCTGACCGGCTGCACGCTGCGGCCCGTGCCGGTCGACGAGCTCGCCTCGGCCGTGGGCCCGCGTACGGCGGCAGTGCTCGTCAACCACGTCGACTACCGCTCGGGACGGCTCCACGACCTGCCCGCCCTGACGGCCGCGGTGCAGGCGGCCGGGGCGCTCGTGGTGTGGGATCTGTGCCACAGCGCGGGCGCGCTGCCGGTCGGGCTCGACGCGCACGGGGTGGACCTGGCGGTCGGCTGCACGTACAAGTTCCTGAACGGCGGCCCGGGTTCGCCCGCGTACCTGTACGTGGCCGCCCGCCACCAGGCGGCCTTCGAGTCCCCGCTCCCCGGCTGGAACTCGCATGCCGAACCCTTCGGCATGCGACCGGAGTTCGTGCCGGTGGACGGTGCCAGGCGCGGGCGCGTCGGCACCCCGGACATCCTCTCGATGGCGGCGCTCGAATCGGCCCTGTCGGTCTGGTCGGGCGTGTCGGTGGCGGCGGTCCGCGCCAAGTCCCTCGCCCTGACGGACTTCTTCCTGGAATGCGTCAGCGCGTACGTCCCCGAGGGGCGGGTCTCGGTGCTCACGCCGCTCGACCACGACTCGCGCGGCAGCCAGGTGGCCCTGCGCTGTGATGACGCCTCCGCCGTCATGGAGGAGCTGATACGGCGTGGCGTGACCGGGGACTTCCGGGCTCCGGACGTGCTCCGGTTCGGCTTCACGCCGCTGTATCTGGGCTTCGCGGACGTGGAGCGCGCGGCGCGGGTGCTGGCCGAGGTCCTGTAGCCGGCGCCACCCGGGCGGACCACGGACACCGGACCGCGGACACCGGCCGCCGATTGACGGTACGCCGTCTCACCCGTGGGCGAGACGGCGTACCGCCGACACCATCAGGCCGTTCCCGCGCGCAGGCTCCGTTCGCGCAGACCCCGGTTTCCCCAAGCGGCGGGGGTGGGGAAAAATCGAGCCACTCGCGCCAGCGCGAACCAGACACCGTTCCGCGTCATGTCCGACGCCGCTCCGCGTCATGAAGGGCCCGCCATGTCCGACGATCCCAGTGCACGCGCCGCCGCCGAGGAGGCCTCGGCGTTCTCGCATCCGGCGGTGGATCCGGATGGTTCGGCGGCGTACGGCGAGCATCCCGATCAGGTCGTCGACTTCTACGCTCCCAGGGGGAGCACGCTCGGCCCGCTCGTGCCCCTGGTGGTGCTGCTGCACGGTGGTGCCTGGCGGGCTCCGTACGACCGGCGGCATGTCACTCCGCTGGCGGACTTCCTCGCCCGGCGGGGGTTCGCCGTGGCCAATGTGGAGTACCGGCGCGGGAGTTCGATTCCCGCGCAGGGCGGGGTGCATGTCGCGGGGCGCTGGCCGGAGACGTTCGACGACGTCGCGGCCGCGCTCGACGCGCTGCCCGGGCTGGTACGGGAGCATCTGCCGCAGGCGGATCCGCGGCGCACCGTGCTGACCGGGCATTCCGCGGGCGGGCAGCTCGCGTTGTGGGCCGCGTCCCGGCATGTGCTGCCGGAGGCTTCGCCGTGGCACGCGCCGTATCCGACGCATCTGCGGGGGGTCGTCGCGCTCGCGCCGATCGCGGATTTCGCGCTCGCGCGGGAGCTGCGGGTGTGCAATGACGCGACGGTGCAACTCCTGGGCGGCAAGGAGAAGTTCGAGGAGCGGGCCGCGCTGTCGGACCCCGCGGCGCTGCTGCCGAGCGGGATCGCGACGGTTCTGGTGCAGGGGCGGGAGGACGCGGATGTGCCGTTCGCCGTCGCGGAGGCGTATGCGGACGCCGCGGCGAAGAAGGGGGAGATCGTCGGGCTGACGCTGCTCGAAGGGGTCGGGCACTTCCCGTTGATCGATCCGGCCTCGGACGCGTGCGCGCTCGTCGCGGAGGAGATCGCCCAGCTCGCTTTCTGAGCGGGCGCTACGATCCGTTCATGCCGCTGATGACGACCGACGTGGACCGTTTCGAGGCCGCCCGCCCCCGCCTCGAAGCCATCGCCTACCGCATGCTCGGGTCGTCCGCAGAGGCCGAGGATCTCGTGCAGGAGACGTATCTGCGCTGGCAGGCCGCCGATACCGGGCGGATCGAGGTCCCCGAGGCCTGGCTGACCAAGGTGCTCACCAACCTCTGCCTCAACCAGCTCACCTCGGCCCGCGTCCGCCGCGAGACCTATGTCGGCCAGTGGCTGCCGGAGCCGCTGCTCGAAGGCGATCCGATGCTCGGCCCGGCGGACACGGCGGAGCAGCGCGAGTCCGTTTCGTATGCCGTGATGACGCTGATGGAGCGGCTGAGCCCCAACGAGCGCGCGGTGTACGTCCTGAAGGAGGCCTTCGCGTACGGGCACCGTGAGATCGCGGAGATCCTGGAGATCAGCGAGGCCGCGAGCCAGCAGGCGTTCAGCCGGGCGAGGAAGCATCTCGCGGACGGCCGGGCGCGCACCGAGATCGACGAGGCGGCGGCGCGGCGGATCGTCGAGGAGTTCCTTGCGGCCGCGACCAGCGGGCGGACCGAGCCGCTCGTGAAGCTGCTGACCTCGGACGCGATCGCGGTCGGCGACGGCGGCGGGAAGGTCCCGGCGAAGGCCACGCCGTTCGCGGGCGCGGTCGCGGTGGCGAAGTTCCTGCGCGGTCTGTTCAAGCCGACCGAGTCCAAGCGGAGGCTGCTCGGCGGCGCCGCGGAGGTGTATCTCTCGGGCGCCAACGGCGCCCCGGCCATCGTCGTCGTGGTGGAGGGGCGGGTCGTCGGGGTGATGTGCCTGGAGCACGCCGAGGGCGGGATCCTGGCGGTCCGCAGCCAGGTCAATCCGGACAAGCTGGAGCGCGCCACCGAGCTGTGGGGTGCGAGCGAGCATGGAGAACCCCTGTTCGCGGCGTTCTGAGACGGTCGTGACGGCCTGTGTCGCCGTGCGTGACGCAGGTCACATCAGGTTGCTGTCAGGTTTCCGCGGGCTGCCCGGTTCAAGGGGCACACCGCGAAGAGGAACAGACAGGAGCAGGGACATGACTGGAACCGGCAAGCACCGCATCGTCGTCCTCGGTGCCGGCTACGCGGGTGCCGGCGCCGCCGGCCGCCTCGCCAAGCGCCTGCACCGCGACGACGTGGAGATCACCCTCGTCAACGCCGAGCCCGACTTCGTCGAGCGGGTCCGCAACCACCAGCTCGCCGTGGGCCAGGACCTCAAGCACCGCCCCTTCGAGCCGATGTTCGGTCAGCTGGGGGTCCGGCTGAAGCTCGCGAAGGTGACCGCCGTCGAAGCGGACCGCAGGTCGGTGCGGTTGGCGGGGGCGGCGGGCGAGGAGGACCTCGCGTACGACACCCTCGTCTACGCACTCGGCAGCCAGATGAACGACCACGGTGTCCCCGGTGTCGCCGAGCACGCCCACGAGATCGCGAACCGGCCGGGCGCGCTGCGGCTGCGCTCGCGCCTCGCCTCCCTGGCGGCCGGAGAGAAGGTACTGGTCGTCGGCGGCGGGCTCACCGGTATCGAGGCCGTGACCGAGATCGCCGAGTCCCGCCCCGACCTCGATGTGGCGCTGGCCGCCCGCGGCGGTCTCGGCGACTGGCTCAGCGAGAAGGGCACGGCCCACCTGCGCAAGGTCTTCGGCAACCTCGGCATCACGGCGTACGAGAACACCCGGGTCGCCGCGGTCGAGCCCGGCCGGGTGAAGACGGCGGACGGCGAGCCGATCGCCGCCGAGGTCACGGTGTGGACCACCGGCTTCGCGGTGCACCCGCTCGCGCAGGCCAGCGGCCTGCGGACCACCGAGAGCGGGCAGATCATCGTCGACGACATGATGCGTTCGGTCTCGCACCCCGAGGTGTACGCGGTCGGCGACGCCGGGTACGCGATCGGCCCCGGCGACAAGCCGCTCAGGATGTCCTGCGCCTCTGGCACGCCGATGGCGTGGCAGGCGGCGGACGCGATCACGGCCGAGCTGACCGGCCGCAAGGAGCCGAAGCTGCCGGTGCGCTACTTCAACCAGTGCATCTCGCTCGGCCGCAAGGAGGGCCTGATCCAGTTCGTCACGGCCGACGACGTCTCGAAGGACCGGGTTTTGACCGGGCGGAAGGCCGCGGTCTACAAGGAGCTGGTCTGCAAGGGCGCGGCCTGGGGTGTGGCCAACCCGGGTGCGATGGTGCTGGCGCGGGGGCGCAGGGTGAAGGCCGCGGAGGCGGCTCCGGCCGCTGCGTGAGCGCTGCTGCGCGTACGCGTACGAGCGCCTGTACGGGTATCAGCATCGGTACGGGTACGGGTACGGGTACGGGTATGGGTATGGGTACGGGTACTGGACCGGGTCGGGAGGAGATCCCGGCCCGGTCCCGTGTGTACGCGAACCCCGTTCGCGTAGTACCTGAGACGGACCCCCGAGGATCCCGCCCGCAGCTGACGACACGGGGCGCGGCGGCGCATACCGTCGTCGGCGTGAACGAGACAGCGCACGAATCCTCGGGTGTCCGGGCAGGAGCCCACGCGGGAGCCGGGCCGGGAGCCCGCCCGGGCGCCGGGCCGGGTGCCCACCCCGGCCCCCACCCGGCCCCCGGTCCCGGCCCCCGCACCGAGGCCGGTCTCCTGCGCGGCGCCATCCGTGCGCTGCGCGCCGACCTGTTCGGCGGCGCGTTCGCCTTGCGTCCGCTGCCTCCGCTGGCGGCGGACCACCGGCTCCTTCGGCGGCTGCCCGAGCGGACCGTCCGGCGTGCGCGGTGGCTGCCGCACGGTGCCGTGGTGCTCGCCGCGGTGCTCGTCTTCCTCCTGGGTCTGGAACGCGGCAGTACCGCCGATTTCGAAGCCCTGCTCACCGGCCTGGCCGCCGCCGGTCCCGTGCTGCTCACGCTGACCCGCCCCATCGCGGCGTTCTGGGTGTCGATGGCGGTCAGTGCCTTCATGGTGGTGATCGGCGGCGCCGGGTACAGCGGGGTGTTTCCCTGGACCGTCGCCGGTTTCCTGTCTCACCTGGTCGTCATGACCCAGGTCGCCTTGCGCGGTCGGCCCCGGGTCGCGGCCGAGATGTGGCTGATCACCTTCGGCTTCGGCGCCGTCGTCGTCGGCTCCGCGGGGTACGGCGACGAGGCCCTGGTCGCGATGGTGATCTTCTCCGCCCTCTCCCTCTCGGCCGCCGTCGCCATCGGCGGCTGGAACACGGCGTGGCACGAAGTGGCCGCGAAGGAAGCCGAGGTGGCGGCCAAGGAGGCCGAGGTGGCCGCCAAGGAGGAGGACACGCAGGCCGAACGGTTCAAGCGGACCCGGCTCGAGGAGCGCACCAACATCGCCCGCGAGCTGCACGATGTCGTCGCCCATCACATGAGCGTCGTGGCGATCCAGGCCGAGGCGGCCCCGTACCGGGTGGAGAGTCCGCCGCCGGAGCTGGAGCAGGCCTTCGCGACGATCCGCGAGAACGCGGTCGCCGCGCTCACCGAACTGCGCCGCGTCCTCGGTGTCGTACGCGCGGAGGACTACGAGGCCCCGGACGCACCCCAGCCGACTCTGGCCGACCTGGACTCCCTTGTGCACAACGTGCGCGAGATCGGCCTGGTCGTGGACCTGACGGTGACGGGCGCGGTACGGGAACTGCCGCCGGGCGTCGAGCTCTCCGCGTACCGCATCGTGCAGGAGGCCCTCAGCAACGCGCTGCGGCACGCGCCGGGCGCGCAGGCGAAGGTCGAGGTGGCGTATGTGCTCGGCGGTCTCGGGCTGCGCATCGTCAACGGCCCCGCGACGGGCCTGGTGAAGGCCTCGCCCGGTGCCGGACACGGGATCACGGGGATGCGGGAGCGGGTGACGATGCTCGGCGGGGCGATCACGGCGGGCGGGAGCGGGGACGGCGGCTACGAGGTGAGCGTGTTCCTGCCGGTCGAGCACGTGGAGCCCGCCGAGGCGGAGGTCGGGGACACACAGGGCATACAGGGCATACAGGGCACGGAGGACACGCGGCGCATGGAGGGTGGCGCGGCGTGAGCGGCGTGAGTGACGCGAGTGACGCGAGGAGCGTGAGTGACGCGAGGGGCGTGAGCGGTATCCGTGTAGTGATCGTCGACGACCAGATGATGGTCCGCGAGGGCTTCTCCGTCCTCCTGAACGCGATGCCCGGCATCGAGGTCGTCGGCGAGGCGGTCAACGGCCGCGAGGCCATCGCCCGCGTCGCCGAACTGAGCCCGGACGTCGTCCTGATGGACATCCGGATGCCGGAGCTGAACGGCATCGAGGCGACCCGCGAGATCGTGGCCTCGGGGGCGGCGACGAAGGTCCTGGTCCTGACCACCTTCGACCTCGACGAGTACGTCTACGAGGCGCTGCGCGCGGGCGCCTCCGGCTTCCTCCTCAAGGACGCCTCCGCCCGCCAACTCGCCGAAGGCGTGCGGGTGGTGGCGGCCGGGGAGGCGCTGCTCGCGCCGACGGTGACGAAGCGGCTGATCTCCGAGTTCACGCGGCTCGACACCCGCACCGGGCTCAGGTCCCCGGCCATGGAGCAGATCGGGGAGCTCACGGAACGCGAGACGGAGGTGCTCGTCCTGATCGCGCAGGGCCTGTCGAACGCGGAGATCGCCGGGCATCTCGTCGTCGCCGAGTCCACGATCAAGACCCATGTCTCCCGCATCCTGGTCAAACTGGGCCTCAGGGACCGCACCCAGGCGGCGGTCTTCGCCTACGAGGCACGGCTGGTGACCCCGGGCTGAGCCCCGGCCGCGTACGACCGGGGCTTCGCGGCCCCCGGAGCGCGGAGCCCCGTACCGCCGGGGCATCCCCATCCGGCCGGGGCACTCCTGTACCGCCGAGGCCTCCCCGTGCGGCCGCCGGGCTCCTAGTGCCGCATCAGGGAACCTTTGCCCCGTCGCGACGCCCGGCACGCACTCTCGCCGCACGGGCCGAAAGCCCGAGTACGTCCAGTACGAGGACTTCCGGCCCGCACGCCGAGAGTACGCACCGGACGCCGCTCCTTGACGGGCAAAGGTTCCCTGACGCGGCACTAGAGTCAGGTCATGACGACGTCCGCCTTCGCCCCAGACTCCCGCGCGTTCGCCGCCGACCCCTACCCCGCCTACGCCGAGCTGCGTGCCGCGGGGCGGGCGCTGTGGTTCGAGCCGAGCCGGCAGTGGCTGATCCCGCACCACGCGGATGTGTCCGCCCTGCTCAGGGACCGCCGCCTCGGCCGGACGTATCTGCACCGCTTCACCCACGAGGAGTTCGGCCGCACGCCGCCCCCGCCGGAGCACGAGCCCTTCCACACGCTCAACGACAACGGCCTGCTCGACCTGGAGGCCCCGCGCCACACCCGGATCCGGCGCCTCGTCTCGAAGGCGTTCACCCCGCGCACGGTGCGCGAGCTCCAGCCGTACGTGACGGAGCTGGCCGGCACGCTGGTGTCCCGGATCGTGGCGAACGGCGGAGGCGATCTGGTCGCGGAGCTCGCCGAACCGCTGCCGGTCGCGGTGATCGCCGAGATGCTGGGGGTCCCGGAGAGCGACCGGCACCTGCTGCGCCCCTGGTCCGCCGACATCTGCGGGATGTACGAGCTGAACCCCGCCGAGGAGACCGCCCGCAGGGCGGTCACCGCCTCCCTCGAATTCTCCGCCTATCTGCGCGAGTTGATCGCGGAGCGGAGGAAGGACCCGGGTGAGGATCTGATCTCCGGGCTGATCGCCGCGTACGAGGAGGGCGACCGGCTCACCGAGCAGGAGATGATCTCCACCTGTGTGCTGCTGCTCAACGCGGGCCACGAGGCCACGGTGAACACCACGGGCAACGGCTGGCTGGCGCTCTTCCGCAACCCGGAGCAGCTGGCGGCGCTCCGCGCGGAGCCGGATCCCGGAATGTTGTCCACAGCTGTGGAAGAACTGATGCGCTACGACACCCCGTTGCACCTTTTCGAGCGCTGGGTCCTCGACGACATCGAGGTGGGCGGGGTCCGCATCCCGCGCGGCTCCGAGGTGGCGCTGCTCTTCGGCTCCGCCAACCACGACCCGGCGGTCTTCGCCGAGCCGGACCGGCTCGACCTGACGCGCGAGGACAATCCGCATGTCTCGCTCGGCGCGGGGATCCACTACTGCCTGGGCGGCCCGCTGGCCCGTGTCGAACTGGCCGCGTCCTTCGGGCAGTTGCTCGCACAGGCGCCTGCGCTCCGGCTCGCGGATGAGCCGGAGCGCAAGGACGGGTTCGTGATCCGCGGGTTGCGGTCGCTGCCCGTGGTGGTCTGACGGGAGCGGGGTGGATCGGCCGGTTGTCAGTGGGGGCCGATAGCCTTGAAAGGGGCTCGGCCCCCGGGCGGGAGGGGTCTGTCCGGCGTCACTTCGTCTCCAGGTCCCGCCTGCGGAAGCCCGCCAGGCCCGCCCACATCAGGGCCGCCGCGACCGCCGTCAGGGTGATCAGCGGGAGCCAGTCCATGTCCGCGGCCGGCATCCGGGGGACGTGGCCGAACGGGGAGAGGTTGTTCAGCCAGGCCGGGAACTGGAGGATCTGGCCGAGGTAGCCGACGACGAAGGCGTACACGGGGACGATCCACACCGCCGAGGTCGCCCGTGGGAACCAGCCGAAGAGGAGCACCCCGACCCCCGCGGTGACCCACATCGCCGGGGCGTAGGCGAGGGCCGCGCCGGTCAGGTCGAGGGCCATCGCGCCGTCGCCGGTCGAGCCTGCGCCCGCGAGGCCCAGGCCCAGGCCCGCCATGAGGAGGACGAGGGTGCCGCCGGACAGTGCCGAGACCAGGTGGCTGCCCACCCAGCGGGTGCGGGAGAGGCCGGTGGCGAGGAGCGGTTCGGCGCGGCCCGCGTTCTCCTCGGCGCGCGGCTTCAGCGCCGCCATCACCACGAAGACCGAGGACACGATCGCCAGGATGACCAGGACCATGGAGGCGAAGGACTCCGCGAGGCTCGCCCCGCCGATCCGGTCCAGGGCCTCCTTGATCTCCTCGACGTTGCCGAGCATGCCCTCGGCGTCGCCGAGGAGCGAGCCGTACATCGCACCGAAGAGGAGCATGCCGCACAGGAAGCCGATGAGCAGCCCGCGGTGCAGCCGCAGGGCGAAGCCGAGCGGGGTGGTCAGCCGGTCGCTCGCCGTCGCCGGGCCGAGCCGCGCGGCGCGCAGCCCGGCGCCGACGTCGCGCCGCGTGGACAGCCGGAAGCCGGTCCAGGCGAGTGCGCCCGCGGCGGCGAAGGTGAGCAGCAGTGGCCACCACAGGTTGTCCACGTATGGGTAGGTGCGCTGCACCCAGCCGATCGGGGAGAGCCACGACAGGACGTCGTTGCCGCCCGCGTCACCGGCGGCGCGCAGCGCGAAGGCGCTGCCGATGACGGTGAGCGCCATCCCGGAGGCGCCGCGGGTGTGGGCGGTGAACTGCACGGTGACCGCGGCGACGGCGGCGAAGAAGACGCCGATGGCGGTGTGGGTGAGCCCGTAGAGGAACGAACCGGCGGTGTCGATCCCGTCGACTCCGAGCGCGGGCAGCGTGACGGCGATCAGCAGGCCGAGGGCGAGGTTGACGATGACGGCGACGGTCAGCGCGGAGGCGAGGTGGGCGTGCCGTCCGACGACGGTGGAGCGCAGGAGTTCGGCGCGGCCGGTCTCCTCCTCGTTGCGGGTGTGCCGGGTGATGAGCAGGACGCTCATCAGGCCGACCATGACGGCCATGGTGCTGATCATCTGCTGGCTCAGCATCGAGCCGTAGTTGAAGTCCGTGAGGTAGTGGGCCGGTCCGGTCATGGACAGGGCGGCCGGGCTGTTCATGCTGTCCTTGAGCGCGTCGATGTCCGCCTGCGTCTTGTACAGCGTGCTGAAGCTGTTCGCGGTGGACACCGTGGTGATCCACAGCGCCAGGATCCACACCGGGATACGGATGCGGTCGCGGCGCAGGATGAAGCGGATGAGGCTGCGGGTTCCGGCCAGGTTGTTGCCGCCCGCGACCGGGGTGGCGGGCGCGGGGGCCTCGGCCTTGGTGGCGGTGGTCATCACTTGGCTCCGGTGGAGTGGCTCTTGCCGTCCTTGCTGTCCTTGCCGTCCTTGCTGCCGCTCTCGCCGTTCGAGTGGCTCCTGTCGTGTGCGTGGCCGCCGTTGGCCGCGAGTTCGTCGCCGTAGTGGCGCAGCATCAGCTCTTCCAGCGTCGGCGGGTGGCTGACGAGGCTGCGGATGCCGAACTCGGAGAGTTTGCGGACCGCGCCGTCGAGCTGGGCGCCGTCCACGGCGAAACGCACCCGGCCGTTCTCGGTCCGCACCTGGTGCACACCGGGCAGCGCTTCGATCCCGGCGGCGGGCTGCTCGGTCTCGGCCTCGATGGTCGTACGGGTCAGATGGCGCATCTCGCTGAGCGTGCCGGACTGGACGGTCCGGCCCTGGCGGATGATGCTCACGCGGTCACAGAGCTTCTCGACCTGGGCCAGGATGTGGCTGGAGAGCAGCACGGTCCTGCCCGCGGCCTTGGCCTCGCCGATGACGTCCTGGAAGACGACCTCCATGAGGGGGTCGAGTCCGGCGGTCGGCTCGTCGAGCAGGAGCAGCTCGGCGTCGGAGGCGAGCGCGGAGACGATGGCGACCTTCTGCCGGTTGCCCTTGGAGTAGGCGCGGCCCTTCTTGGTCGGGTCGAGGTCGAAGCGCTCGATCAGCTCGTCGCGCCGCGTCCGGTCGATGCCTCCGCGCAGCCGGGAGAGCAGGTCGATGGCCTCGCCGCCGGTGAGGTTCGGCCACAGCTCCACGTCGCCGGGGACGTAGGCAAGTCGCCGGTGCAGCTCCACGGCGTCGTCCCAGGGATGCCTGCCGAGCATCTGCACGGCGCCGGAGTCGGCGCGCAGGAGGCCCAGGAGTACGCGGATGGCGGTGGACTTGCCGGCTCCGTTCGGGCCGAGGAAGCCGTGGACCTCGCCCTGGGCGACGTCGAGATCGAGGCCGTCGAGAGCCTGCGTCCGGCCGAACGACTTGTGGAGTCCGGAGACCGTGATTGCCTTCGTCATGCTTCTGAACGTACGGTACGTTCACAAACTTGTGAAGTTAAGGAAGTGTATAAACTCTACGTCGGCGCCGTGACCAGGGGAGATGATCGAGGATGGCCGAGGCATCCGAGCCGCACGGGGCTGACGCGGCATGGTCCGACTTCGTGGAGAAGTTCGCGGCGCAGCTGGTGGAGGCCGGGATGCCCCGGATGCCCTCCCGGGTCTTCGCCGGGCTGCTCGCCTCGGACTCCGGTGTGATGACCTCCGCGGAACTGGGCGAGGCGCTGCAGGTCAGCCCGGCGGCGGTGTCCGGCGCGATCCGCTATCTCTCCCAGGTCCGGATGGTCTCGCGCGAGCGGGAACCCGGCTCCCGGCGGGAGCGGTACCGAGTGCACAGCAGCACCTGGTACGAGGCGCTGACCAACCGCGAGGCGATCCTCAAGCGCTGGGAGGCCACGCTCAGGGAGGGCATCTCGACGCTCGGGCCGGAGACGGAGGCGGGGCGGCGGATCGCGGAGACGCTGGAGTTCTTCACCTTCCTCGACAACGAACTGAGTTCCCTGATGGACCGGTGGCAGGCGCACAAGGCGCAGGTCTTCGGGGCGGGGTGAGTGCCCCGCCCGGTGTCAGCCGGGCAGCGTGAGCGTCCACGCCCCCGCCCGTACGCTCCACGTGCGGGTCCGCACCGGGCCCGCTGTCAGTGCGTCGGCGCGGTAGTGGAAGGACGGGCCCGAGACGGTGATCGTGTGGGCCGAGGCCCGCAGCGGTGGGCTCGCCGCGCCCAGTGCCGTGCGGCGGATCTCGACCTCGGCCCGGCCGTCGTGCGAGGCGGCGACCGAGACGTCCTCGACCGGCTGGTCCAGGTCGATCAGCGTCACCCCGTCCGCCTCCACCCGCAGCCGCGCGGGCCCGCCCGACGGCCCCGCGGCAGGCGGCGCCGGGTCCGGCGGCCCCGCGGCGGCCGGCGGTCCGGGAGCGGTCCGTACGAGCGTCCGTACCAGCGACTGGCAGGTCCGCAGCCCCGGCGCCCACCACGGATCGCGCCCCGCCGCACCGGCCGAAAGCACGGGAATGTGCAGGTCACCGAGGACCACGCCATCGCTGTCGTCCACGAGCAGATCGAGCTGCCGTGCCTGGCCGTCGAGCACCGCCGAGGCCGCCGCGACCGCCCCGCCCGGCACCCCGAGCCCCTGCGCGAGCCGGGTCGGCGCACCCACCGGGACCACCGAGAGCACGGACGAGGAGAGCTCCCGCTCCCGGTGCAGCAGCGAGACCGCCCGCAGCAGCGCCCGGTCGTCCCCGACGACCACGGGCCTGCGCGCTCCACGGCGCCTGAGCGCCCGGGCGAACTCCTCCGGCCCGTCCGGCAGGCACACCTTCACCGGGCCCGGGGAGCGCGCACAGAGCACGTCCCTGGCGATACGGACGGACTCCCCGTCCGCGCGCCGGGCGGCGGGATCGACAACGACAAGGAGCGGCTTGGAGCCGTTCGCAGCGGGTCCTTGAGCCGACACCTCGGTCCTTCCTCAAGGTACGGGGTAGCATCTTTGTGCAAGAGCCCCTTGCGCTATTGCGCCAGGGGTTTCGTCTATTCCGGGGCACCGGTCCGACGGGTGCGGCCAATGAAGTCCGCCAGGTGTACGCACGTGCGTACGCCCCTGACCTTGGACATGCCCCGCCCGGAAGGGGTGTACGCCTGTGCCCGCACTTGTGCTGCTCGGTGCTCAGTGGGGTGACGAGGGCAAGGGAAAGGCCACCGACCTGCTCGGCGGCTCCGTTGACTATGTGGTGCGCTACCAGGGCGGCAACAACGCCGGCCACACGGTGGTCGTGGGCGACCAGAAATACGCGCTCCACCTGCTCCCCTCCGGCATCCTCTCGCCCGGCTGTACGCCGGTCATCGGCAACGGCGTCGTCGTCGACCCGGCAGTCCTGCTCTCCGAGCTGAGCGGTCTGAACGAGCGCGGCGTCGACACGTCCAAGCTCCTGATCAGTGGTAACGCCCACCTGATCACGCCGTACAACGTCACCGTCGACAAGGTGACGGAACGGTTCCTGGGCAAGCGGAAGATCGGCACCACCGGCCGCGGCATCGGCCCGACCTACGCCGACAAGATCAACCGCGTCGGCATCCGCGTGCAGGACCTGTACGACGAGTCGATCCTCACCCAGAAGGTCGAGGCGGCCCTCGACACCAAGAACCAGCTGCTCACCAAGGTCTTCAACCGTCGTGCCATCGAGACGGACAAGATCGTGGAGGAGATGCTCCAGTACGCGGAGCAGATCAAGCCGTTCGTGGCCGACACGACGCTGATCCTCAACGACGCCATCGACGACGGCAAGGTCGTCCTCTTCGAGGGCGGCCAGGGCACGCTCCTCGACGTCGACCACGGCACGTACCCCTTCGTCACCTCCTCGAACCCGACCTCGGGCGGTGCCTGCACGGGCGCCGGCGTCGGCCCGACGAAGATCAACCGGGTCATCGGCATCCTCAAGGCGTACACGACCCGCGTCGGCGCAGGACCGTTCCCGACCGAGCTGTTCGACCAGGACGGCGAGGACCTGCGCCGCATCGGCGGCGAGCGCGGTGTGACCACCGGCCGCGACCGTCGCTGCGGCTGGTTCGACGCGGTCATCGCGCGTTACGCGACCCGCGTCAACGGCCTCACGGACTTCTTCCTCACCAAGCTCGACGTCCTCACCGGCTGGGAGCAGATCCCGGTCTGCGTCGCGTACGAGATCGAGGGCAGGCGGGTGGAGGAACTCCCGTACTCCCAGACGGACTTCCACCACGCGAAGCCGGTCTACGAGTACCTGCCGGGCTGGTCCGAGGACATCACCAAGGCCAAGACCTTCGCCGACCTCCCGAAGAACGCCCAGGCCTATGTGAAGGCCCTGGAGGACATGTCGGGCGCCCCGATCTCCGCGATCGGCGTGGGCCCGGGCCGGACCGAGACGATCGAGATCAACTCGTTCCTGTAGAGACCCGATTGCATACCGAGGGGGCGGGCCTGCGTGACTGCGGCTCGCCCCCTTCGGCGTACTGGCCCACCTGCGGCATGTACACAAGATTAATCTTCTGCCATCATGAGTGCATGACTGAAGTTCCCATCAGCAAGGCCCGCGCCGAGCTCGGGGACCTGGTGCGCCGCGCCGCGCACGGCCGCGAGACCATCGCGCTCACCGACCACGGCCACGTCGCGGCGCTGCTCGTATCTCCGCAGGTGATAGAGGATCTCGAGGACGCGCTCGCCATCTCCGAGCGGGAGCGGCGCAAGTCGGAGGGCACCTTGGGTGAAGGCACCTCGCACGCCGAGGTCGGCCGGCTCCTGGGGCTGCGCGCGTGACCTACACGATCATCTGGGAGCCGGAGGCCATCAACGCGGCCGTGCGCTTCCTGCAGGACGACCCGCAGGGCCTGGCGCTCCTCTACGAGGCGATCGACGGCCTCGAAGAGGAGCCCCGCCCGGCGCAATCGACACCGTACGGAGGCGCGTACCGCAGATTGCGTGCGGGCGACTACCGGGCGCTTTACACCATCGACGACGACGTGGTCCGCATCCTCGTCACGCACGTCGGCCGGAACGCCCGCTGAGCCGTCAGCCATCGAGCGTCGTCCCCCGGCCCACCTACCCCCGGCCCACCTACCCCCGTAGCGCCGGTTCCGTCGCCTTGCCCCGCGCCCTGACCACCGCCCCCGCCGCCGCGGCCAGCACCATGACGCCCGCCGAGCGCAGCAGGGTCGAGCCGTTGGCGTCCGTCAAGGCGGTGTTCAGTTCCTCGCCGGCCACGAACCCGCCTCCTTCGAGGTTGCGCCAGAGCAGTTCCCCGCCCAGGCCCAGGCCGATCTGGTACACGAACAGCACGCCCGCCGCGACGCTCGCGTACTGCCGCGGTGCGAGCGGGGACGGCGAAACGGCCGTCGCGGCCGCGAACAGCGGAGCCAGGGCGAGCCCGAGGCCGAAGCCGCAGAGCAGCAGACCGGGCAGCAGGCCCACGGCGTAGGAACCCTCCGGTCCGAACGTGCTGAGCAGCAGCAGGCCGAGCGCCGCGAGCAGCAGCCCGGTCGCGATCAGCGCGCGCGGCTCGCTGCGCGGCAGCACCCGGGCGGCGACCAGGACGGCCGCCACGGCCAGCGCCGCGACCAGCGGCAGCAGGGCCGCGCCGGCTCGCAGGAGCGGGTACCCGAGGGCGTACTGCGCGTCGATGTTGACCGCAGGAATCAGGCAGGACAGTACGGCGCCGACGAGCAGCAGCGCGAACAGCGCACCGAGGCGGTCGGGTTCGCGCAGGAAGCCGCGCGGCAGCAGCCCCGCGCCCGCCCGCTGCTGCGACCACGCGAACGCGAGCAGCAGCGCGAGCCCCACGGCCAGCGGGATCAGGGCCGCGGGCGAGGTCAGACCCACCTCGTACTTCTTGAGCGTGACCCAGGCGAACGCGGCCGGCACGGTGCCGCCGAGCACGACGCCCGGCAGATCGAAGCGCGCGACGGGCGTCGCGGCCGACACCTTGACGTCGTGCGCCCCCAGGGCCGTGCCGAAAAGGACCAGCAGCGCGAGCCCCGCGAACCCGTACCAGGCACCTCGCCAGGCGAGGCCCTCACCGAGCAGCCCGGCGAGCAGCTGCCCGAGAGCCGCACCGCCGCCGGTCACCGCGGCGTACACCCCGAACGCACCGGCACGCCCCCGGCCCGTCGGGAAGTGCGCGCTCACCAGCGCGAGCGCCGACACCGCGGTCAGCGCCGCACTCACTCCCGCCAGCGCCTGCGCCGCGATCAGCACGGGCGCCCCGGGGGCCGCGGCGAGCAGGACCCCCGACAGCGCCGTACCGGCCAGACCAGCGATCAGGAGTGGCTTGCGCCCGACCCGGTCCGCGAGCTGCCCGCCGAGGAGCAGCAGGCCGCCGAAACCCGTGGAGTACGCGAGGAGCATCCAGTCCCAGGTGTCGGAGCCGGTGTCGAGGTCGCGGGTGATCTCCGGCAGCACCGTGCGCACCAGGGCCGGGCCGAGCAGCACGAGCAGTTGCGCGAGCACGGCCCACGCCAGGGTCATGCGGCGCCGGGGGTGCGGTTTCGGGCTCAGGGGTGTGGTCGCGTCGTAAGGGCCCGGGGGTGGTCCGGCGGGCAGCGGAGGCGGGCCGAAGCCCTGCGCCGGGACGGCGGCCTGCGGGTGGCCGGGGGCCGGTGCGACGCCCTGCGGGGGGTGACCGGGCTGCTGGAGCGGCGAGGCCGCCCGGTCCGCGCCCGAGGGCTCGCGCTGGAAGGGCGTACGGGGGTCCGCAGCCGGATTCACCGCCGGATTCGCAGCCGCAGCCGGACTCGCAGCCGAAGCCGCAGCGGGGCTCGCAGCCGGTTCCGGCGGCCCCTGACCGTCCGCCATCCGGGTCTCGGGCCCGAAGTCGAGCAACCGGGCGGCATGCCGCCCCAGTTGTGCGAGCACCGGCCCCGGCAGCCACTCGTCCTCGCCGCCGCTCCCGCCGTCGGCTGCCGTACGCTCCACGATCTGCTCGGGCGTGGGCCGCTGCGTGGGATCCTTCCGCAGGCACTCCGTCACAAGTCCGAGCAGCGCGTCGGGCACCCCGGCCAGATCCGGCTCCTCCTCGGCGATCCGGAACAGATGGGCGTTGAGCCCGCTACTGCCCGCACCGAAGAGCATCCGCCCGGTGGCCGCGTACACCAGGACCGCGCCCAGGCAGAAGACATCGCTCGCCGGGGTGAGTTCGAGGCCGCGTACTTGCTCGGGGGACATGAATCCGGGCGAGCCGACCAGCATCCCGGTGTGCGTGAGCAGACTGTCCGGGGCGAGGCCGTCCATGGCGCGCGCGATTCCGAAGTCGATGACGCGCGGGCCGTCGACCGTCACCAGTACGTTGGACGGCTTGAGGTCGCGGTGGATGAGCCCGGCCCCGTGCACGGCGGTCAGCGCCTCGGCGAGCCGGTGCGCGAGGACCCGTACCGAATGCTCGGGCAGTGGCCCGAAGTCCTTGGCGACGGAGGTGAGATCGGGCCCGGGAATGTACTGGGTGGCCACCCAGGGCACGTCCGCCTCGGTGTCGGAGTCGAGCACGTCCGCCGTCCACGCCCCGCCGACCCGCCGTGCGGCGGCGACCTCGCGCGCGAACCGCCGCCGGAACTCGGGGTGCGCGGCGTGCTCCTCCTGCACCACCTTCACGGCGACGGTCCGCCCGCCTGCCGACCGGCCCAGGTACACAAGCCCCATCCCGCCGGCACCCAGCCGGGCGATGAGTCGGTACGGGCCTATGGAGGTCGGGTCTGCGCTGATCAACTGGTCCACACCGGGACGGTAGCCCATACGGCTCAGCCGAACCCGGTCAATCTCCGGGTCACCCGAAGGGGTGGCGGTACGTGGACCCGCCCCGGCGCTCCGGCATATGCGCCGATGCTTGTGGGCATGGCAGCGAGCGGCGTTACCGTGGAGGGGCATCTCCGACATGCCCGAGCGAGGAGTAGGCCGATGAGTGCGCAGCCGGTGGAGCCGACCAGGCCGACGGTCACGTATCAGCAGCTCCAGGAGCTCGCCGAGGTCTACGAGGCCGAGGCGAAGAACCGCGGCGAGCTGGCGCGGGCAGACATCACGAACCAGGAGATCACCGTCCACATGATGTCCCCTTCCAATCCGCACGGTCGGATCGTGATGCAGATCGGCAGGCAGATCGAGAATCAGGACCGCGACGCGGTGGCGCTGCCCGAGACCCGTGTGCACCGCCCCGATCTCGGCATGTGTCGCACAGCAGACCTGTTGGTCCTGACCGAGGATGCCTGGGACCGGCAGCCCGAGGACTTCGGCACCCTCGCCCACGACGTCTCCGTGGCCTTCGAGGTCGTGTCCATCTCGGACCCGGGCCGCGACTACATCACCAAACTCCGCGAGTACCCCCGCATGGGCATCCCGGTCTACGCGATCGTCGACCCGCGCGACGGCAAGGTCACCGTCCACTCCGGTATCGACACCTCATCGGGCGTCCCTGCCTACGAGGAGCCCCCGGCCCGCTACAAGTTCGGCGAGACCGTCCCGGTCGGCCCCTGGACCCTCGACACCGCGCAGTTCCCCCGCTACCGCGACTGAGCGGCTGCCCGGCCGGGGGCGGGCCGGCGGAGCGCGACGCTCATGATGCGCAGATCTTCAGTCCCTCCGGCGTGTAGCACGGCAGATGCCCGTGGGTGCGGACCACGTCCTGGCCGCTGCCGCGCATCGCGTAGTTGAGGAAGCTGGAGGCCAGGGAGTCGGCCGGCGGGCGGCCGTAGGTGTGGGCGTATTCGATCTCGCGGAAGGGGTACGCGGAGTCGGAGATGCCGTCGAGGGCGGGCGCGTGGCCGTCGAGGGAGACGCGGTGCAGGCCCTTGAGGTCGGTGCCCGAGCGGAGCTCGCTGTAGCCGATGGCGCCCGGCAGCTCCGCGACCGTGTCCAGGACCTGCTGGGTGGAGTCGAGTTCGCAGCGCAGGACCTCGGCGCCGGGGTCCAGCTTCCGGCGGCAGTCCGCGGAGGACGCCGCCGGTTCGAAGCCGTGCAGGACGCGGCGCTGGAAGACGCCCCGGGTACCCGAGTTGGAGTTGCGGCTGACCAGGACGACCGGGAGGTCGGGGCCGCCGAGCCGGGACCAGTTGCGGATCTCGCCCGTGTACAGCTTGCGGATGGTGTCGGTGGAGAGGTTCTCCAGGGACACCTCGTCGTTCAGGACCATCGCGAAGGCCGTGACCGCGATCCGGTTCTCGGTGAGCCGGGCGTCCGAGTCCGCGCCCGGTTGCGGGCCGTCGGAGAGCGTGAGCACGGCGGGCGAGCCGTTCTTCGCCGCCTCGCCGGCCGCGACGAGTTCGCGGATGCCCGCCGTGCTGCCGCGTGCGTCGACGGTGATCTCGGAGCCGGGACAGTCCTGTTCGTACTTGGCGGCCAGTTCCTCGGCGACCGGCCGGAAGGCGGTGGAGCCGACGACCTTGAGCTTTCCCTGTGCGCAGCCCATGGGCGAGGAGGTCTCGCCGCGCACCATCACCAGCGAGGACAGGGTGATGACGCAGAGCGTGAGGAGGACGGTCAGGAGGCGGGCCGGGCGGCTGAAGAGGGGCGGGGTGTCGTCGAGCGTCGTCGAGCGGGTCTCGGTGACGTCGCCGTCCACCAGATCGCCGACGACTTCGATCGGTGCCTCTGTGGCCCCGCCGTTGAGCAGCACGAGCAGCTTGTAGTGCTTGCCCTTGTTGAGCGGTACGCGGGGGACGTGGAGCAGGCCTTCCTCGTGCCGCAGCGGTGTGGGCGGCCGGGAGAAGTGGCCCATCATGTGGGAGCTGCCGGCCGGCAGCGTGACGGCCGTGCCACGGATGGCGCGCTGCTCGAACCTGATGGTCAGACCGTAGGGTCCGCCGCTGTCGTAGTCCTCGGCGGTGATCGCCTGCGAGCCGATGTTCTCGAAGCGCAGCAGGACGAGGGTGGCATCCGCCATCTCCTCGTCGTCGTTGAACAGACCGAGGCGTACGTTGGGCTGCCCCTCCACGCCGTTGCTGCCGATCGGCGTGTCCAACTGGACGCGGTAGCCGAGCCGCTTGCGCCGGGGCACCCGACGCTCGTACCAGAGTACGGCGACGGAGGCGAGGACACCGATCACGGCGGTCCCCACGGCGATGATGTTCTCGGCGGTCAGCCAGTCCATGGACTGCACGGTAGGAACAGGCGTACGGGCACGGGGCGTTGACGTCGGAGCTTCGGCGAACGTTCGCCCCGCGTTCAGCCGCGGGCGGCGATGGCTCCCGGAGTCGGCGGTGGCTCCCGGGGTCGGCGGTGGCTCCCGGGGTCGGCGGTGGCTCCCGCGGTCGGCGGTGGCTCCCGGGGTCAGCGGACGCGGGTGTACGTGAGGGGTTCGCCGCCGCTGCCGATGAGTTCGCGGGTGAGGCTCGCGTCGTCGAGGAGGCGGAGTTCGCTGATCTCGCCCGGTTTGCACTTGTCGGGATCGCCCGCGGTGACCTTCGAGGGGCTGAGCAGGATGCTCGTGGTGTCCACCGAGCGGAGGCTCGCCGTCCAGCGGCAGTTGTAGTTGGCGCCCCGGCCGGTGAGGGACATGACCGTATCGCCCGTGTTGCCCTGCTGGAGGGTCAGGAGGCGCTTGTTGACGCCGCCTTCGCCGAAGGACGCCTCCCAGACGCCCGTGAACTCCTCGGGGATGTCGCCGTTCGGGGAGGAGGGCGGCTGGGTGTCCGGCGTGGACGCGGGCGGCTGGTCCGTGGTCGGCGGGGGCGGGGTGTCCTGGGTCGGGGCGCCGGTCGGGCTCGGGGACTGGCGGCCCTCCGAGCGGTTGCCCGGATCACCCTTCATCACCGCGTACACCGTGCCGCCCGCCCCGATCGCCACGACCACGGCGACGGCGACGAGGAGGGCGGTGGCACGGCCGTTGCGGTGCGGGGGCGGCGGCAGCGGGGCTCCGGTGCCGTACGGGGCGTGGTGCGGGTTGGTCGGGTACTGGGGCGGGCCGCCGTTCACGGCGGAACCGTACGCTCCCGGCGCCTGGCCCGGCGGGAAGCCGTAGCCGGGGTGGGAGTGGGGCTGGGAGTGGGATTGGGGCTGGGATTGGGGCTGGGATTGGGGCTGGGGCTGGGTGATCGTGGGCTGGTTCGGCGGCCTGTACGCGAGGGTGTGGCCCTCGGGCTGCGCAGGCTGCTTCGGTCCTTCCGCCTGCGCGGGCGCATCCGGGCGGTCCTGGACCGTCTCCGGTGGGGCGGCTTCCGGTCCGCCCGGTGCCACCGGCCCCTGCGGAGCATCCGCTTTCGCGGCGTCCGCCGGCTCCTTCGCGCCGCCCGGGCCCTTCGCACGGTCCGGCGCCTTCGCCGCTGCCGGGTCCTCCGTCCTCGTGTACCCCTCCGCGCGCCCCGGCTCCACCCCACGCGGGTCCTCCGAGTCCAGCAGCTCCACCGCATGCCGCCCCAGCTGGGCGACCAGGATCCCGGGCAGCCACGGCTCGCGGACCCGTCCGTCGTGCACCGTGTCCGCGCCGTCCGCCAGTTCGAGGACACGGTCGAGGGAGGGCCGGGCTGCCGGGTCCTTGTGGAGGCAGGCGGTGACCAGGGCTTGGAGGCTCTCGGGGAGGTCCGTGAGGTCCGGTTCCTCCTGCGCGATGCGGAACATCAGCGCGTGCACCCCGCTCCCGTCGCTCCCGAACGGCAGCGCCCCGGTCGCCGCGTACGCGAGGACCGAGCCCAGGCAGAACACATCGCACGCGGGCGTGAGGCGCTCGCCGCGTACCTGCTCGGGGGCCATGCAGCCGGGCGAGCCGACCAGCGCGCCGGTCCGCGTCAGGCCCCCGTCGGTGACGGTGTCGAGCGCGCGGGCGATCCCGAAGTCGATGACGCGCGGTCCGTCGATCGTCACCAGGACGTTGGACGGCTTGAGGTCGCGGTGGATCAGCCCCGCGGTGTGGATGTCCTTGAGCGCGTACGCGAGGCCGGTCGCCAGAACACGTACGGAGCGTTCCGGCAGCGGGCCGTGGTCGGCGGCGACGACCTGCTGGAGCGAGGGCCCGGCGACGTACCCCGTGGCGGCCCAGGGGATCTCGGCCTCGGTGTCGGCGTCCAGGACGGGCGCCGTCCAGGGCCCGCCGATCTGCCGCGCGGCCTGCACCTCCTGGCGGAACCGGGCCCGGAACTCCTCCTGTTCGGCGAGTTCCCGCCGTACGAGCTTGACCGCGACGGTCCGCCCCCGCTCGGAGCGCGCCAGATACACCTGGCCCATTCCGCCCGCACCCAGCCGTCCCAGAATCCGGTAGGCCCCGATGGCCCGCGGATCGTCCGCCCCCAGTGGCTCCATGCCCGCCGTCCTCCCCGATGCCACCGGCTTCCCCGGCTCCCCTGGCCCGACAACCTTGAGGATAGTGCGCGGCACGGAGCCGTCTGCTCCGCGGACTGCTGCAGCTCGGCAACGCTTTCGCCCCGCTTCTGCCTTGCCTCCGCGCCGCTTCTGTCCTGCTTCCGCACGGCAACTGGCGCGAATGTGCCGGGGGTTGGCAGTACGGCCGCTGTGCGGGCCGCCGGCGCGCGGGCGAGGATTCCGCGTATGGCATCAGGGATATCGGAGACATCAGGGACGCCGGAATCGGCGACGACCACGGCAGCGGCACCCGCAGCGACCACGGCCACGGCAGCGAGCACGACCACAGCCACGACCACGATCGTCCGCGTCAGCGAAGCCCGCGTGCGGCCGGAGCGGTTCGAGGAGTTTCGCGCGTACATCCTCGCGGCGGTGCGCGGGTTCCCCGCGCGGTACCCCGGTCTCGTAGCGCACGAGGTGCTGGCCGCCCCGCCGCATTCCCTGCTCTATGTGAGCCGCTGGCGCGGCGAGGCGGATCTCGTCGCGTACGCGGGCCCGGGGTGGCGGGAGCAGCCCGTCATGCTTCCGGGTGAGGAGGACTATCTGCTCGGCCCGCTCGAAGTGCGCCACTTCGCGAGCGAGCCGCTGCAGTGAGGGGCGTGCACCCCCTGAGCCCCCACCAACCTGTCGAGCGACACCCCCCGACCCCGGACAGGACGCCGATGGAATGTCCGCATCCCGGACATCTACCCTCGGTCCATGACCCCTCATGAAGCCGCTGACCTCGCGAAAGGCGCCGCCGTGAAGGCCGCCGACCGCGCGCATGTGTTCCACTCCTGGTCGGCCCAGGAGCTGATCGATCCGCTCGCCGTGGCCGGTGCCGAGGGCGTGCACTTCTGGGACTACGAGGGCAACCGGTACCTCGATTTCACGAGCGCACTCGTCTACACCAACATCGGCTACCAGCACCCGAAGGTCGTCGCCGCGATCCAGGAGCAGGCGGCGAGCATGACGACGTTCGCGCCCGCCTTCGCGGTCGAGGCCCGCTCGGAGGCCGCCCGCCTGATCGCCGAGCGCACCCCCGGCGACCTGGACAAGATCTTCTTCACGAACGCGGGCGCCGAGGCCGTCGAGCACGCCGCCCGGATGGCCCGGCTGCACACCGGCCGCCCGAAGATCCTGAGCGCCTACCGCTCGTACCACGGCGCGACCGCCACCGGCATCAACCTCACCGGCGACCCGCGCCGCTGGGCCTCGGACACGGGCTCGGCGGGGGTCGTACGGTTCTGGGCGCCGTTCCTGTACCGCTCGCCGTTCCACTCGGAGACCGAGGAGCAGGAGTGCGAGCGGGCGCTGAAGCACCTCGAGGACACCATCGCCTACGAGGGGCCGCAGTCGATCGCCGCGATCATCATGGAGACGGTGCCGGGCACCGCCGGGATCATGGTGCCGCCGCCGGGCTATCTGCCGGGTGTACGGGAGATCTGCGACCGGTACGGCATCGTGCTCGTCTTCGACGAGGTGATGGCCGGGTTCGGGCGTACGGGCAAGTGGTTCGCCGCCGAGCACTTCGACGTCGTCCCCGACCTGCTGACCTTCGCGAAGGGCGTGACCTCCGGCTATGTGCCGCTGGGCGGCGTGGCGATCAACGCGGCGATCGCGGAGACCTTCGCGCACCGGCCGTACCCGGGCGGTCTGACGTACTCCGGGCACCCGCTGGCCTGCGCCACCGCGGTCGCGACGATCAACGTGATGGAGGAGGAGGGGATCGTCCGGAACGCCGCGAAGATCGGCGCGGATGTCCTCGGCCCGGCGCTGCGCGAGCTGGCCGCCCGGCACCCCTCGGTCGGCGAGGTGCGCGGCATGGGTGTCTTCTGGGCCCTGGAGCTCGTACGGAACCGGGCGACGCGCGAGCCGCTCGTGCCGTACAACGCGAGCGGGGCGGATGCGGCGCCGATGGGAGCGTTCGCGGCGGCGTGCAAGAAGGAGGGCCTGTGGCCCTTCGTCAACATGAACCGCACCCATGTCGTCCCGGCCTGCACGATCACGGAGGCCGAGGCGAAGGAGGGCCTGGCGGCGCTGGACACGGCGCTCTCGGTGGCGGACGAGTACGTCACGGAGTGAGCCGACGGCAGCGGTCGGGGCGCCCTCGGGCAGAGATGGGGGCACCCCTCGCGGGCGCCCCGCGGCCACACTCCGAAGCCGCACCACGGGTGCCTTCGGCCCCCGGGCGCGTAAGGTGACGGCGCAGCACAAAGCGCCGTCACCGGGGAGGGAAACCCACCATGCGCACCGCCGGCAGCAGTGCGGTCACCCGCAGTACCCTGCGCCAGCAGATCGCGGACGCGCTGCGTGACGAGGTGCTCGCGGGGCGTCTCGCGCCGGGGCAGGAGTTCACCGTCAAGGAGATCGCCGAGCAGTACGGGGTCTCCGCGACGCCCGTCCGCGAAGCCCTGGTCGACCTCTCCGCGCAGGGGCTGCTCGACAGCGCCCAGCACCGCGGGTTCAAGGTCCACGAGTACACCGTCGAGGACTACCGCGGCATGGTCGAGGCCCGTGCCCTGCTCGCCGAGGCGATCTTCCGCGGGATCGCGGAGCGCGGGATCGAACAGTCCGATGACTTCCTGGTCTCCGTGCGCCGCCGCGCCGAGGAGTCGGCGCGGGCCGCGGGCAGCGGCGACCTGAACGTGCTGATCGGCTACGACCTGCGCTTCTGGTACGAGCTGAGCTCGCTCTTCGGCAACGCGTACCTGAGCGACTTCCTGCACCGGCTGCGCGTGCAGTCCTGGGCCTTCGCGGTGCCGCTGCTGCGCGCCGCGGGCCCGCTCGAAGGACGGCTCTGGGACGGTCACACCGAGCTCGTGGACGCCGTCGGACGGCTCGACGCACCGGCCGCGTACGAGCTCGTACGGGCGTACAACCGGCATGCGCTCGAACTCGTCGACAAGCTGGCGGGGTGAGGGCCGTTGGCCATCGAGCTGACGGTCGTCGTCCCCGCGTACAACGAGCAGGAGCGGCTGCGCCCCACCCTGGACGCGATCACCGGGTACCTGGGTGACACCCGCAACTGGGAGCTGATCGTCGTCGACGACGGCTCCGGCGACCGCACCCGCCGCATCGCCCACGAGGCCGCCGTCGCCGAACCGCGGATCCGGGTGCTGCCCGGGGACACCAACCACGGCAAGGGGCACGCGCTGCGCCGCGGCGTGCTGGCCTCGCGCGGCGAACGCGTCCTCATCACGGACGCCGACCTCGCCACCCCGATCAGCGAACTCGACCGCCTCGACAAGGCGCTCGCCGACGGCCACGCGGCCGCGATCGGCTCACGCGCGGCCGCGGGCGCGCGGATCGAACACCACCAGCATCCCGTACGCGAAGGGTTGGGCCGCGCGGGCAACCTGCTGATCCGGCTGCTCGCGGTGCCCGGCATCCGCGACACCCAGTGCGGCTTCAAGCTCTTCGACGGCGAGCACGCCCGCAGCGCCTTCGCAGCGGCCCGGATCGACGGCTGGGGCATCGACGTCGAGGTGCTGCACCACCTCCGGCGCGAGCGGCTGCCCGTCGCGGAGGTGCCCGTGCGGTGGTCCCATCAGGAAGGCTCCAAGGTGCGCGCCCGCGACTACCTGTCCGTGCTGCGCGAAGTGACCGCGCTGAAGGCACGCTCCCTCGCGCCGGGGTCCGGTGCGGTCGTTTCGTCCGACGGCGGGGGCGTTCAGTCCGGCGGTGCGGTCGTCCCGTCCGACGGCACGGTCGACCCGTCCGACGGTGCGCCCACGCCTCGCGGTCCTGTGGCCAGGTTCCGCCGCCTCGACCGCGGCTCCCTCGCCGTGGCCGGCCTCTTCGTCCTCGCCTCCTTCCTCCTCTACCTGCGCCGCTGGACCGACCCGGACGGCCGCTACCTCCCGGACGCGCTGCAGGACCAGAACCAGTGGGAATGGTTCTTCGACGTCACCGCACACAACGTCCTGAACCTGCAGAACCCCCTGTTCACCGACCTCCAGGGCTATCCGGACGGCGTGAACCTGATGGCGAACACGGTGATGCTGGGGCTCTCCGTGCCCTTCACCCCCGTCACCGCGCTCTTCGGCCCGGCGCTCTCGCTGCAGCTGGTGATGACGCTCGGCCTCGCCGCCACCGCGTACGCCTGGTACTGGCTGCTGCGCCGCCACGCCGTACCGCAGCGCGCCCCGGCCGCGATCGGCGCGGCGCTCGCGGCCTTCGCGCCGCCGATGATCAGCCACGCCAACGCGCACCCGAACTTCATCGTCCTGTTCATGATCCCGCTGATCATCGACCGCGCCCTGCGGCTGGTGACCGGTGAGAGGGTGGTACGGGACGGGGTGGTCCTGGGCCTCTTCTCGGCGTACCAGATCTTCCTCGGCGAGGAGCCCCTCCTCCTCGCGGTGATGGGTCTGCTCCTCTTCGCGGCGGGCTACTCCCTCGTCCGCCGCGATGTCTTCCTCGCGGCCTGGCGCCCGGTCCTGCGCGGCCTCGGCATCGCAGCCGCGGTCGCACTCCCCATCGTCGCCTTCCCCCTCTGGTGGCAGTTCTTCGGCCCGCAGAGCTACTCGGGCATCGGGCACGCCCCCAACACCGCCAACAGCCCCCTCGCCCTCGTCTCCTTCGCCGAACGCTCCCTCGCCGGCGACCGTGAGAACTCCCAGTCCCTCGCGATGAACATCACCGAGCAGAACGCCTTCTACGGCTGGCCGCTCGCCGCACTCGCCCTCGGCATCGTCGTACGGCTGTGGGACCGCGCCCTCGTCAAAGCCCTCGCCTTCACGGGCTGCGCGGCCGCCCTGCTCTCCCTCGGCTCCCGCTTCGACCTCCCCGGCACGACGATCACCGTCACCGGGCCGTGGCGGGCGCTCGCCAACCAGCCGCTGCTCTCCGCCGTCATCGAATCCCGCATCGCGATGATCTGCGCCCCGGTCCTCGGCCTGCTCATCGCCCTCGCCCTCGTCCGCCTGCGCACGGCCCGCCCCGCGCACCGGCGCTGGGGCCGCGCGGCGGTCGCGGCGGCGCTGATCCCGATCATCCCGCTGCCGCTGAAGGCCGTGGACCGCATCCCCGTCCCCGCGTTCGTCACGGACGGCATGTACGAGGCGTACGTGGCCGAAGGCGAGACCCTGGTCCCCGTACCGCTCCCCGACCCGGCTGTCGCCGAAGGGCTGCACTGGCAGACGGCCGCCGACTTCGGCTTCAAGCTTCCCCGCGGCTACTTCAACGGACCCTGGGGCCCCGAACGCAAGGGCATCTACGGGGCCGCACCCCGCCACACCTCGAACCTCCTCGCGGAGGTCCGCGGCAGCGGCGAGGTCCCGGCCCTGTCCCCGGCCTGGCAGGCCCAGGCCCGCGAAGACCTCGCGTACTGGAACGCCGGCGCCCTGGTCCTGGCCCCCCAACGCCACCAGGACGCCCTGCGCGAAACGGTCACCCGCCTCCTGGACGGCCAGGAACCGGAGTTCGTGGGCGGCGTGTGGGTGTGGGACCTGCCCGAGGGGGCGTGGGAGGACGGCGGACCGTAGGGGGCCCTGCCGACTCACCCCGCTCCGGGGCCGACTCGCCTCGCCCGGGGGCCGACTCACCCCGCCCGGGGCCAACTCACCCCACCCCGGGCTCTGCACACACCGCAGCGGACCGACTACGCTCGCCCGAACGCGTCTGCCGACCCGAGGAGCTCCCCCTTGGCCTGTGACCTGTGGCTGGTCCCCCTTGTCGACGTGCTCTGCCACAGCCCCGACAATCCCTTCTCCGAAGAGCTCGCGCTCTACGACAAGGTCCTTGCCGAGGCGGGACACCCACCGGTGCCGGTCTTCTCGTACATGCCGGGCCTGAGCGGCGACGTGGCCCCCGTCGCGGGCTTCGACTACGACGCGCTGCACTTCCTGCGCCGCGCCTACCTCCTCCAGCTCTGCGGCCTCGCGGTCACCCCGGTCGACGAACTGGGCGGCGACTACGAACAGCTCCTGGAGATGTTCGAGTCGACCGCCCAGCAGTCCCACCTGGTCTGGCACTACGACCACGCGGGCGCCTACGTCCCCGTGGACTTCCCGACCCCGCTCGCCACCGACGAACTCCTCGACGCGGGCGGCCCCTTGGGCTCCTCCCACGCCCTCCTGCGCGAACTCGAACAGGTGGCCCCGTCCATCGGCATCGACCCCGCCAACCCGCCCCCGGCCCCGGCTCCCCCCACCGCCCCGACGGACCTGGAGCAGCCGGCGGCCCCGCCCCCCTCGGACCCCAGCCCCTTCGCCCGCGAACGCCACGTCTGGCTGGGCCTGCACGCGGCGGCCACCCGCAGCCTGGGCCAGGGCTCCATGATCGTCTTCAGCTGAGTCGCACTTACCAGAACTGAACGACCGCGTCCACGATCCGGCCGTACGATCCCTCCTCCGGGCGAAGCAGACGGCGTACGCACATGATCGGGCCGCGCGTGACGCATGGTGCCCACGTGACAGTGAATACCGCGCGTGGCGCGGCCGCCGCCGCTGCCCTGCTGGCCGCTGCCCTGCTGGGCGCGCTGCTGCTGGCCCCTGCGGCGGAGGCCCGCGCGGCCCCCGCCGGGGTCAAGAGCGGGGTGCGGACGGACAGTTGCGCGTACGTCGGGGTGGACCTGCCGCTGGTCGAGCTCGGGCGGATCGCCCGCGTTGAGGACGTGGAAGTCGCCGTACGCCTGGCCTGCCACAGCGAGCCACCGCCTCCGCCGTCCACCCCCGCGCCGACTCCCACACCCACGCCGACACCGCCACCGCCGCCCGCGCCACCACCGACCACGGCGGCCCCGGTCCCGGCGCCATCACCGTCTCCGCCTCCGCCGAGTCGCGCCCCGACGCCGAGGCCGACGCCGTCTCCTCCTGCCACATCGCCTCCCTCCCCGGCCCCCTCCCCGACTCCCACACCGTCCGCCACCCCCGAGCAGGCGTTCTTCCCGCCACCGCCGAGGGCCCGCCCGCACCGCACCGCCGAAGCCGGGGGCTCGCCGGTCACGCGCACGCTGCTCCTGGTCGCACCCGCGGTGATCGCCGCAGCGTTCGGTGCGGCGGCCGGCGGCGGAACGGGCGCGACGGGCACGGGCGGCCGTTCCCACTCCTCCTGAAGGGACAATTCTTGAGCAGCTGGCTGGTACTCGGCCTCGCCATGTCCGCCGCGGTCGCAGTGGTCGTGTTCACCGCACTCGTCCGAGACCGCCGGGGAGGGGACGACGAAGCCGACGCGGACGAGACTCCCGACGTCATCGAGTACATGACGATGATGATCGGCGTGGTCTACGCCATCGTCCTGGGCCTGGCCATCGCCGGAGTCTGGGAGGGTAAGGCCGCCGCCGAGGACAACGCCCGCGCCGAGGCGTTCGCGCTGCACGAGCTGCACGAGCGCGCCGCCGAATACCCCGAGGCCGCGGCCGACCGCATCCGTGCCGCGGTCGACACCTACGCCGCCTACGCGGTCACCGAGGAGTGGCCCACGTACGCCGACACGGGCGAACTCACCGACCGTGGGGACCGGCTCCTTGCCGACGTGCGCCAGGCCATCCTCGACCACCAGCCGCGCACCGACATGGAGAGCCGTGCCTCGTACGCCCTCACCGATCAGCTGACGGCGGCGGCCGAGGCGCGCAACGTCCGTTCCCTGGAGTCAGGTTCGACACTCGGCCCGCTGGTCTGGTTCGGCCTGCTCGCCGGCGGTCTCGTCAGCGTCGGCATGCTCTTCGCCCTGCAGCTGAGACGCTCCCCGCGCGAACTCATCCTGGCCGGGGTGTTCACCGCCCTGATCGCCTTCCTCCTTTTCCTGGTCTGGGAGTTCGACGCCCCGGCGGCCCGCGACATGGACAGCCTGACCGAAGCCTTCACGACGCTGTTCCCGGGGGCGACGGGAGGCTAGTGCCGGACTCCCGTGCCGGACTCCCGTGCCGGGCTCCCGTGCCGGACTCCCGTGCCGGGCTCCCGTGCGTCCCGGACTCCGGTGCGCTTCGCGCTGGTCGGGCAGTCAGGGCAGCGCCACCTCGCCCGGATAGGACTGAGCGCGGTCGAGGAGAAGACACTCGACCTGCTCCAGCGGGAGGTCACCCCTGCTCGGTCGGAACAGTGACCTGGGCCGAGGCCAGGGTCTGATCCGCCTGATCCGCCTGATCCGCCGGACAGGCTCTGGACCTGCGCCTGCGGAACGGGTGGTACGCGGGTGCGGATGGGCCCGGGAGGTGTGGTCACTGCCGTGGCAGCGGCAGTTGGCAGACCACGGAGACGACACCGGGCATGCCCGGTGGTGTCTCGACGTAGCGGACCAGGTACTCGACCAGACCGTCGCGCGGCCCGGTGCAGCGCCCCCGCTCGACCGCCTGGGCGTGCGCGGCCAGACGGGCCCGCTTCCGCGCCCGGGCGAGCTCCTCGGGGCCCGCGCCCCCGGGCAGTGCGACGGCCAGGCCGACAGGGTGGCGGCTGACGGCGTACACGACGTGGCGCCCGTGCGCGGCCACGGAGAAGTGGGTCCGAGTGCCGTCGGGCCCGCGGGCGGTGCAGTTGTGTACCCGGCCGCACGCGCCACATGAGTCATCGACGCGTTCGAGACGCTCCGGCGCGGAGCCCGTGAAGTCCGCCAGCAGGCCCATGAGGCCTTCCCCGAGCGCCTCCGCGCGCCGGGCGCCGGAGGCGTCATGCTCCCGGGACAGGACCAAGGAGCGCAGGGTGACGGGGACTTCGTCCTCGCCACCCTGCGTGAGCGCCGTACCCAGCGGCGGGGCGGTCAGCAGCGGATGCGGTGCGGCCCACCCCACGCCGGGACGGGAGGGCGGCATCCACTGCTCGGGTCCGTACGTCATAGGTGACCGCCCTCCTGCCGCCGGGTCCCGGGTCGATCGTCACCGCCCGGAGGTCGCCTCAGGGCCGTGCCTCACCGATCTGTTCCATGATTGCGTAGAAGTCCTGCATATCCGAGCCGAAGCGGGGCGACGCCATGAAGCTCTGGGTGTCACTCACGCTGTTCAGCCCGCCGATGTAGCCCTGGCCGGTTTCATAGTCGTAATTCATCAACCAGGGGCCGCCACTGGAGCCCGGCGACATGTTCGCGCACTCCACCTGCCACATGTTGAGCGGCGGGACGGTGGGTTCCACCAGGTCCTGGCAGATCTCCTGGTGCCGGCCGTCGTAGGGCGGTCCCGAGTAGCCCAGCACGGTCACGTTCTCGCCGGTGCGCATGTCGTTCGCCATCGGGTAGCCGCCGGCTGCCTCCAACGGAGTCTCGCCGGCGGCGTTGTCGTTGGCGACGATCATGCCGTAGTCGTATGCGTTGTCGGACTTGTCGCCCACGCTCCACCGGGGCGAGGTCGCTATGTTCCAGGCGGTGAACGCGCCGTGCGGGATGTTCCCGTTGTGGAAGCCCGGGTAGAACACATGGTTCTTGGTCCAGGTGCCGTACTTCCCGCCTTCGTGCAGACAGTGTGCCGCCGTTAGGACGAGGACCTCGGAGTCACTGTTGATGACCGTGCCCGTGCAGGCGTCGGGCTTTCCGTTGGAGTGCTCGAAGACGAGCTTGCCGACGGCGGTGGAGTGCGCTCCTTCGACGGCCGGAGGACCGTCGTCGGCGGGGTCGTCGGCCGCTGTCACCGCGGCTGCCACGGATCGGTCCCCGCCGGTCCTGGCGGCCTCGTGGGCCAGTGCCCTGCCGATCCGCTCGGGTGTCCAGTACGCAAGCAGGGCATCGTCCCGGGACGATGCCCCGTCGCCCTGCGCCCCCGGTGCGTCGACGACCGGACGGTGCAGCTCGGCCGTCGGGCCGGCCGTCTGGTCGGCTGTCCGATCGGCGGCGTCGGCCTGGCCGGGCAGTCCGAATACGGCGACGGCCGACAGGCACAGTGCGGCGAGCGGGGCGTACTGGCCCCTCGGGCCCGTAGTGCGCCGCATGCGGCGTGGAAACCCGGGGAGTGGCATGCGAAGTACTCCGTTCGTGGAGGAGATGTGCGGAATCCGTAGCACCGAGCGACGAGCCGCAGGGGGCGACGCGCGCCGGGTCCGGCGGATGCGGACTGATTGCCGCGGCGTTCAGGATGCCCAGGCGAGGTGGGCGGAACCAGGGGGGTTTTCCGGAAGGAGCCGCGTCATGGTCCGAAGCGCGCGCGATGCCGAAGGGATATCCGCGCTGCCTATCGTGACCGCGACCGCGCACACCACCGAAATGAGGGCTGATGTCCGAGGATTCGATGACCACGGCTCGCGACTGGCTCGCCGCGTACACCCCCAGTCCCCATCCCGAGCTCGGCCGGAGCGGAGTCGTCTGCCCGTACATGGTGAAGGCGCTGCGCCGTGACCACGTGCACATGGTGGAGTTCGACGCATGCGAGGGCGACGCGGCGCTGATGGCGCTGGCCCGGCAACTGCTCGACCAACTCCGGGTGAAGGCCCAGGCATTGGGGCCGGACCGGATCTATCTGGTCAACATGGTGGTGCCCTACGGCAGGCCGGACGAAGAGATACGGGCGATGGTGGGGCGCGTGCACCAGGCGCTCAAACCGGAGTGGGTGGAAGCCGGCTACATGCTCGGGGACTTCTGGCCGGACCACGAGACCATCGGTCTGCACAACGACGACTTCCGCCCGTTCACCAGTCCGCTGCCGCTGCTCGGTATGCGCCATATCGTTCCCGCGGACCTGTTCTTCTTCGTCAAGCACGAGCGGGATCCCGCCGACCGGCTGTGGTGTCTGGAGGCCTTTCGGAAGAACTTCGAGGGGCAGCTCAACGAGTACTGGACGAAGCAGCTGGAGGCCGCGGAGGCCGATGCGCTGCGTGAGCTGTCGGAGCAGGCGCCCGCCGCCGTGTGAGAGGGATCGGATGGCGCGCCGGCCGGCTCGGAAGCCGTGGGTCCCTGCTTCCGGGCGGAGGGGAGGCCGGCGCGCCTCCGGGTGGTGGGCGGCCGGGCTCGTGACGAAGCGGCGGGTGGTGGTGGAGAGAGGAGGCCCTCTCTCCACCACCACCCGCCGCCGTGTGCCGTGCTGCCGTGTGGTGCCGCCAGGGGTGTCCGGCGGCCTGATCCGCCGGACACCCCCTAAGCCGCCGCCCGCTGCGGGCCGACCGTGGCGAGGAGTGCGCTGCGCCGCCTCCAGTCGTCGAGGACCGCCCGCGCCCGGCCCGAGTCGACCGCTTGCGCGGCTGCCGTGAGCGCGGGGGCCAGACGTTCGGTCAGTGGACGGGTGGACGGCACGGCGGCCGCCAGCGCCGCGGCGGCCGACAGCAGCACCGCGTCCCGCACCGGGCCGTGCTCACCGTCGAGTATCCGGCGTGCGACCTCCGCGTTGTGGGCCGGGTCGGCGCCACGCAGCGCCTCGGGCCGGGCGAGCCGGATCCCCACGGTGCGCGGGTCGAAGCTCTCCTCGCGCACGGTGCCGCCGCCCACGCACCACACACGCGAGGTTGTGGTCACCGTCAGCTCGTCCAGGCCGTCGTCGCCCCGGAAGACCAGTGCGTTTGTACCGCGGCGCGCCAGCACCCCGGCGATCAGCGGCGCGAGCCGGATGTCCGCGACGCCGACGGCGAGGGCACGGGGCCGAGCGGGGTTGGTGAGCGGACCGAGTGCGTTGAAGATCGTGCGAATGCCGATGTCCTTGCGCACGCCGGCGACATGACGCATCGCCGGATGGAAGTCGGGTGCGAAGCAGAAGGTGATGCCCACATCCTCGGCGAGCCGTGCGGTCGCCTCCGGCCCGAGCCGCAGGTGCACACCGAGTTCCTCCAGCACGTCGGCGGAACCGGAGCGTGAACTCGACGCGCGGTTGCCGTGCTTGACGACACGGGCACCGGCGCCCGCGGCGACGATCGCCGACATGGTGGAGATGTTGACGGTGTGCGCGCCGTCTCCACCGGTGCCGACGACATCGACGACATCCCCGGACACCGTGAGCGGGGTCGCGTGCGCCAGCATGCCGCGTACGAGGCCCTCCAGCTCACCGGTCGACTCACCCTTGGCGCGCAGGGCGACCAGCACCGCCGCGATCTGCGCGTCGGTCGCCTGACCTCGCAGCATGGCGTCCATCAGCCAGGCCGTGTCGGCCGCTGCCAAGTCCTCGCCGTCCAGGAGCGCGGCGAGCAGCTGGGGCCATCCACGGCCCCGCTCGGCGGCCACCGGGCGGACCTCGGGTGCGAGGGTCATGTCAGCCCCAGTCCTCGCTGTCGGTGCCGGTCTCGGTACCCGTCCCGGTGCCGGCTGCCGTGGTCCGTACGGCTCCCTCACTGTGCGTCCCGAGCGCGCTTCCGGCCTGGGTGACGGTGATCACCGTCAGGCCGGCGAGGAACAGGCCGGCCACCGCACGTACACGAACGATCTGCGTGAACTTCATGGTGTTTCCCCCTCGACGAAAGAACTCGCCGGCCGCTGAGGCGACCGCCGCTCGCTTCGAGAAAGAATCTAGAAAGGTCCGACTTCGCCTCGTTATCGTCTGCGCTTCCTCCGCCCGGAGGTCGCTCGGAGAGGGCGATAAGCGGAGGTGCCCCGGCCGGTGGAAGCCGTTGACCTCCGCCCTGTGGGCGTTCCCGGGCGAACGACTGCGATAACGAAAGAAAACCGCTCCTGGCTAGCTTCGCTGCATCGACCCGGTCTTCCGAACATCTCGAACGGAGATGCAGCATGATCAACTCAGTTGTCATTGTCGGCGGCGGCACATCAGGCTGGATGAGCGCCACGTATCTCAAGGCGGCGTTCGGCGACCGCATCGACGTGACCCTGGTCGAGTCCGACCGGGTCTCCAGCATCGGCGTCGGCGAGGCCACGTTCAGCACCGTCCGGCACTTCTTCGACTACCTCGGCCTGGACGAGCAGGACTGGATGCCGCACTGCGCGGGTTCCTACAAGCTGGCCATCCGCTTCGAGAACTGGCGGAAGCAGGGCGACCACTTCTACCACCCCTTCGAGCGTCTCGGCTCGGCCGAGGGCTTCCCGCTCTCCGAGTGGTGGCTCGCCGGCGACCGCAAGCGTCCCTTCGACCAGTCGTGCTTCGTCACGCCGGCGCTGTGCGAGGCGAACCGCTCGCCGCGGAAGCTCGGTGGTGCGCTCTTCGCCGAGGACCTCGACGGTTCGCTCGGCCGCTCCACCCTGGACGACCAGCGCGACCAGTTCCCCTACGCGTACCACTTCGACGCCGGGCTGCTCGCGCAGTACCTCACCAAGTACGGCACCGACCGCGGCGTACGCCATGTCGTCGACGACGTGGTGGACGTGCACACGGACGAGCGCGGCTGGATCACCGACGTGCTCACCCGTGAGCACGGCGAGCTGGCCGGTGACCTCTTCATCGACTGCACCGGCTTCCGCGGGCTGCTCATCAACAAGAAGCTGGACGAGCGGTTCGTCTCCTTCCAGGACGTGCTGCCCAACAACCGCGCCGTCGCCCTGCGCGTGCCACAGTCGGAGCAGGCGTCGCGGGAGATGCGTCCGTACACCACCGCGACGGCCATGGACGCCGGCTGGATCTGGACGATCCCGCTGTACGGCCGCAACGGCAACGGCTATGTGTACTCGGACGAGCATTGCTCCCCGGAGGAGGCCGAACGCACCCTGCGTGCGTTCGCCGCACCCGGCCAGGAGGATCTGGAAGCCAATCACATCCGCATGCGGATCGGCCGCAACGAGCGCTCCTGGGTGAACAACTGCGTGGCCATCGGCCTGTCGAGCGCTTTCGTCGAACCGCTGGAGTCCACCGGCATCTTCTTCATCCAGCACGGCATCGAGCAGCTGGTGAAGCACTTCCCGGACCGGAACTGGGACCCGAAGCTGGCCGACGACTACAACAACCGGGTCGCCCAGGTCCTCGACGGCGTCAAGGAGTTCCTCGTCCTGCACTACGCGGCCGCGGGCCGCGACGACACGCCGTACTGGAAGGAGGCCAAGATCCGGCCGCTGCCCGAGGCGCTCGCCGAGAGGCTGGAGCTGGCCTCCTCGCACCTGCTCGACGAGCGCAACATCTATCCGCACTACCACGGGTTCGAGCAGTACTCCTGGACCACCATGCTGCTCGGTCTCGGCCACGAGCCGGCCGGTCCGCGGCCCGCGCTCGCCCACCTCGACTCCGCCCGTGGACAGGCCGAACTGGCCGCGCTCCAGGAAAGGTCGCGCAGGCTCGTCGCCTCGCTGCCCAGCTGCCACGAGTACCTGACCTCGATCCACTGAGCTTCACGTCCGACGCCGAGCCGAGGCCGTGGACATGGTGTCCCGCGTCCGGTGTCCTTTGACCCCACGAAGGGTGAACAGGCATGACCACGCTCTTCCCGCTGCCCGCTGGTTCTCCGCCGCGCCCGGTGCCCGGCTCCCGCTCCGGGACGCAGCCGCCTGTGTCCGTGGCGGGCTTCCGGGATCTGATGGGCGCCTTTCCGACCGGGGTGGCGGTCATCACGACGTACGGCGCCGACGGGCGCCCCCGTGGGCTGACCTGCTCGTCGCTCGCCAGTGTGACCGCGGAGCCGCCGACCGTGTCCGTGGGCCTGACCACCCGCGGGGAAACGCTCCGCGCGCTGCGTGAACACGGCGGCTTCGCGGTCAACCTGCTGCACCGGTACGGCAGACACGCGGCGGAGGTCTTCGCGCGGCGGTCCGAGAACCGGTTCGCCGAGGTCGCGTGGGCGCCCTCACCGGAAGCCGGGCTGCCGTGGCTGACCGAGGCGGCGTTCGTGACGGCCGACTGCCGGGTGACACGGTTGACCGAGGTCGGCGACCACACGGTGGTGCTGGGCGAGGTGAGCGACGTACTGCGGAAACCCGGCACGCCGCTGCTCTACGGCGCACGGGAGTTCGCCGTGTGGCCCGGAGGCGAGCTGCCGCCGCCGCTCCCGGCCGCCGGGGAGCTGGCGTCATGACGGGGGCGGGGGCGAGGGCCCGTGGCCCCCGCCCCCGGCCCGTCCGTACCTTCACCCGACCACCGCAGACCACCGCATCACCCGGGACCGGCGTACTACCTCCGGGCACCGCCCAGCCGGCCTGTGCACCCGTACCCTCGACGCCCCCTTGGAGGCCTGACATGTCAACGCCCGGATCCGACCGGATCGCCGAACGCTCCGCGCGCCTGGTCTCCCTCGACGAGGAGATCATCCACCTGGTCCGCGAACGCACCAGGACGGCCGCACAGCTGCGCATGCTGCGCGGGCTCGCGGGACTGCGTGAGTTCCAGCTGGCGCGGGAGAACGAACTGCTCAGCCAGTACCACGAGGCGCTGGGCCGCCCCGGCACACCCATCGCCCTGCAACTCCTCGCCCTCGCCAAGGCCGGGACTGCCGGGCCCGTCGATCCCGCCGAGCCCCTGGACGCCGTACCGGAACAGCGGATGCCGTCCGCCGCCTGACCCGCCGCGCCCGGACCGTCGCCGGGTCACGGACCGGCCCGGTGCTGTCCTCGCCTCCGGCGGGTAGGCATCCGATTCGCACACCTGAAAGCCCCGGAAGTCCCGGTGATGTTCAGGAAGTTCCAGGAAGGAAGTCGTTCTCATGGGGTACGTCGCCCGATCCTCCCGCTCCACCGACGGGCTCACCACCGAGCCCGTGCCGGGGCTGCGAGGGCTGCTGGGACTGCCGTTCCGGCGCAACACCTGGCGGCATCTGCTGTTCGCCCTGCTGCTGCCGCTCGCCCTCACACTGATCTTCGTCCTGCAGTACGCGATGAAGGCCTCCCAGGACAACGGGTACCAGGAGCTCGGCCCGCTGATCCTGATCGCGGCCCTCGCCGTGGTCGCCCTGGCGGGGCCTGCCTTCGAACGGCTGCGGCTGCGGCTCTACTTCGGTGATGTGATCGCGCCCCGCGACAGGGGCCGGGTGAGCGGCGGGCTGGCGTTCTTCGTCGTGAACATGGCGCTCTCCACGCTGTCGTTCGCGGCAGCCGCCGCCTGGGTCATCGTCTCCGCCCGTAATCTGACGTACCCGATCTGGGGTTGGGAGCCCTACCCGACCGAGGCCTGGGGCGGCCCCACCCCGGTCGGCGCGGTGGCGCTGCACTTCGCGGCCGGCGTGGTGACCTTCTTCGCTCTGCCGTGGGTCGTCGTACGGCTCACTCAGTGGCAGCGTGCCGCGGCGCGGCGCTTCCTGGGCGGCGATGCCTGACGCTGCGCTCCGCATCCCCACATTGTGCCCCCGAGGCCCGAACAGACCTCGGGGGCACGGGCGTTTGTTCTGAGCGGTGTGGATTCGTGTGCTGCCTGCCGGTGCGGTTCCGTGAGCTGCCTACGCAGCCCGGACCGGGAGTGGGACCGGGACCGGGACCGGGATCGGGACCGGGAGAGGGGCAGGAAGAGGGGCAGGGGCGGCAGGGGCCCCTGCCGAAGGTGAGGCGGACAGGAAGCGCAGTACCGCGAGGACTCGCCGGTTGGTGCCGCCGCCCGACGGCACACCGAGTTTGCTGAAGACGGCCGCGGCCCGCTTCTCCACCGTGCCGGCGGAGACACACAGCTCCTCGGCGATGGCGCCGTTGGTGTGGCCCAGCGCCATGAGCCGCAGCACATCGCGTTCGCGGGCACTGAGCGCGGCCAGGTCCAGGCCGGCCATCCGCGGATCGACGAGCGATCCGCCCGCGGCGACGCGGGTCAGGGCTGCGCCGAGCGCCGCGGCCTCGATGACGTCCTCGCTCGGCATCACCGCCAGCCCTCCGGTGCCGGCGGCGAACAGCCTTCTCACCGCGACCGGTCGGGGGACCGGGGTGTGCACCAGGACCGCGAGGGAGGGCTGCTGGGAGCGCGCCGCGAGCAGCGCCGTCACGACGGTCTGTGTGTCGTGACGGCGCAGATCCGCGAGCACGGCGTCCGGGCGGTGGAGCCGTATCAGCGCGGGCAGCGCGGCGGAACCCGGTACGACGGCCGCCACCTGATGGCCCATCCGGGTCAGTACGGTCTCCAGACCGGCCCGCAGCACGGCGGAGCCCTCGACGATCACGATCCGCATCGGGCCGTCTCCTGCCTGGCCAGGTTCAGGAAGTTGTCCAGGAGCCGCATGCCGCCCGAGGTGGCCACGCTCTCCGGATGGAACTGCACGCCCCACACCGGCAGCCGACGGTGCACGAAGGACATCACGCTGCCGTCGTCCGCGGCATGCCCGGTGACCGCCAGGGAGTCGGGCAGCGGCTCGGCCACGACCAGCGAGTGGTAGCGGGCCACGGTCACACCGTCATCGATGCCCGCGTACAGGCCCCCGCCGACGTGCCGTACGGGGCTGGTCTTGCCGTGCCGGACCCGGTCCGCGACCTCGATCCGCCCGCCGTGGGCCAGGGCGATCGCTTGGTGTCCCAGACAGATGCCGAGCAGCGGCGTGCGGCCCGCGAAGGTCTCCACGAGCTCGACGTGTCCGGAGTCGGCAGGGTGGCCGGGGCCGGGGCCGAGGACGACGGCGTCCGGGGCGAGTGCGCGCAGCCGGTCCGGGGCGCGGGTTCCGGAGCGCACCACGTCGGTTTCGGCGCCGAGGCCCCGCAGGTACTGGTCGATGATGTGGGTGAAGCTGTCGTAGGCGTCGACCACCAGGACTCTCACGCGGCGAGCTCCTCTCCGGTCAGCGCCCAGTAGGCGGCGCCCATCTTGTGCAGCGTCTCGCGCCACTCCGCCTCGGGGGTGGAGTCGGCGACGATGCCCGCGCAGCTCTGGGTGCGGTAGGTCGTCCCGTTGTGCACCACGGTCCTGATGCAGAGCGCGAGCCGGGTCCAGCCCCGGACGTCGATCACTCCCACGGCGCCCGCGTACATGCCCCGTGGCCCGTCCTCCAGTTCCTGGATCAGTTCCATGGCGCGGATCTTGGGCGCGCCGGTGACGGTGCCCGCGGGAAAGGTGGCCCGTAGCACGTCCCAGGTGTCGTGGCGGGGATCGAGCCGGCCGCTGACGGTGGAGACGAGATGGAAGACGTGCGAGTACGTTTCGACGGTCATCAGGTCGTCGGTGTTCAGGCTGCCCGGCAGACTGACCCGCCCCAGGTCGTTGCGGCACAGGTCGACCAGCATGATGTGCTCGGCCCGCTCCTTCTCGTCGGCGCGCAGCGCGGCCACGCGCCGCTCGTCGGCGGCCCGCTCACCGCTGCGCGGTGTGGTTCCCGCGATGGGCCGCATCAGGATGCGTCCGCCGTCCTCGGCGAAGTGCAGTTCGGGGCTGGCGCCGACGAGGGTGGTGCCGGCGCGCGGCACCAGGAACATGTACGGCGACGGGTTGCGGTCCCGCAGCCGGCGGTAGACGTCCAGGGGGCTGAGGTCGGTGCCGACGTCGATGCTGTGCCCGATCTGGATCTGGTAGACGTCCCCCACCCCGATGTGACGCAGACAGCGCTCGACGCGTCCGAGGAACGTCGCCTTGTCGGTGCTGTCGGTCACCGAGCGCGGCCGCGTCGCCTCGGGCACCGGTCCCGATGCCGGGACCCGCCGGGCCATGGCCTCGATGTCGTACGGCCGTGGGTCGGGGAAGACCGTGGAGTGGGCCCGGAGTCTGCGCGCCTCGCCCGTCACGAGGTCGTAGTGAACGGTGTCGCGGTAGAGGCTCAGCACGCAGTCGGGCTCGGTCCGCGGCCCCGTCCTGGCCGGCAGGTCCTCCATGTGCCAGGCCGATTCGTATCCGAAGCTGGCGAGGAAACCGAAGGCGAGGCAGTCGGCGGGCACGTCGGTGTGCACGGTGAACACCCGCTGTGCCGCGGCGAGGAACTCCCACACCCGGCCGGGTGCGGGGAGCGCACGCTCGTCCGGCGCGGTGGCGGGCATCCCCAGGGCGTCGGCCACGTCGAGGAGGGCCCGCCGCACTCCTTCGGCGCCCCGGATCGCCACCCGGTCGGCGTGCACCTCGATGTCGGCGAGCCGACCGCAGCCCACGATGGCCGAACCGCGGTCGGCCGTCGGGCCTGCGGGGCTTTCCAGGAGATAGACGTCGTCGGACGCGAACCGTTCGAGCAACGCTGTGTAGAGGCCGAGCGGTTGGTGCGGCGGCAGCGGCGTCTCCTCGACGTGGACGTCGATGGTTGCCGGTCCCCGCGCCGCGGCGAGGGCCGGGGGTTCGAGGAAGGTCGTCACGGGGGTCTCCTTGCTGGGAGCGTCGTTCGGGGCCGGTTCAGACGCATACATGCGGTGTGGACGGATACACACCTGTTCAGTCGTGTACGTACGGTGTCAGTCCAGTACGTAGCCGTCGGCCGCCCGGTCGGCACGGGAGCGGCGCAGGTCGGTGAGGACGAAGCTGCGCTGCAGCCAGCGGTCCTTGCCGTCGTAGCGGGGACGGAAGGCGGTGCGGCCGTGCACCGTGACCCGGTTGTCGACGATCGCCAGGTCGCCGGGGGCGAGCCGGACGGTCTGCGCGGTCATGTCGAACAGCTCGGCCAGCTCGGCGAGGGCCAGCCGGGCACGCTCGGTGACAGGCTTGGTGGCCGCGAAGTCGACGCGTACGTCGGGATCGTCGGCCGCGCCGGTGAGCACCGCGTGCGGAGCTCCCTTCGGCATCGCGCCGAAGGAGGGCGGGGCGTCGGTGGTGTACTCGTCCTGCCACAGCGCGTCCCTGCTCCCCGCGGAGAGCAGCGGCAGCACCTGCCGGATGCAGGCGGTGCGCAGTCCGGCGACGCCCTCGTGATCGGCGCGCAGGCACAGCAGCATCACGAAGTCGGGGCGGTGCGGGTGGAAGGCGTTCTCGTTGTGGAAGGAGAGCAGTACCGAGCCGGCGTTGCCCTGGAAGTCCTCCTGCCCGGGGACCGGCACCACGTCCTGGACCAGGGCACCGGTCTTCTCCGGGCGGAACGCGGCGGGGTCGCCGAGGCCTGCGGCGATCATGAGCAGGACGGTCGCGGGCACCTCGGCGGTGCGCTGCACGGAACCGCGGGTGCTCGGTGTGGACGGCAGCGGCAGATCGCCGGCGGGCAGGCCGCTGACCAGGAGGGATCCGGTGGGGCCCGAGTCGCGTCGGAAGTCGCGGAGTCCGCGGCGCAGCGGGGCGGGCAGGTCGCACCAGGCCGCACGGGCGGCGGCCACCCATTCGGGGGTGTCGATGCGGCCGTCGGCGACAGAGGTGAGACCGGCGGCGATCCGGCCGATGCGGCCGGCGTCGGCCTCGGTGACCGGCAGGGCGGCGGTGAGCGGGGCGTCGAGTGCGAGGGTCATGAGGCGGTGGTCGCTTTCTGCACGGCGGTGCGGTCGCTGATGTCCGCCACCAGGGGGGCGGCGATGCGCCGGTAGTCCCGGGTGGAGACGGCCAGGGAACGGTCGAGTCGTGCGGCGTTGAAGAAGATCTCCTCCTCGTCGAGGAGTCCGGTGTCGACGACGAGGCGCAGCCTCGCGTCGAACGAGAAGGGCGTGATGGCTCCGCTGACGCAGCCGGTGAGCCGCTGAGCGGTGTGGCGGTCGGCGAAGCCCGCACGGGTCCCTCCGACCAGGGCGCGTACTGCGTCGATGTCCACGCGGTGATCGCCCGGCACCACGGCGAGCACATAGGGCCGGGCGGCGCCACGGACCCGCAGAACGATGCACTTTGCGGCCTGGTGCAGCGGATGCCCGCGCAGCAGGCTCACCGCCGCGGTGCCGCCCTCGGGCGGATGGTCCAGGACGCGGGGGCAAACACCGTGGTCTGCGAGCAGTCGCATCAGCCGCGTGTAGGCGGTGTCCGGTGCGTCCGGCGCTGTGGTGTCCGGCGGGCCGGGTGTCCTGGTGTCCGGCGGGCCGGGTGTCCTGGTGTCCGGTGCGGTCGCGAGGTCAGTCGTCACGGGCCATCGCCTTGACGACGGAGCGCGGCCGCATGTCGGTCCAGTGCTCGGTGATGTACGCCTCGCTCTGAGCGTGTCCGGCGTCCTTCAGGACAGGCCGCCAGCCCGCGGGTATCTCGGCGAAGGCGGGCCACAGGGAGTACTGGTCCTCGTCGTTGACCAGTACATGGAAGCGGCCTTCGGTGTCGTCGAACGGGTTGCTCATCGTGATTCCTTTCCGGGGAGCTGTCTTGTCCGGGGAGCTGTCTTGGTTCGCGCGTCGGTACGAGGGGGTCAGGCCGCCGACTCCACGGGGTCCGTCACCGCGTCGCCGTACACGCCCTGCACCCAGTTGCTCTGGTAGACGGTGTCGAGGTACCGCTCGCCGAGATCGGGTGAGATGGCCACCGAGACCGGTGCGGAGGCGCCCGAGGCGTTCCCGGCGAGCCAGGTGTGGGCGCCTGCCACGACGGTCCCGGTGGAGCCGCCGAACAGAAAGCCGCGGGCGGCGAGCCGGTGGCAGGTGCGCACCGTCTCCGCCTCCGGCACCATGACCACGTCATCCACGAGGGACTCGTCGAGGAGCGCGGGCCGCACCCCGGCACCGAGCCCGGGAATCATCCGGGGGCCCGCGGGACCGCCGAAGGTGACCGAACCCACGCTGTCCACGGCGACCACGCGCACCTGTGGGCGGTGCTCCTTGAACCAGCGGGCGCAGCCCATCAGGGTGCCGGTGGTCCCGGCTCCCACGAACAGCACGTCCAGGCCGGGGAAGCGGCGGGCGATCGGCGGCGCGGTCCAGCGGTGGTGGGCGCGCCAGTTGTTGGCGTTGAGATACTGGTTGAGCCATATGTGGCGGTCGTCGGCGTCGCACAACCGGCGCACCAGATTCAGCCGGGCGCCGAGGAAGCCTCCTTCAGGGTCGGGTTCGGTCACCACGCGCACCTCGGCGCCAAGGGCCTCCATGAGGCGCCGGGAGGCGAGATTGCAGCGGGAGTCCGTGACGCACAGGAAGCGGTAGCCCTTGCTCGCCGCGATCATGCTGAGTGCGATGCCGAGATTTCCGGAGGAGGATTCGACCAGGACCGAGTCCCCGGTGAGCACCCCGCTGTGCTCGGCCGACTCGATCATGGAGAGCGCGGCCTTCTGCTTGACGGATCCACTGAAGTTGAATCCCTCGCACTTGAGGAATACGGATTCCCCGAGGACCGGCAAGAGGTCGACGTAGAGGTCGTCCTCGTTGAATTCCTGCGGAGCCGTGATGATCGGCATGTGCCCTCCCGCCTTGGAAGCTGTTGTCGAAATCCCGCTCCGGGCCCGAGGGGCCCGGCACCCTTCGCCTCCCGCGCTCGGGCATGCGATGTCCGGGCGGTCATCCGTAGCGGCTCATCTCGTGGTAGAAGCCGTCGACGACGGAGAGTTCGCCCGCCGCGCGCACGGTGTCGTAGACGTGCTTGCCGAGCGCGAGGTCGAGAATCCCGAGGCCGAACGGGGAGAAGATCACCGGTCGGCCGGCGGGGAGGGCGAGGGTGCCGGTCAGCACGTCGTACAGCGTTCCGTCAACGAAGTCACGGTTGCCTGTGCGCTGTTCGGCCAGGTGCAGCGAGGTGTTCGCCTTGAGGCAGTGGTCGACGTCGTCGACGATGTTGGTCGCGCCGAGCACCACCTCGGGCGACAGATCGCGCAGCGACACATGCAGGACCAACGGGTTGTGGTCGAACCAGGCCGGGTCCTCGACATGCGGCTCACCCGCGACAGTGGCGAAGACGACCAGGTCGCTGGAGCGGATCAGTTCCTCGGCGCTGTCGTGCACGGTGATGCCGCCCGGTACCCCCGCGCGCTCCAGGTAGTCGGTGAACCCGGCGGCATGATCGCGGCTGAGGTCGAAGACCCCCGTCTCCTCGAACTCCCAGCCGGTGCCGGCGAGGAAGGCGTGGATGTAGCGGGCGATGAGTCCGGTGCCGAAGAAGCCCACGCGGCGCGGGCGCTCGCGTCCCGCGGAGAGCCGGTCCGCGGCGAGCGCGGCGGAGGCCGCGGTGCGTGCGGCGCTGATGATGGAGCTCTCCAGACAGGCCAGCGGGTAGCCGGTGACGGGATCGTTGAGGATCAGTACGGCCGACGCCCGGGGAAGCCCCTCGGCGACGTTCTGCGGGAAGCTGGAGATCCACTTCAGGCCGTCGACGTCGATGCCGTCGCCGACCGATGCGGGCAGCGCGATGATGCGGGAGTCCGGCCGGTCGGGGAAGCGCAGGAAGTACGAGGGCGGATTGACGGTGGCGCCCGCGCCATGCGCGCGGTAGGCCGCCTCGATGATGCCGGTGACCTCCCGATGCCGGTCGCCGAGGACCCGGTCGACCTCGGCTCCCGGGACGACGGCGAACGTCGGCGGGGGGCTCACGGTGTCGTGGGACATGGAAGCTCCGTGTTTCGTCGTTGAGTTGGTCCGGTCGCCGGTCGGGCCGGTCACAGGTCGAGTACGTGGCCGGGCAGGCGGACCGGGTTGCCGAGCACGACGGCGATCTCCCGGTCGCCCGTGAAGGGCTCCCGGCTGTGCGCCATCCGCAGGTTGTCGACGACCAGCAGGTCGCCGGTGCGCCACGGCTCGCGGAACGTGGCGTCTCGATAGGCCCGGTCGATGGTCTCGACGACGTCCGCGTCGATCGGCTCGCCGTCGCCGTGGGCCGTGTTGAACGGCAGCGCGTCGGGTCCGTACACCTCGGTGAGATAGTCGCGGACCATCGGGTCGAGGGTCAGTTCGTTGAGGAAGGCGATCTGGTTGAACCAGAGCGGCCGGCCGGTGGCGGGATGCGTGATCACGGCGGCCCGGCGCTGGCGGGTGCGCAGCGCCCCGTCCGCAAGCCACGCGTGGCCGATGCCCGAGCGGGCGCAATAGGCGTCCACCGCGGCCGGGTCCTCGGTGCCGAAGGCCTCGGACCACGCGACGCCGACCTCGCGGTAGGTGCGGGTGAGCTGCCAGCCGTCACGGGCGAAGCGGTCCACGAGGTCCTGTGGCAGGGCCCCGAGAACCCGCTGAGCGTCGGCGAGCGCGGTGGCCCCGCCGGAGGCGGGCGCGGTGAGACAGCCGAAGACCGCGACGGACGGCACCTCGGCGGCGTAACTGCCCTCATGGTGCATGCACATGGGCTCGTCGGGGGGCCACTCGGAGGACGAGTACACGCCGGGGGCCAGGTCCCGGCGCGGCGCGAACGCCTCGCGCTCGGGCATGGCCCGGATGCCGAGCGCGGCGGCGGCCGCGCCGACGGAGCGCGGACCGTCGAGTTCCAGGCCGCGCACCAGCACCGCGCCGTGCGCGGCGAGGGCCGCCTGGACCTCGTCCCGGTGCTGCTCGGCCCAGGCCGTCGGTCCGGTGGGGGCGTCGGCGGTCAGGGTCGGCAGTCGCAGGTCGGGCGTGGTGCGTTCGAGGACGGACGTCATGGTGCTGTCTCCTTGTTCGCTCGGGCGGCGTTCTCGGGAAGCGCTCCCGGCAGCGGCGGGTGGTACTCGGAGCGGGTTTGCCGACGCGCTCTCAGCCGGCCGTCGCATGGGCGGCACCGTCGCCGGTACGCGAGGCGACGAGCCGGGCGAGATCGGCGAGGACGGGATGGCGGGCCAGCTCGGCGACGGTGACCACCCGGTCCAGAGCGATGGCGAGCCGTATCGCGGTCAGGGAGGTGCCGCCCAGCTCGAAGAAGTGCGCGTCCCGCGTGATGTGCCCGACCGGCAGCTTCAGCTGGGCGCTCCACAGCTCGGCGATCCTGTGCTCGACGGCGGTACGGGGCAGGTCGGAAGCGCCGGGTGCGCCGGAAGCGCCGGGTGCGCCGGAAGCGCCGGGTGCGCCGAGTGCGCCGAGTGCGTCGCCCGAGCCCGGCAGGCCGGTGGCACCGGGCAGACCGGGGGCGGCCGGCTCGGCGGGGATGACGGCCTGCCGGGCCAGCCGCTTCTTGTCTGTCTTCCCGTTGGCGGTGAGCGGCATGGCGTCCAGGTGGACCAGCCGGGCGGGCACCATGTACGAGGGCAGCACCTCGGCAAGCCGCTCGCGCAGCCCCACCGGTGCCGTGCCGTCGACGGTGGTGCAGTAGCCGACGAGGGAGCGTTCCTCACCGCCGCCGACGGCCACCACCGCGGCGTCGCGTATCCCGGTGACGTCGGTCATGCGGCTCTCGATCTCGCCGATCTCGATCCGGAAGCCGCGGATCTTCAGCTGGGCGTCGCGGCGCCCGCGGAACTCGAGCCGCCCGTCCGGGGCCCAGCGCCCGAAGTCTCCCGAGCGGTAGAGCCGCTCACCGGGGCGTCCGGGCACCGGTACGAAGGCGGCGGCGGTCCGTTCGGGGTCGTTGACGTAGCCCCGGCCGACGCACACCCCTTGGAAGACGATCTCGCCGGGGGCGCCCGCCGGCACCGGCCGCAGGCGGGCATCGACGACCTGGACGCGGACGTTGCGGACCGGCCTGCCCAGCGGCACGGAGGGGCCCGTGGGTACTTCGCGCAGCACTTCGTGGTTGGTGTCGTCGCAGGTTTCGGTGAGCCCGTACGCGTTCACCAGCGGCACCCCGGGGAAGGCCGCGAACCAGCGTTCCGTCAGGTCACGTCTCAGAGCCTCACCGGTGGCCGACACAGCCCGCAGATCGGGCAGCGGATCGTGCTCTCCCGCCAGGTGCGTCAGGAGCACTTCGAGGTAGGACGGCACGAGCTGGACCACCTGCACCCGCTCGCTGCGCAGGATTTCGGTGAACCGGCCGACCTCCAGGACGGCGTCCTGTTCGACGATATGGGTGCGGCCGCCGACGGTCAGGGCGGCGACGAGCTGCCACAGGGAGATGTCGAAGCACTGCGGTGCCGTCTGCGCGACCGTGCTGTCCGCGGTGATGCCCAGGTCCTCGATCTTGGCGAGGAGATGGTTGACGAAGCCGGCGTGCTCGCACATCGCGCCCTTGGGTTCGCCGGTGGAACCGGAGGTGAAGTAGATGTAGGCGAGGGCGTCGGCGGCGACGGGGAAGTCCGGGTCGTGGTCGTCGGTGAGACCCGGGGGGCGGTCGTCCGTGATGTCCGGGTCGTGGCCGTCGGCGGTGCCGGGCAGCTCGTCGACACGCAGCACGGTGGGAGCTGCGCCCCCCGCACCGGAGAGTTCCGCGAGGGCCGCATCGAGCGGTCCGGTCGTCCGCCCGGTGGTCAGCACGGTCCGGCAGTCGCTGCGACGCAGCATGGAGGCGACGCGGGACGCCGGGAAATGCGGTTCCACGGGCAGGTAGGTGCCACCCGCCTTCAGCACCCCGAGCACGGCGGCAGCCCAGTGGAGGTCGCGTTCGGTGACGACGGCGACGACGTCCTCGCTCCACAGCCCCGCGTGGCGCAGTCGCCAGGCGACACGGTTGGCGCGTCGGTTCAGTTCGTCGTATGTCCACGCGCGCCCGCCCTGGCTCACGGCGACCGCGTCGGGCCGCAGCCGCACCTGCTCCTCGAACAGCTGGTGCGCCCGCAGATCGGGCAACGGACGCTGTGCACCGGCCAGTTGCTCCCACTGGAAGTGCAGTTCGGACGCGTCGAGCAGGTGCCGTGCGTCGTGCGGGGCATCCGGTTCGGTGGCCGCTCGGTGCAGCGCACGGTCGTAGTAGCCGGCGATCCGCCGGGCGGCGGTGGAGTCGAGGACGGTGGTGCGGTGACGTACCACCAGGCGGCCCGCGTCGACGGCGACACCGAGCACGATGCCGCGCGGCAGTTCGGTCGGCAGGTCGGCGGCCCGCTCGGTGGCGAGCGTGTCGAACAGCGGGATCGCGGTGCGGGGGGCCCAGGCGGCGAAGTCCCGGACGCTCCGCAGCACATCCGCGGCCACGTCGACGAGCTCCGCCCAGCTGCCGTCCTCGACGGTGAGCCGGGTCATCAGACCACGGCCGCCCGCGGGTACGAACCCGGTGACCGTGTCGGGGTCGCCGGTCAGCGCGGCGACCACCTTGGCGTGTGCCGCGAGGAGCAGCGGCGCCGTGGTGTGCTCCGTCCCGCCCGTCAGGGGCAGTACGACCTCACCCGTACCGTCGGCGTCGGGGTCGGCGGCCCAGCCCGGCAGGGCGGTGAATCCGCCGGCGCGGGTGACCTCGCGCCAGTACTCCTGGCCGGCCACACCGCCGACGTCGTCAGCCTCGTTCACCACGGGTGTCGCCTCCATCGGGAACAGTCAACGTCTTCTCCGGTGGCCCGGATACCGGCTCCACCTCGACGCGCTCGACGATAGAAAGCGGCTTTATCGCGGGAGTATCGACCGAATTCCGCGTCGGGGCGCGGCCTGTGGGACACCGCGTCGGGGCGCCTGCGGAATCCCGCGTAGCGGCCCCATGAGAACGGCCCGGGTGCGGCGGCACCTGCTCGCCGCCGCACCCGGGCCCGTTCCGCGGTCGCGTCGTGTTCTCGTACGCGGCCAGGGTGTGTCCGGCGACATGCCGCCGGACACACCCTGGGCCGTCACAGGCGCTCGGAGAGCATGCGCCCGATCCTTGCCGCCGGTTCGGGGGCGAGCAGGTCCTCATGGGTGGCAGCGATCTCGAAGCGCTCGGTCACCCCGGACAGGTACGGCTCCCAGGCACGCTGATCGGCCCAGGGCCGCACGTTCTCGGTGGCCGCCACCAGCAGCAGGTCGCCCTTGAACAGCGGTGGCCGAGCAGGCGAGACGAGACGTACGTTGTTGACCAGGACGTCCAGGACCCGGCCGCGCCCGTCGTCGTCGAGGTGTCGCAGCTCGCTGTCCCCGCGCCCCATGTACCCGATGACGCGCTCCCGCACAGCCACCCGGTCCGGCACCTGATCGGGGTCGTCGCCGTGCAGCCGGGCGTAGGCCTGGAACAGGTCGCGCAGCACCTGGTCCGTGGGCAGTTCCGTCCGCTTGTCCTCCTCGACCGGATAGGCGTCCAGCAGCACCACCTGCTCGACCTCCTCGCCCAGTCGCTGGAGTTCCCCGGCGATCAGGTGGGCGAGAGTACCGCCGAGCGACCAGCCGAGCAGCCGGTAGGGGCCGTGCGGCTGCACGGTGCGCAGCTGCGCCACGTAGCCGTCGAGCATCTCCTGCAGGGTGGTGGCGGGTTCGCCCTTCCCGTCGAGTCCGTTGGCCTGCAGTCCGTACAGGGGCTGTTCCGGATCGAGGGTGCGCAGCAGCGTCGAGTAGGACCAGCTGAGTCCGCTGACCGGGTGCACACAGAACAAGGGAGTGCGTGAGCCGGTGCGCCGCAGCATCAGCAGGGGCGCGAACCCGTCGGCGGCGTCGTGCTCGCCGTCGGCGCGGCGCAGCAGCAGGGCCGGGGTGGGGGCTTCGAAGACATCGCGCACGGTTGACTCGACGCCGAGCACCCGTCCCATGAGGGCCGCGAGCTTCGTGGCGAGCAGCGAATGGCCGCCCAGGTCGAAGAAGTTGTCGTCCATGCCGGCCTCGTCGAGACCCAGCACCTCGGCGAAGAGGCGGCACAGCGTGTCCTCGCGGGCGGTGCGCGGGGCCCGGCCGGAGCCGGTGGTCGCCACCGGGGCGGGCAGCGCGCGCTCGTCGAGTTTGCCGTTGGCGGTGAGCGGCAGCTCCTCCAGGGGGACGACCGCGGACGGGATCATGTAGTCGGGCAGCCGGCCGTGCAGCGCGTCGAGCACACCGGCGGGATCCAGGCCGTCGGGGCCCGGCACCAGGTAGGCGACGAGGCGTGGGTCACCGGGCCGGTCCTCGCGCACCACGACGGCGGCCTGTGTCACTTCGGGCCCGGCCAGGAGCGCGGCCTCGATTTCGCCGCGCTCGATACGGAAGCCGCGCAGTTTGATCTGGCCGTCGGCGCGTCCCACGAAGTCGAGACTCCCGTCCCGGCGGCTGCGGACCAGGTCCCCGGTGCGGTACATCCGCTCGCCGGGAGTTCCGAAGGGCGCGGCGACGAAGCGGGCGGCGGTGAGCGCGGCACGGTGCAGATAGCCGCGGGCGATGCCGGGCCCGGCGATGTACAGCTCCCCGACGGCGCCCGGGGCGACTGGGCGCAGGGCGGTGTCGAGGACGTACGTCCTCACTCCGCTGACGGGCCGGCCGATGGAACGTGCGGCCTCGGGCCGGTCGGGGTCCTGGACCGCGTACGTCACCTCGACGGTGGCCTCGGTGGGTCCGTATGCGTTGATCATCCGCCGGCCGCGCGCCCAGCGGTCGACGAGCGTGGGGGAGGAGGCCTCGCCGCCCGACATCAGGGTGAGGAGGCCGGGCAGCGGTTCGGCAGGCAGTCCTGCGAGGACGGCGGGCGGCAGATGGGCGTGGCTGATCCGCCGCTCGGCGAGGAACCGGGCCAGCTCGGCGCCCACGTGGCGCTGTTCGGGAATGACGAGGCAGGCCCCGGTCAGCAAGGCCATGCAGAACTCCGCGACGGACACGTCGAAGCTCGGCGAGACGAACTGCAGCACCCGGCTGCCCGGGCCCGCCCCGTGCACGGCGGCGCTGTCGGCGGCGAGCCCGGCGAGTCCGGAGTGGGTGACGACGACGCCCTTGGGGGTGCCGGTGGATCCCGAGGTGTAGATGACATACGCGGGGTGGTCCGGCCGCAGCGCGGGGAAGGCTCGGCGGGCCGGCGGTGTTTCCCGTGGGTCAGCGGGCGGTGCTTCCTGCGAGGCCGCGGGCTGCGTGGGCGGCGCGTCCGCGGGCTGCGTGGGCGGCGCGTCCGCGGGCTGCAGCCCCTGCCCACCTCCGGCGTCCAGGAGCAGCGTGGGGGTGTCGTGGGCGGGCAGCCGGCCCGCGAGCCCGGCGGTGGTGAGCACCGCTCTGGGCCGGGTGTCGGCGAGCATCAGGGCGAGCCGCTGCGCGGGGTAGTCCGGGTCGAGCGGCACATAGGCGGCACCGGACTTGGCGACGGCGAGGACGGCGACGGCCAGTTCCACGGAGGTGGGCAGGGCGAGGGCCACGAACTGCTCGGGGCCCGCGCCGAGTGCGGCCAGGCGCGCGGCCAGGGCCTCGGCCCGGGAGTTGAGTTCCGCGTAGCTCAGGACGATGTCACCGCATTCGACGGCCGGGGCCAGCGGGGTGCTGTCCGCCTGCCGGGCGAACAGCGCGGGCAGCGTCTCGGGGGTGATGGCCTCCGCGTCGGCGGCAGCGGCGCGCAGGGCTGCCTTCTCCTGCGGGGACAGCAGGTCCAGCGCGCTCAGCCGCCGGTCCGGGTCTTCGGCCGCGCTGCCGAGCAGCAGGGCGAGGCGGTCGGCGAGATCCTGTGCGGTGTCCGCGTCGAACAGGGCTGTGGCGTACTCGACGATGCCGCGCAGTCCGGCCACGGTGCCGTCTTCCGCGTGGGTCTCCCCGATGCTGAACGACAGGTCGCAGCGGGCTGTGCCGGTGCCGAGCCCCTCGAACCCGACGGCGAGGCCGGGGAGTTCCATCCGCGGGGCGGCGTTGTTCTGGAAGGCGAGCATCACCTGGAACAGCGGATGCACGGCCGCCGTGCGGACCGGGTTCATGGCCTCCACCAGGCGCTCGAAGGGCAGCTCCTGGTGGGCGTACGCACCGAGGTCGAATGACCGTACGCGGCCCAGCAGCTCGCGGAAGGTGGGGTCCCCCGAGGTGTCGGTGCGCAGGACGAGGGTGTTGACGAAGAACCCGGCCAGGGAGTCGAGCTCGGGCGCGCCGCGGCCGGCCACCGCCGTGCCGAGAGGGATGTCGTGACCGGCGCCCATCCGGCTGAGCAAGGTGGACAGTGCGGCCTGTACCACCATGAAGAGGGTGCAGCCCGAGCCGCGGGCCAGTTCACTCAGGCGCTGGTGGGCCTCGGCGTCGAGATGGAAGTCCACCAGGGCGCCCCGGTGGTCCGCGGCGGCCGGGCGCGGACGGTCGAGGGGAAGCTCGATCTGGGGCGGTGCTCCTTCCAACGCCCCTTGCCAGTAGTCGAGTTGGCGGCTGAGCAGGCTGTCGGGGTCCTGTTCCTCACCCAGCAGCTCGCGCTGCCACAGTGTGTAGTCGGCGTACTGCAGCGGCAGTGGGCTGAAGGTCGGGGCGGTGCCGGAGTGCCGGGCCCGGTACGCCTCGGCGAGGTCGGCCAGCAGCGGTGCCACGGAGCCGCCGTCGGCGGCGATGTGGTGGACGAGCAGCAGCAGGATGTGTTCCCGCTCGGAGAGCCGCAGCACGGTGGCGCGCAGGGGGATCTCACCGGTGAGGTCGAAGGCGTGGCGCGCGGCGTCGGCGAGCACGCCGGCGGCGGGCGGCGCGTCGGCACCTGTCAGGTCGATGACGTCCAGCGGGGGCGTCGCCGTCGCCAGGATGTGCTGCCGCGGTTCGCCCGCGTCGTCCGGGAAGACGGTGCGCAGACTCTCGTGCCGCGCGGTGAGGTCGCCGAGCGCGGCGCCCAGTGCGGGCAGGTCGAGGCGCCCGGTGAGCCGGAGCGGCATCGGCACGTTGTAGGCGGGGCTCGGGCCCTCGACGCGGTGCAGGAACCACAGGCGCTGCTGGGCGTACGAGAGCGGGATGTGCCGGGGGCGCGGGCGGGCCGTGGGTTCCGGGGCGGCGCCGGTGTCGGCCCGCTCGATGCGACGGGCGAGCAGCGCCGGGGTAGGTGCCTCGAAGAGTTCGCGTACGGGCAGGGAGGTCCCGAAGACGGTGCGGACCCGGCCGAGCAGCTTGAGCGCGGACAGGGAGTGGCCGCCCTCGTCGAAGAAGTTGTCGTCGGGCGTGAGGCCGGTACGGCCGAGTACGTCACCGAACAGGCCGCACAGGATTTCCTGTTGGGGACTCGTCGGCCCGCCGCGGTGCGGTGTGGCGGCGGGCCTGGCGCCATCGGACCGGGCCGCGGACTCGGGGGCGGCGAAGGCGGGGAGCACGGCCCGCTCCTGTGCGCCGAGCCGGGGCAGCCCGGCCACGGCGAGTCCGTCCCGGTCCGCGGCCGCTTCGACCAGCCGTGCGACGTGGTCGAGTACAGTGCGCGCCGCATCGGGCCCGTACAGGTCCGGGCGGTGCTCCAGACGCAGCAGCAGTCGTCCGCCGGACAAGCCCGCGATCAGGCGCAGCGGGTAGTGGGCGGCATCGCTGCCGGACACGCTCGCGACGCTCACCCCGTCGTAGGACGGGGGTTCCTGGCCACCTGCGGGGTAGTTCTCGACCGTGAGTACCGTGTCGAACAGTTCGCCCGCCCCGGCGATGCGCTGGACGTCGCCGAGGCGCAGCTGCTGGTGGTCGAGGAGGTGGGTCTGCTCGTCCTGGAGACGGGCGAGGACCCCGGTGAGCGTCGGGGCCGCGTCGAGCCGGACGCGGACGGGGACGGTGTTGATGAACAGGCCCACCATCGTCTCGATCCCGGGTATCTCGGGCGGCCGTCCGGACACCACCGATCCGAACACCACGTCCTGATGGCCGGTCAGCTCGCTCAGGGTCAGCGCCCAGACGCCCTGCAGCAGGGTGTTGAGGGTGATGCCGTCGGTACGGGCGCCGTCGAGGATCCGGGCGGTGAGCTCCGGGGACAGCTCGGTCTCCGCGTATGCGGGCTGGACGGGTGCCCGCTCGGGCCCGGGGGCCACCAGGGTGGGCCCCGCCAGGCCGTCGAGGGCTTGGCGCCAGGCGCGCGCCGAGACGTCGCGGTCCCGGCGCGCGAGCCAGGCGAGGTAGCTGCTGTACGGGCTGACCGGTGGCAGTCCGCCGGGGTCGCCGTGGTCGCGGTAGAGGGTGAGCAGTTCGCGCTGGATGACGGGGGCCGACCAGCCGTCCCACAGGATGTGATGGTTGGTCAGGGCCAGAGTGTGCCGCTGTGCGCCGTGGCGCACCAGGTGGAAGCGGAGGGCCGGCGGGGCGGCCAGGTCGAAGGGCTCGGCCTGCTCCGCGGCCAGCAGGGCCCGCAGCGAGTCCTTCTGGGCCTCGCCGGTCAGCGGTCCCAGGTCGGTTTCCCGCCAGGGCAGCGGCACCTCACGGTGCACGATCTGGAGCGGCTGGCCTCCCGCGCGCAGACGGAAGGAGGCACGGAGGTTGGCGTGCCGGCGCAGCAGGGCTTCGGCGGCCGACCGCAGTCGGGCCGGGGCGAGGGGGCCGGTGAGCTCGAGGACCATCTGGGTCGTGTAGACGTCGGCGTCGAAGGCGCCGGTGTCCGGTGCGTCGGCCAGGGCGTGGAAGAGGAGGCCTTCCTGCAGCGGGGAGAGCGGCAGGATGTCCTGGAGGCCCGATGTCTTCATGCGAGGTCCCTCAATTCTGCTTCGAGATCGTCGATTTCGTCCTGGCTCAGACCGGCCAGGGAGAGGTCGGAGGGAGTGAGGCCGCCTGTCCCGCTCTGCAGTACGTCGTCGGCGAGCGCGCCGAGGGCGGCGAACCAGGCGGTGGCAAGGCTCCGTACCTCGTCCTCGGTGAACAGTTCGCCGGGCCAGGTCCAGGTGGCGCTCAGCTCGGGTCCGCCGGGCAGGTCACGCGTGACGGCGTTGATCTCCAGGGCGTGGCCGACGGGCATGTCCGGATCGCGGGGTGCCGGGGACGGGGCTCCGGACACGGCCGTCCAGTCGTCGGCACCGCCCAGCCACCCGGACTCCGTGGGGTCGGGGGCCGAGGGGAAACGGCCCAGGTAGTTGAAACCGAGCTGTGGGGCGGCGCGTCCGGCCAGGGCGGCTGCACCGTCCGCGTCCAGATGGCGCAGCATGCCGTAGCCGATGCCGTGGTCGGGAAGCTCCCGCAACTGTTCCTTGATCCGCTTCAGTGCCTGTCCCGGCGATCCGTCACCGGGTTCGAGACGCACCGGGTGCAGGGTGGTGAACCAGCCGACCGTACGGGACAGGTCGAGGCCGTCGGCGATCTCACGGCGGCCGTGCCCCTCCAGGTCCACGAGTACGGACGGCAGGTCGGTGCCGCGGGCCGCGCGGTACTCGCGCACGGCCAGGGCGAGACCGGTCAGCAGCACGTCGTCGACGCCGGCGTGCACCGCGGCCGGGACGGAGGTGAGCAGCTTTTCGGAGAGCTCCGGCGGCAGGGACAGGGTGAGCGAGCGTGCCGTGACGGCGGTGTCGCGCACCGGGTCAGGGTCCCGGAGCCCGAGCCGCGGGTCGGGAGTGCCGTGCACGGCCTCCCAACGCGGGAGTTCACCGCGCCGCGCCGGGGCGGCGGCGGCCAGGGCGGCGGCCCAGCGCCGGAACGACGCGGGGACGGGCCCCGGCTCGTCGCCGCGCCAGGCGGCCGCGAGGTCGGGCAGCAGAATCCTCCAGGACACCCCGTCCATGGCCAGGTGGTGGACGAGGACGAGCAGCAGTCCTGGCCGGTCCGTGCCCCGGTCGAACCAGACGAAGCGGATCACCTCACCGTGCTCCGGGTCGAGCCGCTGCCGGGCGAGCTCCCCCTCGGCGGCCATGGTGTCCTTGAGGGCACTTCCGTAGAACCGCCGGGCGTCGACGCGGTGCAGCAGATCGCCGGCGCGCACCTCGCCGGGGGAGCACACCCGCAGTTGCCAGCCGGTGGCGTCCTGGCGGGCGGTCAGCCGGAGCGCGTCGTGCCGGTCGAGGACCGTCTGGAGGGCGTCGGTGAGCCGCTGTTCGTCGGCGCCCGCGGGGACCTGCACGGTCATCGACTGGTTGAACCCGCTCCAGGCGCCACCCAGTTCACGCAGCCAGTGCATGATCGGGGTGGCCAGGAGATCACCGCTGCCGGTGTCGTCGTCGGCGGTGGGGTGCGGGTCGTCGGGAGCGGCTTCGGCGACGAGGGCCAGCCGGGCGACGGACTGCTGCGTGAAGACATCGCGGGCCGAGAACAGCAGTCCGGCCGAACGGGCCCTGCTCACCAGCTGGATGGCGAGGATGCTGTCGCCGCCGAGCGCGAAGAACCCGGCCTCGCAGTCGGGTTGCCCGTCGAGTCCGAGGATTTCGGCGAAGAGGTTGCAGAGGATTGTTTCGTGGGTGGT
>NZ_JBLMKT010000053.1:0-110295 GCF_047779955.1 Streptomyces lothianensis | reverse complement strand
ACGAACCGACCCTCAAGAACACCACGAACTACTTGACGTCAGTTAGGAACTCAGCCGAACGTCGTATCCCGGCCGGGGACGGCCGAGCGGCCCACCGGACGGGCCGGTGGGCCGCTCGGCCGCCAGAGGCGGCGGCGGACCGTGAACCGCGCAGGGCGGTCACGTACCGTCGGCCGCGCAGGGGCGGCCTCGGGCGTCAGCCGCGCAGTGGTCCTTCGCAGGTGAAGTCCGATGTGCCGCCGCGCCCGTCCGACCAGATGTCCACCGCACCGAACGAGCAGTTCATGTCGGCGAGGTTGTTGTCGCCGCCCGCGGCCCGGTCGAGGATGAAGTAGTCGACGGTCTCGGACATGTCCTCGAAGACCGCGTCGGCGTCACCGGAGTCGCTGAGCCGCGCCGTGATCCGGCCGGTGCAGCTGAACCGCGGCCGGTCCGCCGAACCGGTGGCTTCGCACTCGGGCCTGAGGTATGTGCTGCTCGTGAAGGAGGCACGGATCTGCTCGGGTGTGGTGTCGCGCAGCTCGCCGAGCGGGACGTACCGGGTGTCGGGCACGAACAGCTCGTCGGCGTGCGCGATCTGTTCGTCGAGGAAGGCGTCGTACGCCGTCTGCAGCCCCGCGTCCCCGCCGAGCCGGTCGCGCCAGGCATCGAAGGCGCCGGGGTCATCGGCCCGCAGATGCCGGTACATCTCCTGGAGCAGCGCCGGGTGTTCGGTCCACAGGAACTCGAAGAACGTGCCCGCGTAGTTGTAGAAGCGGAAGCCGTCGCCGGCGTACGTCGCGTGCAGCAGCTCGTCCACGGTCATCCGGGGGCCGCCGTTCGCGGTGTCCGCGATGATGCCCCGTACCAGCGACTTGCGGACCTTGATGCCCTCGTCGCGGGTGGCGCCGTCGAAGAACTCCGCGGTCCCCTCGTCCATCGCCGTGGTGCGGTCGCCCTCGTACCACGGCCCCTCGCCGAAGAAGCCCGGGACCGCCCAGCGGCCGTTGAGGTAGTGCGTGTACTCGTGCCGGAACAGCTCCTCCAGCGTGAGGCTGGAATCCTGCGGGACGCGGCGCTGGTACGTGTAGAAGGTGGCGCCCTTCTCGATGTACATGCCGCCGTTGTTCGTGCCCAGACCGGTCAGGAGCGGCTGGAAGTTCTCGTAGTCGGCCCGGGACTTGTACAGGACGACGTGGAGCGTGCTGTTGGGATCGCCCGCGAGGGGCTCTTCCGTGCCGAGGACCCGGTGGAACTGTGCCTTGACCTGCTGGCTGGCGTAGTAGAGCTGGTCGACGGTGTCGTGGTCGAGGCCGGTGCGCACCGTGATGCCGTCCGTGCCGTCCCGGCCGTAGGTGTAGGTCTGCGGGAAGAGGCCCTTCTCGATGTCGTCGCGGCAGACCTGGTGCGGGGCGCAGGCGTTGAATTCGATCAGCCAGGTGGCGGCCTTCGCCCAGGGGGCGCTGTAGGCGCCGAAGTTGCGCGCGGTCACGTCGAGGAGCGCGCCCAGGGAGGTGACGGTCTCGTGCCGCAGTCCGCCGATCTGGCCGAAGCGGCCGTACTCGTTGACGGCGTCGCGCACCGTCCAGGCGTTGGCGGTGTCCTTGAGGTGGGTGTACCCGGCGAACGCCTCGAAGGCGGCGCGGTACGAGGGGTCGGCCTCGACGGCGGAGCGGAAGGCGCGGTCCTGGTTGCCCGGGTAGACGCCGAGATAGTTCAGCGACAGCGCGGCGAGCGCGGCCCCGCCCCAGGAGGTGTCCGTGGCGGTCGCGGGATGGTCCGCGTCCATGGTCGACAGCACCCGCTTGACGAGGGGGAGCTGGTACTGGCGCAGGCCCTGGGCGCTCGCTGCGAGGAGAGCCTCGCGGAGGGTGTCGGCGTTGCTGTCGGTCGCGTCGAAGGTGCGCGCCGCCGAGGCGAACGCGTCGACGGCCTGCCGCATCGCCGCCAGAGAGTCCGGGTCCTCCAGGTCGACCTCGTCGTGCGAGAAGCCGTGGTAGGAGATCGCGTGGAGGTACGTGAACATCTCCCGCAGCCGGGTGCCGTTGTGCCCGTCGTGGCCGGGGGAGAGCGCGGTGATGCGGCGGGAGACGGCCTGGATGTGCGCGGCCGACATGACCGGTGCGAGGCGCTCGTCCCAGGTCCAGATCAGCGAGCGCAGACAGTCGTCGGCGGTGACCTCCGGGTCGGCGAGGAATGCGGTGAGCCCGTCCGGGGACAGGCCGGTGACGCCGTCGAGGGTGCAGGGGACGGCGGCACCTTCGGCCGTGCCGTACACGGTGGCGGCGGCCTTCGGTGTGGTCTTCCCGGTGGTGCTCGCGTCGGCCTTCCCGCCGGCGTCCGCCTCCGGGGTGCGTGCCCCCGGGACGCGGCCGCCGGTGCTGCTGTCCGGGCCGGGTATCCGCTGGGCGGACGGGGCGGGCGCCTCGGCCAGGCGCTCGGCTCTGTCGTACGGGGAGGGAGCGGCACCTGGCGCACCGGGGGATGCGGCGAGGGGCGCGGCGAGAGGCGTGGTCGTGGCGGGCGCGGAGGTGGTGGCGGCGACGGCTGTATGGCCCGTCCCGGCCGCGGTGATGCAGAGGGCGGCCGCGGTGGCGGTGGTGAGCAGGGATCTGCGCAGAGTTGTCAGGGTTCCTGACGAGAACACAAAGGGCTCCTGTGGGTGGGGGGTTGAGAAGTTGTGCGTCGGGCCGGGGTGGTGCCGGAGGCTCGGCGCACGGGCACGCGGCGCCGTTGAGAGGGCGCGTACATGCCATGTGATGCGTAACGTAGTAATGTGATATTGCACTGACAACCCCTCGGCACGGACTTCGTCCCGGAAATCTCCGGCCCGGCGCGGGACTTCAGGCCGGCGGCCGGGCGGCGCGCACCGGGTGCCGGCGCCAGCGTGCGTACGCGGGGCTGTCGGCGCGGGCGTTCAGATGGCCGTCGCGCACCCGGCGCAGGATCGATTCGCCGTGCGGGGCGAGCGGCCCGTCGCGGTGCCAGGCCAGCATGTGGCGGTAGTGCAACGGGCTCCCCGTGAGGGGGCGTACGGCGACACCGGGCACCTCGACGAAGGTGGCCTGGCAGAGGGTCACGGCCAGGCCCGCGCGCACGATCTCGAGCAGTTGCCGCCCCTCGGCCTCGTAGGGCATGCGGGGCGTGCGGCCGGCCAGCGCGGGAATCGACGACCAGTACTCCCGGGTGCGGTCACCGTCCGGCCGCGGCGCGGCCCAGTCCTCCTCGGCGAGCCGGGGCAGGCTCACCTCCTTCTGGGCGGCCAGCGGATGTCCGGCGGGCAGCAGCGCGAAGACGGGCTCCGTGACGATCGGATGCAGTACGACGCCGTCGCGCGGCGCCGGTTCCTGGCCGGGGTGGTCGCCGAGGACCGCCGCCTCCAGGCGGCCGGCGTGCACGTCGTCGAGGAGGGGCCCGGGGGCGTACTGGCAACGGGTGGTCACGTCCGTATCGGGCAGCGACTCCTTCACTGCCAGCAGGAGATGACCGATCATCGGCGCGCCCGTCGACCCGATGCGCACGCGGCCGGGTGGGGCGCCGCGGCGCGCGGCGCGGGCGGTGTCGGCCAGGAGCTGGTCGACGCCGGGCAGGATGGCGCGGGCGCGGGCGAGCACCAGGTCGCCCAGCGGGGTCGGCGCGGCACCCGCCCGCCGTCGCTCGAACAGGGTGCCGCCCAGGGTCGTTTCGATCCGCCGGAGCTGGGCGCTCAGACCCGGCTGGGTCATGCGCAGTGCGGCGGCGGCGCGGGTGAGACTGCCGGCCTCGGCGACGGCGCACACCACCCGCAGATGTCGTATCTCCAGATCCATGCGCGGATGTTATGGACGGGCGGGAGGTTCCTGGCAGGGCGCGGCACCCTCCAGTCTTATGTGAAATGTCACACATCATTCATGGAGGGTGAACGCCCATGAGAATCCCGAGAATCCCCCGCGTTGCCCGGGGCGGCTGTCTGGCGGTGCTTGTCGCCGCGCTCGCCGGCCTGCTGCCGGTCCCCGGCGCAGCCGTGCCGCCCGCGCAGGCAGCCGCCGTGTCCAAGCAGATGGACCCGCCCGGCGCCTGCGCGCTCGCGGGCACCACCGGATGGACGGACGAGGGGCACGGCACCGACAGCTCCCTCTTCCGGGAATCCACCGGTACCACCAGGGTCGGCATGATCTTCGTGGACTTCCCGGACGCACCGGCCACCGGCACCCCGGCCGAGCACGCGGCGCAGATCACCCCCGGCGCGGACTGGATGTGGCAGGCCTCGTACGGCAAGGCGTGGCTCGCCATTAGCCCGCACGAGCGCTGGGTGCGGATGCCCCGCAGGTCCACGGACTACGGCTTCGAGCGCGGCCTGACACACGAAACCCACGAGGCGTACATCAAGGACGCCGTGGCCGCCGCGGATCCGTACGTGGACTTCTCCGGGTACGACATGGTGTACGTCGTGGCCACGAAGAACGCGCAGGCCATCCCCTTCACGCCCACGTACATCCATGAGCCCGGCACGGACGGGGTCGTCGCCGACGGCAACCGCCTCAGATGGGGCGTCACCTTCGGGCAGGACATGTGGCACTGGGGACCCAAGCTGGTGGGCCACGAGACCGCGCACGCCTTCGGGCTCCCGGACCTGTACGCCTTCGAGCCGGGCGAGGACGCCCACCGCCACGTGGGCGGCTGGGACGTCATGGGCCTGATCTCCGGGGCCGGGCCGCAGTACCTCGCCTGGCACTCGTGGAAGCTCGGCTGGACGGACGACTCCCAGGTCGTCTGCCGGTCCTCGGCGGGCCGCGACATGGTCCGGCTCACCGCCGTCGAGTACGGCAGCGGCACCAAGATGGCCGTGATCCGGACCGGGCCGACCACCGCGTACGTGGTCGAGTCCCGGCGCTCGGCCCTGGCGGACGCGGGCGCCTGCGCGACCGGGGCGCTCGTCTACCGGGTCGACTCGTCCGTCTGGACGGGACAGGGCCCGGTCCGGGTCATGGACGCCAACCCCGGCGTCACCCCGCCGAGCGGGTGCCGCCCGCTGGACGACGCGCCGTACGGAGCCGGGGAGACGTTCACGGACGCGGCCGCGGGCGTGCGCATCGAAGTACTGCGCGCGGACACCTATGGAGACACGGTGCGGGTCACGAAGTGGTGAGGTGAGCGGGAGGAGAGCCGCCCGCTCCGCGGGCCCGGTTCCCCGGCGGACACCGCGGTGCCCCGGGGCCGGTCACCGGCCCCGGGGCACCGCCCTGTCGCCCGCTCAGTCTGCCCCGGGGAAGTGGCAGGCGACGTGGCGCGAGTCGCCGGGCGCCGGAGGTGCCAGCCGCGGGGCCTCGGTGCGGCAGACGGCCTGGGCCCTGGGGCAGCGCGGATGGAAGGTGCAGCCGGACGGGGGTGCGGCCGGGCTCGGCGGGTCGCCGAGCAGGGTGATCCGTTCCCGGGCCCGCTCGGCGGCCGGGTCGGGCAGCGGAACGGCGGACAGCAGCGCCTGGGTGTAGGGGTGGGCGGGATCCGCGTACACCTGCTGCTTCGGGCCGGTCTCGACGATGCGCCCCAGATACATCACGGCGACCCGGTCGCAGACGCGCTTCACCACGGACAGGTCGTGGGCGATGAAGAGATACGCGAGTCCCAGCTCGTGCCGCAGGCGTTCCATCAGGTTGACGACCTGTGCCTGGACGGAGACGTCGAGCGCGGAGACCGGTTCGTCCGCCACGACCAGGCGCGGGTTCGTGGCCAGCGAGCGGGCGATGCCGATGCGCTGGGCCTGGCCGCCGGAGAATTCGTGCGGATAGCGGTCGAGGTGCTCGGGGATGAGACCGACCAGCTCCATCAGCTCGGCGGCCCGGCGCCGGGCGTCGGCGGCCGGGGTGCCCTGCACCAGCAGGGGGTCGGAGATGATGCGGGACACCGTCTGGCGCGGATTCAGCGAGGAATGCGGGTCCTGGAACACCATCTGGAGCTTGCGCCGCACCGGCCGCAGCTCCCGCCGCCCGAGATGGCTGATGTCCTGGCCGTCGAACGTGACCGACCCGCTCGTCGGTTCGAGGAGCCGGACGATCATGCGGCCGGTGGTGGACTTGCCGCAGCCCGACTCCCCGACCAGACCGAGGGTCTCGCCCGCCGCGATGTCGAAACTCACCCCGTCCACCGCCCGCACCGGGGCGTTGCGCCGGCCCCGCCGCCCGGGGAAGGTCCGGGTCAGATCACGGACGGACAGCAGCGGGCTCCCGGCGCCGGCGGCGTCCTCGTGCGGGACGCCGGTGGCCGAGGGCGCGGAGGTGCCGGTCGTCGTCATGGTGTGACCTTTCGGGTTGTGCCGGAGACCTCGGCCTCGGGAGCTCCGGGCCCGCCAGGCCCGCCGGGCCCGCCAGGCCCGGCCGCCCGCCCCAGCGGCAGATGGCAGGCCACCGCGTGCCCGCCGGAGGCGGTCAGCCGGGGCCTGAGCTGTACGCAGCGCTCCCGGACCTCCTCGGCGGCGGCCGCCGCACGCGCGCAGCGGGGCTCGAACGCACAGCCCGGGGCGGGTGCCAGCAGGGAGGGCGGGCTGCCGGGGATCGCGCGCAGCGGGGCGTCGTCGGTGTCGTCGAGCCGGGGGAGCGAGTCCAGCAGTCCGCGGGTGTAGGGATGGGCGGGGGCGGCGAACACCGCCTCCACCGGGGCCTGTTCGGCCGCCCGCCCGCCGTACATGACGAGCACCTCGTGGGCGACCCGGGCGACCACGCCGAGATCGTGGGTGATCAGGACGACGGCGAGGGAACGTTCCTCCTGAAGCCGGGCGATCAGTTCCAGGATCTGCGCCTGGACCGTGACGTCCAGCGCCGTGGTCGGCTCGTCCGCGATGAGCAGATCGGGCTCGCAGGCCAGCGCCATGGCGATCATGACGCGCTGCCGCATGCCGCCGGAGAACTGGTGCGGGTACTCGGAAGCCCGCCGCTCCGGCTCCGGGATGCCCACCTCCGCGAGCATCTCCACGGCGCGCCGCCGGGCCGCGGCGCGGCGCGAGCCGAAGTGCACCCGGTGGTGCTCGGCGATCTGCTCACCGACCGTGTAGTAGGGGTGGAGACTGGACAGCGGATCCTGGAACACCATCGCCATCCGGCGGCCGCGCAGCCGGCTCAGCTCCCGCTCGCCCAGCCCCACCAGCTCCCGCCCGTCCAGGACGGCCGAGCCGGTGACCTCGGCCCCGGTGTGCAGGCCCATCACGGCCATCGAGGTCACGGACTTGCCGGACCCCGATTCGCCGACGATGCCGAGGGTCCGTCCGCGGTGCACGTCGAAGGAGAGGGAGTCGACGGCGCGTACCGGGCCGTCCCGGGTGGCGAAGGTGACCGTCAGGTCCTGTACGGACAGCAGTGGTCCGGCATCGGTCTCGGGGGACATCACAGCCTCACTCGGGGGTCGACGACGGCGTACAGGAGGTCGACGACCAGGTTGGCGACGACGATGAAGGCGGCGGCGAGCAGCGTCACCCCGAGGATCACCGGCTGGTCGCCGGCGGACAGGGCACTGTAGAAGAGCCGTCCGATGCCGGGGAGGCCGAAGATGGACTCGGTGATCACCGCGCCCGCCAGCAGCCCGCCCAGGTCCATCCCGAACAGGGTGAGGACCGGCGTCATGCCGGCGCGCAGCCCGTGCTTGACGACGACCGCGCGGCGCGGCATCCCCTTGGCACGGGCGGTGCGGATGTACGGCTCCGCCATCGTCTCGATCATCGAACTGCGGCTCTGGCGCGCGTACATGGCCGCGTACAGGAAGGCGAGTGCCAGCCAGGGCAGCAGCAGATTGGACGCCCAGCCCAGCGGGTCGGAGGTGAAGGGCTCGTACTCGGGATAGGGCAGCAGCCCCGTCACCCGGACCAGCCCGTGGATGAGCATGACCGCGGTGAAGTAGACGGGCAGCGACGCGGCGCCGACGGCACCGACCATCAGGACCCGGTCGGTGAGGGTGTCCTTGCGCAGGGCCGCGGTGACCCCGGCGCTCAGCCCGAGCGCGAGCCACAGCACCGCGGCGCCGAGCGCGAGCGAGGCGGAGACCGGCAGACGGTCCATCAGCAGGTCCCAGACGGCCTCGCTGTTCTCGTACGAGTAGCCGAGGCACGGGACGTCGCAGTGCAGGGCGTACTGGCCGGTGCCCATGGTGCGGCCGGTGAAGATACCGGCGGCGAAGTCCCAGAACTGCCGGTACAGCGGCTGGTCCAGGCCCATATGGGCGCGGATCGCCTCCAGGCGGTCCGCGCTGCACGCCTTGCCGCAGGCCGCGGCGGCGGGGTCGGAGGGAAAGACGTAGAAGATGGCGAAGGTGACGGCGGCGACGGCGATCAGCACACCGATCACGGCGGCCAGCCGCCGCAGGGTGTAGAGGATCACGTGCGGCTTCCCCTCGGATCGAGGATGTCCCGCAGTGCGTCGCCGAGCAGGGTGAACGCGAGCACGGTCAGGAACAGACAGACACTCGGGATGACGAAGTACATGGGGTCCGTGTCGTAGAAGGCGACGCTCTCGGAGATCATCTGGCCCCACGAGGGGGTGGGCGGGCGTACCCCGACGCCGAGGTAGCTGAGCGCGGCCTCGGTGGCGATCATCCCGGGGACGATCAGGGTGGTGTACGCGATGACGGGCCCCGCGACGCCCGGCAGGATGTCGCGGGTGAGGATCCGCCAGGGTCCTGCGCCGCCCACGCGTGCCGCGTCCACGTACTCGCGGTGCTTGAGCGACAGGGTCTGCCCGCGGACCACCCGGGCGATGCCCGGCCAGCCGAACAGGCCGATGACGGCCGTCATCAGCAGGATCCGGTTGACGTCCCGGGCCACCGACATCATCGCGATCATGAAGATGAGGGCGGGGAAGGACATGGTCAGGTCCATCAGGCGGGAGAGCACGGCGTCGGTGCGGCCGCCGAAGTAGCCGGCCGCGATCCCGGCCGCGACACCCGCGACGACGACGATCGCGGTGGCGGCGAAGGCGATGAGCAGTGAGACCCGCGCGCCGTACAGGACCCGGGCGAACAGGTCCCGTCCGGTGACGGGTTCGACGCCGAGCCAGTGTTCGGCCGAGACGCCGCCGAGCGGTCCGATGGGCTGTCCGCCCAGGTAGGGGTCGACGGCGCTCTTGTCGAACTCCTCGGGGCCCCACCCGCTCAGCGCGGTGAGCAGCGGGGCGGCCACCGCGGTGATCACGAAGAGGGCGACCACGAAGAGGGCGATCTTCACGGCGGTACGGCGCCGGAGTTCCGCGCGGGCGAGCTGCCAGGGGCCGCGGCCGGCCGGGGCCGGGGCGGTGGTCGGGGTGGGGGTTGGTGTGGAGGCCGGTGTGGGGGCTGAGGTGGTGGTCATGGGGTTGACGTACCTTCGGCCCTTCAGCTGTCGCTCTTGGACGGGTCCTTGAGGCCGACCGTGGCGTAGTCGATCTGACCGCCGAAGGAGTTGTGGCCGAAGGCGCCGGCGATGTTGGAGCCCAGCACCAGCGGCCAGCGCTCGATGACGGCGGGCGCGACGGGGGCCTTGGCGAGGATCTCGCCGTCCAGGTCCTGCCATGCCTTGTTGGCCTGGGCGGCGTCCGTCATGGCGGCGATCTCGTCCATCCGCTTCATGGTCGGCTCGTCACGGAACAGGGAGTGGTTGCCGGAGTTGCCCTTCTCCTTGATGTAGCGGCCGTCGAAGACGAAGGGCAGGAAGGTGGAGCCGGAGGGGTAGTCGGGGCACCAGCCGGTGTAGAGCAGATCGGTGCGGTTCTCGGTGTCGCCGATGGTGTCGTAGAAGGCCGACGGGTCCACGGTCTCTATGGTGACCTTGATCCCCGCCCGGCTCAGGGACTGCTGGATCGCCTCGCCGACGCCCTTGTCGCCGTTCGAGACGGTGATGTCGGTGCTGAAGCCGTCGGCCTTTCCGGCCTCCTTGAGGAGCTGCTTGGCCTTCTCCACGTCACCGGTGGCGGGGATCTTCAGAGTGTCGGGCTGCTCGCCGCCGAACAGGGAGCCCGGCATGAGGGCCGTGGACAGGTCGTTGAGCGCCGGACCGCCCGTCGCCGTCAGGATCGCCTCGCGGTCGAGCGCGTACTGCACCGCCTTGCGGACCTTGACGTTGTCGAACGGCGCCCGGCCTGTGTGCATCTGCACCATGTCGTGGCAGTTGCTGGACTCGGCCAGCAGCCGCGCCTTCACCTCGGGCTTGGTGAGCACCTTGGGCGCGCTCTCGGGGCGCAGCTTGCCCCAGGATATGGCGGAGGCGTCGGCGCCCGAACCGGCGATGAGCCGGTCGTCGATCTGGTTCTGCTTGAGCCCCATCTTCACGACGATCCGGTCGGGGTAGGCCTTGCGCACGTCGTCGGTCTCCTGGGCCCAGTGCGTGTTGCGCACCAGGACCATGCTCTTGCCCCGGTCGTACGACTCGATCTTGTACGGGCCCGAGGAGAAGGGGCGGCTGTCGTACTGGGGACCCTTGTCCTGCGCCTTGGGGACCGGGGCGAAGGTCGGCAGCACGGTGGCGTAGGGGAACTCGGCGAAGGGCTTGCGCAGTTCGAAGACGATCGTGTGGTCGTCGGGGGTCTTGATGGAGTCGAGGTGCTTGCCCTGGGCCGGGCCCTGGTAGCCGTCGGCGCCGGCGAGGTAGCGGGCCGCGTAGTCGGGGCCGCCGGTGAGGTCGGGCGAGAAGGACCGCTCCACGTTGTACTTGATGTCCTGGGCGGTGATGGGCGAGCCGTCCTCGTACTTCAGGCCCTTCTTGAGGGTGAACGTCCAGGTCTTGGCGCCGTTGGAGGGGCGGCCGAGGTCTTCGGCGAGGTCGGGGACCAGTTCCCCGCCCTTGGCGCCGGGCTCCGCCTTGTACGTCACCAGGGTGCGGTAGAGCAGGCGGGTGCCGAAGTCCATCTCGTTCATGACCCAGTTGCGGGCGGGGTCGAGGTGCTGGAAGTCCTGGTTGGACAGGACGGTGAGGGTGCCGCCCCGTTGCGGCGTGCCGCCGAGCACCTTGCCGACGGTGTCGATCGCGGGGTTCGCGCCGTCGCGGTCCCGGCCGCCGCCGGCCTGCTTCTCGCCGGAACAGCCGGACAGGCCGAGGGTGATGGCCGCTACCAGGGCTGCGGCGAGGGTGCTGCGGGTGCGCATGTCCATCAGTGGTCACTCCGAGACAGTCGGACAGCCAGGGGCGGCCGCCATGTGACCTGTAAAATAGTAATGTGAAATGTTACTAAGCAAGGGTCTGTCACCCCCGTTATCCAGCTGTGCCTCAGTCAGGAGGATCACCCATGCAGGAGCCCGTGGCCGCCGCACCCCGGACGGTCAGTCACGACCGAGACGCCTCGCCCGAGTTGACCGACTTCATGACGCGCCACTGGGCGCCGACCCCGCCGGCCGGTGACGTCCGGCTGTCCGCCGCGGATGTCACTCCCGCCCGCCGGGCCCGTCTCTCCGCCCGCTTCCCCGGAGAGCGGATCGTGGTTCCCGCGGGGGAGCTGCGGGTCCGCACCGCCGACCTCGACCACCGCTTCCGCCCGCACAGCGACTACGCCTGGCTGACCGGCCTCACCGACGAGGAGCAGGTCGGTCATGTGCTGGTCCTGGAGCCCGACGGGCCGCACGGGCACGAGGCGGTCCTCTATCTGCGGCCCCGCTCGCCGCGCACCGGCGACGGCTTCTACCGGGACCGGCGCCACGGTGAGTTCTGGGTCGGCCGGCGCCCGGACCTCGCGGAGGCCGAGCGGATGACCGGCATCCGCTGTGCTCCGCTGAGCGATCTCGGCGCGCCCCCCGGCGGCCGGTCCGGCGACCTGTCCGACGGCGGGCGCGGTGCCCTGCCGCCGGGCCGGGTGGCCACCTCGGACCCCGAACTCGCCGCCGTCCTCGCTGAATTGCGGCTCGTGAAGGACGCCTGGGAGATCGAGCAGCTACAGCGCGCCGTGGACCACACCGTCACCGGATTCGAGGACGTGGTACGCGAACTCCCGCGCGCTCTCGCCCATCCGCGCGGCGAGCGCTGGATCGAGGGCGTGTTCGCCCTGCGCGCCCGCGCCGAGGGCAACGGGGTCGGCTGGGAGACCATCGCCGCCTGCGGCGCCCACGCCTGTTCACTCCACTGGATCCGCAACAACGGGCCGCTCGATCCACGGCAACTGCTCCTGCTTGACGCGGGTGTGGAGACCGACAGCCTCTACACCTCCGACATCACCCGCACCCTCCCGCTGTCCGGCCGCTTCTCGACCGTGCAGCGGCAGGTGTACGACCTGGTGCTCGCCGCGCAGGAGGCGGGTATCAACGCCCTCCGGCCCGGCGCGCGCTTCCGCGACTTCCACATCGCGGCGATGCAGGTGATCGCCGAAGGGCTCACGGAGTGGGGGGTGCTGAAGGACGCGTCGGGTGACCTCCACCGGCGCTACACGCTGTGCAGCAGCGGCCACATGCTCGGGCTCGATGTGCACGACTGCGGGCAGGCGCGGGCGGAGGCGTATCTCGACGGGGTGCTCGAGGAGGGCCAGGTGCTGACCGTGGAGCCCGGGCTCTATCTGCAGCCCGACGACGAGACGCTGCCGCCCGAACTGCGCGGCATCGGTGTGCGTGTCGAGGACGACCTGGTGATCACCGCCGACGGGGCGCGGCTCATGCCCGGTGCGCTGCCCCGCAGGCCCGAGGAAGTCGAGGCGTGGATGGGTGAGTTGCTGGAGGGGTGATCCGCGGGCGGGCCGTTCGGGGTGGGGACCGTGGGCGGAGGTCGTGGGTGGGGACCGTCGGTGACGGAGTCTTGGCAGCGACAGTGAAATGTGAAATATTACTGTCGTGCTCACGAGGAACTCACCGGATCTCATCATCGTCGGAGCGGGTGTGGTCGGCGCCGCCTGCGCCTACTACGCCGCCCGCGCGGGCCTGACCGTCACCGTGATCGACCGGGGCCCCGTCGCCGGAGGGACCACCGGATCAGGGGAGGGCAACCTCCTGGTCTCCGACAAGGAGCCGGGCCCGGAGCTCGAACTCGCCCTCCTCTCGACGGTGTTGTGGCGCGAGCTGGCCGGTGAACTGCCGTCGCGCATCGAGTACGAGGCGAAGGGAGGGCTGGTCGTCGCGGCCGGCGAGGCGGGCCTGGCCGCTCTGCGGGACTTCGCCGCCCGTCAGGTGCGCGCCGGAGTCACCGCCGAGCCGGTGCCCGGTGACCGGCTCGCCGAGCTGGAGCCGCATCTGGCCCCCGGCCTCGCGGGCGGCGTCCACTACCCGCAGGACGCGCAGGTCCAGCCCGCCCTGGCCGCCGCACACCTGCTGCGCGCGGCCGGGGACCGGGTGCGCCTGCGGCTCGGCGAGGAGGTGACCGCCCTGCTCACCGGGGCGGACGGCGCGGTGCGCGGCGTCCGCACGCCGGCCGGCGAGACGTACGCGCCGTACGTCGTGAACGCGGCCGGGACCTGGGGCGGCGAACTCGCCCGGCTCGCGGGCGTGTCGCTGCCCGTCCGTCCCCGGCGCGGCTTCGTCCTGGTCACCGAGCCGCTGCCGCGCGTGGTGCGGCGCAAGGTGTACGCGGCCGACTACGTCGCCGACGTCGCCAGCGACTCGGCGGCGCTGCAGACCTCCGCCGTGGTGGAGGGCACCCCGGCGGGTCCGGTCCTCATCGGCGCGAGCCGGGAGCGGGTCGGCTTCGACCGCTCGCTGTCCGTGGAGGTGCTGCGCCGCCTCGCCGTGCAGGCGGTGCGGCTCTTCCCGGTGCTCGGCACGGTGCGGGCCATGCGGACGTACGCCGGATTCCGCCCCTATCTTCCCGACCATCTGCCCGCGATCGGGCCCGACCCCCGGGTGCCGGGGCTGCTGCACGCCTGCGGGCACGAGGGGGCGGGCATCGGCCTCGCCCCGGCGACCGGCCTGGCCGTGGCGTCGGCGGTGGCGGGGGGCGAAATCCCGCTGGACATCAAGCCGTTCGCGCCGGGCCGCTTTGACGGCGGTGACGGCGGTGACGGCGGTGACGGCGGTGACGGCGGAGGGTCTCGATGACGGAGCTCCGTGCTGTGCTGTTCCCCTCCTTCCACCGCTCACCCTGCCGCTCCCTCCGTCATCCGTCCCCCGACTCTCCACGAAAGGAGCCGCGCCATGGCGCGTGACCGCAGCCCCGCCGGCCTGGTGGGCGCGGATCTCGGCAGCGCGTTCGAGATCACCTTCGACGGGCGTCCGGTCGCCGCGCTGCCCGGGCAGTCCGTGGCCGCCGCACTGTGGGCCGCGGGCATCCTCTCCTGGCGCACCACCCGCGTCGGCGGGCGTCCGCGCGGCGCGTTCTGCGGCATCGGGCACTGCTTCGACTGCCTCGCCACCGTCAACGGCGAACCCAACCGCCGGGCCTGCCTGGCGCCCGCGCGACCCGGCGACACCGTCACCACCCAGGAAGGGCACGGCCATGGTGAACTCGACACCTGAGGAGCCCAGGGAGCCTGAGGCGCCCGAGGATTTCCGGGAGGCCAACGGGTTGCAGGGGTCCGGGGCGCCCGGAGAGACCCGTGCGTACGACCTCGCGGTGGTCGGAGCGGGCCCCGCGGGGCTCGCGGGCGCCGTGACGGCCGCCGAACTCGGCCTGTCCGTGGCCCTGCTGGACACCGCCGCCCAGCCGGGCGGCCAGTTCTACCGGCATCCCGTGCCCGCCCTCGGCGCCGTACGGCCCGAAGCCCTGCACCACGACTGGTCCCCTTTCGCGGACCTGCGCCGCCGCCTCACGCGGAGCGATGTCACGCACCTGCCCGGACATCACGTGTGGACCATCGTGCCGGCGCGGGACAGTGGTACGGGTCCCTGGGACGTGCACGCGGTCACCGGGGCGGACGGGGGCGGGGAGCGCCCGGTCCGGATCCGGGCCCGCGCCGTCCTCCTCGCCACCGGCGCGCAGGAGCGCCAGCTGCCCTTCCCCGGCTGGACGCTGCCGGGTGTCGTGGGGGCCGGGGGAGCGCAGGCGATGCTCAAGTCCGGTCTCGTCCTGCCGGGGCGGCGGGTGGTGGTGGCGGGCAGCGGTCCGCTGCTGCTTGCCGTCGCCGCGTCACTGGCCGCGGCCGGGGCGCGTGTCCCGGCCGTGATCGAGGCCTCCGGCTACCTCGGCTACGCCCGCCATCCCCGAGTCCTCGCCGCCAACGCGCACAAATCGGTCGAGGCGGCACTGCACGGCGCGGCCCTGCTGCGGCACCGGGTGCGGCTGCGTGCCCGCAGTGCGGTGACCCGGGTGCACGGCACGGAGCGCGTCGAGGCCGTCACGGTCTCCCGGCTCGACCGCGACTGGCGGCCGGTCCCGGGGACCGACCGCCGCATCGCCTGTGACGCGCTCGCGGTGGGCCACGGGCTGCTTCCGCAGCTGGAGCTGGCCACGGGCCTGGGCTGCGCGACCCGGCGCACGGCGGACGGCGCGTACGCCCTCGAACTGGACCCGTACCAGGAGACGTCCGTTCCCGGTATCTGGTCCGCCGGGGAGGCCGGCGGCATCGGCGGCGTCCAACTGGCGCGCACGGAAGGCGAACTGGCGGGCACCGCGATTGCGGCCCGGCTGTCCGCCCGGCCGGTGCCCGTTGGCGGATCCGTCCGCGCACTGCGCCGCCGCCGTGACCGGATGCGCGCCTTCGCCGAGGTGATGGCCGCCGCGCATGCCCCCGGCCCCGGGTGGACCCGGTGGCTCGACGACGCGACGGACGTGTGCCGCTGCGAGGAGGTCACCGCCGGCCGGGTCCGGGAGGCGGTCGACGACTACGGTGCCCGCGACGCCCGTACCGTCAAGCTGCTCACGCGCGCGGGCATGGGCTGGTGCCAGGGCCGTGTCTGCGGCCCGGCCGTGACCTGTCTGGCCGGGCAGGCCGAGGCCGGACGGCTGCCGGCCTCGCCGGAGCGCAGACCGCTGGCGGTCCCGGTCCCGCTGGGGACGCTGGCGGCCCTCGGCGACGCGGGCACGGCTCCGGGGAACGGCACCGAATCCCCCGACCGCGCTTCGGGAGGCATCGCCGGATCCCTGGACGGCGCGGGCCCCGGCAGCTGAACCGGCTGCTGAGCCGAAAGCTGAACCGGCAGCCGCCCCTGGCGGCTGACCGGGCTCGTGTGTCGGCGCCCTTGCGGGCTCCGTACATCCCATAGTGAAATGTCACATCTCATTGAAGGGTTATCCACCATGACCACGCCGACCACCGCATCCTCCTCCGCCTCCTCTCCCTCCTCCTGGAACCCCGCCCGCCCCTGGCGCGGCATCATGGTCGCCACCGCCCTGCCCCTGCGGGACGACCTCTCCGTCGACTACGACGCCTACGCCGAGCAGGTCCGCCGGCTCATCGACAACGGCTGCGACGGTGTCGTACCCAACGGCTCCCTGGGCGAGTACCAGACCCTCACCGAAACCGAGCGCGCCCGCGTCGTCGCCACCGCCGTCGAGGCCGCGGGCGACGGGGCGCGCGTCATGCCCGGCGTCGCCGCGTACGGCAGTGCCGAGTCGCGCCGGTGGGCCGAGCACGCCGCCGAACAGGGCTGCGGCAGCGTGCTGCTGCTGCCGCCGAACGCCTTCCGGGCCGACGAGCGTGCCGTGGCCGCCCACTACGCCGAGGTCGCGAAGGCCGGCCTGCCGGTCGTCGCGTACAACAACCCCTTCGACACCAAGGTCGACCTGACGCCCGCCCTCCTCGCCCGGATCCACGCCGAGGGCGACATCGTCGCGGTGAAGGAGTTCAGCGGTGACGTCCGCCGGGCGTACGAGATCGCCGAACTCGCCCCGGAACTCGACCTGCTGATCGGTGCCGACGACGTGCTCCTCGAACTGGCCGTCGCGGGCGCGGTCGGCTGGATCGCCGGCTACCCCAACGCCTTCCCCGCCGCCTGCGCCGAGCTGTACCACGCCGCGACCGCGGGAGACCTGGGCACCGCCCTGCCGCTCTACAGGTCCCTGCACTCGCTGCTGCGCTGGGACTCCAAGACGGAGTTCGTGCAGGCCATCAAGCTGTCGATGGACATCGCGGGCCACCGCGGCGGCCCCACCCGGCCGCCGCGCATGCCGCTGTCGCCGCAGACCGAGGCCGAGGTGCGCGCCGCCACCGAGAAGGCCCTTGCCGCGGGACACCGCTGACACCGCCGACACCCCTGACACCCGCTGCTCCCGCTGACAGCGCTGACCCCGGAAGGAGTTCCATGCACACCCGTCACGTCTTCCACGCGGTCGATTCGCACACCGAGGGAATGCCCACCCGTGTGATCACCGGCGGCGTCGGGGTGATCCCCGGCGCGACCATGGCCGAGCGCAGGCTGCACGTCATCGAGCACCGCGACGAGCTGCGCACCCTCCTGATGTATGAGCCGCGCGGCCACTCCGCCATGAGCGGCGCGATCCTCCAGCCCCCGACCCGCCCCGACGCCGACTGGGGCGTGCTCTACATCGAGGTGTCCGGGCTGCTCCCCATGTGCGGGCACGGCACCATCGGGGTGGCGACGGTCCTGGTCGAGACCGGCATGGTCCCGGTGGCCGAGCCCGTTACCACCGTCCGCCTCGACACCCCGGCGGGTCTCGTCGCCGTCGACGTCCAGGTGGAGGACGGGCGGGCCAAGGCGGCCACGTTCACCAACGTGCCCGCGTTCTGCGTGGGCCTGGACCGCAAGGTCGACGTGCCCGGTCTGGGTGCGGTCACCTACGACCTGGCCTTCGGCGGCAACTTCTACGTGATCACCGAACTCGACGCGCTGGGCCTGCCGTTCGACCGCGCCCGCAAGGACGACCTGCTCGCCGCGGGCATGGCGATCATGGACGCGGTCAACGCGGCACCGGACCGGCCCGTCCATCCGGCACAGCCCGAGATCGCCGGGGTCAAGCACGTCTACCTGGCCGCCCCCGGCTCCGACGCGCACCATTCACGGCACGCCATGGCCATCCACCCCGGCTGGTTCGACCGCTCGCCGTGCGGCACCGGCACCTCCGCCCGTATGGCCCAGCTGCACGCCCGCGGCGCCCTGCCCCTTGAGCGCGACTTCGTCAACGAGTCCTTCATCGGCACCCGGTTCACCGGCCGGCTCGTGGAGGAGACCGAGGTCGCCGGGGTGCCCGCCGTGGTGCCGCGCATCACCGGACGCGCCTGGATCACCGGCACCGCCCAGTACTTCCTCGACCCCGACGACCCCTTCCCCGGAGGTTTTCTCCTGTGAGCGACGACGTGACCGACGACCAGGCCCCGGTTGTCTCCCGCAACCCGGCCGACCCCTCCGACACCGTGCTCCGGACCGCGGCGCCCGGAGCGTTCGCCGCGCTCGCCGCGGTCGAGAGCGCCCGCCGGGCCCAGCGCGACTGGCTGTACGCCGGCGCGGCCGCCCGCTCGGCCGCGCTCACCGGGGTCGCCGACGCCGTCGAGGCGGCCGCCGACGAACTGACCGCGCTCGCCGTACGCGAAGTCGGCAAACCGGTCACCGAGGCCCGCGCCGAGGTGCACCGCACCGTCGCCATCTGGCGCTACTACGCCCAGACCCCCTACGACCCCTCCGGCGCCGTCCACGAGACGGCTGCCGGTCCCGGGCTGCTGCTGACCCGCCGCCGCCCGTACGGGGTCGCGGGCCTGATCACCCCCTGGAACTTCCCCTTCGCGATCCCCAGCTGGAAGGCGGCCCCCGCGCTCGCGGCGGGCAACGCCGTCGTCCTCAAGCCCGCCCCCGAGGCCACCGCCTGCGCCCAGCGCCTGTCCGAGCTGGTGCAGCGGGCTCTGCCCGCCGGGGTGTTCACGGTGCTGCCCGGCGGCGCCACCGAGGGGGAGGCCGTCGTCTCGTCCGCCGACATCGTCTCCTTCACGGGCTCCACGGCCGTCGGCCAGGCCGTCGCGCGGGCCGCGGGCGCGCGGGGCGTCCCCGTCCAGGCCGAGATGGGCGGCCTCAACGCGGCGATCGTGCTGCCCGACGCCGACATGGAAACGGCGGCCGCGCACCTCGCGTCCGCGATCGCCGGCTACGCGGGCCAGAAGTGCACCGCGACCAGCCGCGTCATCGCGGTGGGCGCGGCGCTCGACCCGCTGCGCGAGGCCCTGGCCGAGCGGCTGCGCACCCTCACCGTGGGCGATCCCGCCGACCCCGCCACCGTCTGCGGCCCGCTCATCTCCGAGCGGGCGCGCGACCGCGTGGCCGAGGCCCGCCGGGGGCTGCCCGAGGCCGCGGTGTCCCGGGCGCCCGACGAGGGAGGCTGGTACACGGCGGCGGCCCTGGTGGAGAAGGCTCCGGACGACCACCCGCTGCTGCGCGAGGAGGTCTTCGGCCCGCTCGCCGTGCTCATGGCGGCCGACAGCACGGACCAGGCGGTGCGGATCGCCAACTCCGTACCGTACGGCCTGGTCACCTCGGTCCACACGGCGTCGCTCGACGCCGCGCTGTACGGGCTCGACGGGCTCGACACCGGCATGATCCGCGTCAACGCCCCCTCCAGCGGTGTCGACTTCCATCTGCCGTTCGGCGGCACGAAGGATTCCAGCCACGGCCCGCGCGAACAGGGCCGCGCCGCGCTGGACTTCTACACCTCGTCGCGCACGTGGACACTGACCCCGTCACACCCCCGGGCACCTGCGAAAACAACGTGACATTGTACGCTGGGGGGTCCGCCAGGCCGCGCCCCTCAGGCGCACGAAGGGATCACGCGATGGGCCACCTCAAGCAGCGCAATCTCAACACCACCCGGGAGCGGCTGCGCGACCAGGTGGCCCACGCCCTGCGCGCGGCGCTGATCTCCGGGGAACTGCGCCCCGGCGAGGTCTACTCCGCGCCCACCCTCGCCGAGGACTTCGGCATCTCCGCCACCCCGGTACGCGAGGCGATGCTCGACCTGGCCCGCGAGGGCCTGGTCGAGCCCGTCCGCAACAAGGGCTTCCGGGTCACCGAGGTCAACGAACGCGACCTCGACCAGTACACGGAGATCCGCACCTTCATCGAGGTCCCCATGGTCGGACGGGTCACCCGGGAGGCGGCCCGCGAGGACCTGGAGGCCCTGCGCCCCGTCGCCGAGGACATCGTGCGCGCCGCCCGCGAGCACGACCTCATCGGCTACCTGGAGGCCGACCGGCAGTTCCACCTCGCCCTGCTCGCCCTCGGCGGCAACGACCGGCTCGTGGAGACCGTCGGCGATCTGCGCAAGCGCTCCCGCCTGTACGGCCTGACCACCCTGGACGAACGCGACCAGCTCATCCCCTCCGCCGAGGAGCACATCGAACTCCTCGACCTGATGGTGGCCGGGGACGCCGAGGGCGCGGAGCGGTGCATGTCCCGCCACCTCGGCCATGTGCGCTCGCTGTGGGCCGAGGGCGAGGCGGAGCGCAAGTCTGCCCAGGGGGTGCTCAAGACGCGGCTGCGCACCGAGCGTTGACCGGGTGTTGACCGGGCGGGGCGGGGCCGGCCACCGTTCGGAGAGCAGGCAGGCGCCTGTTGTTCTGCGGGCCGGGCGCGGCCTGTCGTCCTGCGGGCCGGGCGTGGCCTCCAGCCCTGCGGGCCGGGCGCGGCCAGCCGCCCTGACGACTGGACGCGGCCGGTCGGTGGCGACCGAGACCAGGATCATCGCAGCGACCAGGGCGGCGACAAGGGCGGCCGCCCCGAGGACCCGGCGCGGGGCACCCGGACCGTCCGGTCCCCGTGCCCCGGAGTACCCGGAGTACCCGGAGTACCCGGACCGGACGGTCGGTCTGCCCCGGAGCCACCCGGCACCACACGGCGTCACAGGGCCGGCGGCCTCTGCGCCGCCCCCGCCCAGCCGTGCCCACCGACCGGCGGCCGCCGCCGGGCCCCCACGCACGTCCGCAAGGAGTCCGATGAACCCCGCGTACGCGATCACCGACCACCGCTTCACCGTCCCGCTGGACCACACCGACCCGGGCGGCGGCGACACCCTGGAGATCTTCGCCCGCGAAGTCGCCGACCCCGGCCGCGCGGCCGATGACCTGCCCTGGCTGCTGTACCTCCAGGGCGGCCCCGGCGGCAAGTCGCCCCGGCCGTCGGGCAGTTCGCCCGGCTGGCTGGCCCAGGCGCTGAAGACGCACCGCGTCCTCCTCCTCGACCAGCGGGGCACCGGCCGCTCCTCACCCGTCACCGCGCGCACCGCCGCCCGCTTCCGCGACCCGGCCCGGCTCGCGCGGTACCTCGGCCACTTCCGGGCGGACTCGATCGTCGCGGACGCCGAGTTCATCCGCCGCGCGCTGGGCGCGGGCCCCTGGGCGACGCTCGGCCAGAGCTACGGGGGCTTCATCACCCTTACCTATCTCTCCCAGGCCCCCGAAGGGCTCGCGGCCTGCCATGTGGCCGGCGGTCTGCCCGGTCTGACGGCCACCGCCGACGACGTCTACGCCCGGACCTGGCCCCGGGTCCGGGACCGTGTCCGCGAGTACTACGCCCGCTACCCGGACGACGCGCCCCTGCTGCGCCGTATCGCCGACCTGCTGGCGGCGCGGGACGTACGACTGCCGGACGGGGACCGGCTCACCGTCCGGCGGCTGCGCACCCTCGGCCTCGCGCTCGGGATGGGCGACGGATTCGAGCGGCTGCACTGGCTGCTGGACGAAGCGCTCGACGGCGACGGCGCATTGACCGACACGTTCCTGTACCAGGTGATGGGGCTGACGGGATTCACCGACAACCCGCTCTTCATCGTGCTCCAGGAGACTCTCTACGGGCAGGGCGGCGAGGCCACCGGCTGGGCGGCCGACCGCGCGCTCACCGCCCACCGGGAGTTCGCCGAGGACGCCGACCCGCTGCTCCTCACCGGCGAGATGATCTTTCCCTGGATGTTCGAGGACATCCGGGCCCTGCGCCCCTTCGCCGAGGCCGCCGACCTCCTCGCAGGGCGCACCGACTGGCCGCCGCTGTACGACCCGGCCCGCCTCGCGGCCAACACGGTCCCGCTCGCCGCCGCCGTCTACCGCAACGACATGTATGTGGACGCGGGCCTGTCCCTGGACACCGCCCGTGCGATCGGTGCCGGCCAAGCCTGGGTCACCGACACCTGGGAGCACGACGGCCTCCACGCCTCCGGCGGCACGGTCCTCGCCCGGCTGCTGGACCTGGCGGCGGGCCGCACCCGGGCGGAGGACACACCGGAAGCCGCCGGCGTCCCGCACGATCTGCCCTCCCCGCGCACCCCGGGCCGCACCGGTACGACTAATCGCTGATCCGGATGGCGTACCGGGGGCATGGGTAAGGCCACCCCGGGGGCGATCACCTGAGATCACGGACCGATCGCTCCCCGTACGGTCGCATGGTGTGAAAGGTCGGGCAGGATGGTACGCAGTGGACAGCAACAGCCCTTCACGCTCCCGGACTTCTACGTCCCGTACCCCGCCCGGCTCAACCCCCAGGTCGAGGCGGCCCGTTCGCACACCAAGGGGTGGGCGCGGCGGATGGGGATGCTGGAGGGGTCCGGGGTCTGGGAGGAGCGCGACCTCGACGCCCACGACTACGCCCTGCTGTGCGCGTACACCCACCCGGACTGCGAGGCGGACGAGCTGTCCCTGGTCACCGACTGGTACGTGTGGGTCTTCTTCTTCGACGACCACTTCCTGGAGCTGTTCAAGCGCACCCTGGACCGCGACGGCGCCAAGGCGTATCTGGACCGTCTGCCGGCCTTCATGCCGATGGACCTGTCCGAGGGCTTCCCGGAGCCGGCGAACCCGGTCGAGGCGGGCCTGGCCGACCTGTGGTCCCGCACGGTGCCGAGCATGTCGCACGCGTGGCGGGCCCGGTTCGCGACGGCGACCGAGAACCTCCTGAACGAGTCGCTGTGGGAGCTGTCGAACATCGACGAGGGGCGGATCGCCAACCCCGTCGAGTACATCGAGATGCGTCGCAAGGTCGGCGGCGCACCCTGGTCCGCCGGGCTCGTGGAGTACGCGGCGCAGGCCGAACTGCCCGAGGCGGTGGCCGGATCCCGGCCGCTGCGGGTGCTGCGGGACACCTTCGCCGACGCGGTGCACCTGCGCAACGACCTGTTCTCGTACCAGCGCGAGGTGGAGGACGAGGGCGAGAACAGCAACGGCGGCCTGGTGATGGAGAAGTTCCTCGGCTGTACGACGCAGGAGGCCGCCGAGGCCGTGAACGACCTGCTGACCTCGCGGCTCCAGCAGTTCGAGCACACCGCCCTCACCGAGGTCCCCGCGCTCTGCGCCGAGCACGGCCTGGACGCGGAGCGGACGGCCGCGGTGGCGGCGTACGCGAAGGGCCTGCAGGACTGGCAGTCCGGCGGTCACGAGTGGCACCTGCGCTCAAGCCGCTACATGAACGAGGGCGCGACGGAACAGGAACCCGGCGGTTGGCCCCTCCCGGGCACCGGCACCCTCCCGGGCATCGGTCTGACCCTCCCGGGTACCGGCCTGCGCCTCCCCGGTGCCGGCCTGCGCCTCACCCGGCGCGCGGAGACCGCCCGGGCGCGCCGCCACAGCCACCGGCCGCACCAGCACGCAGGCCCTTCGATCGTGCCGCCCCTGGAGCGGGACTTCCCGTACGAGCTGAGCCTGAGCCCGCACCTGGGCGGGGCCCGCACGCGGTGTGTGGACTGGGGCCGCCGGATGGGCATGCTGCAGCCGCAGCCGGGCCGGCCGCTGTCCGGCGTCTGGGACGCCGAACGGCTGCGCGGCTATGACTTCCCGCTCTGCTCGGCGGGCCTCGACCCCGATGCCACCGAGGAGGAACTGGACCTCTCCGCGCACTGGCTGACCTGGGGGACGTACGGCGACGACCTGTACCCGGCGCTCTACGGCCGCAGCCGCGACCTGGCGGGGGCGAAGGCCGATACGGAGCGGCTCAAGCTGTTCATGCCCCTGGAGGGCGAGGCGGCGCCGGAGCCGTCCAGTGCCATGGAGCGGGGCCTCGCGGACCTGTGGCGGCGCACGGCCGGGCCGATGCCGTCGAGCAGCCTGCCCGTCTTCCGCAAGGCGGTCGAGGACATGCTCGACAGCTGGCTGTGGGAGCTCGCCAACCAGGCGCAGCACCGCATCCCGGACCCGGTGGACTACCTGGAGATGCGCCGCCTCACCTTCGGCGCCGACCTGACGCTGCGCCTGTGCCGCCTGCGCCGGGGCGACCGCGTACCGTCCGAGGTGTACGCGAGCGGCCCGGTCCGCTCCCTGGAGAACGCGGCCGTGGACTACGCGACGCTGCTCAACGACGTGTTCTCGTACCAGAAGGAGATCGAGCACGAGGGCGAGGTGCACAACGGCGTCCTCGTCGTGCAGGACTTCTTCGACGTGGACTACCCGACGGCCGTGGGCATCGTCCACGACCTGATGAAGGGCCGCCTGGCCCAGTTCCGGCACGCCGTGGACCACGAACTGCCGGTGCTGTACGAGGACATGGCGCTGGACGAGGAGGTGCGCGCGATCCTCGGCCAGTACGTCCTCGAACTGCAGGACTGGATGGCCGGCATCCTCAACTGGCACCGCAAGTGCCGCCGGTACCGCGTGGAGCACCTCCGCCACGGCACCGCCGCCGCGCCGCGACGCCTCGGCGGCCCGAAGGGCCTCGGCACCTCGGCGACCCGGCTCGGGGAGCGCCTCGCCACGCGGTAGCAGCCCCCTACCTGTCCACCACGATCCCGCCGCCCCGGCCGGACGCCGGGATCAGGGTCAGGGCCCAGTTGCCCTTCGAACCGTTGAACTTGCGGTAGTTGTCCCACAGTTCCTGGGACGGCGGGCGCTCGGACAGTACGGGGTTGCCGCCTTCGTCCCCGCCGCTGCGCTCCAGCATGTTGCGGACAACGCACCACCCGGCGAAGGCGAAGGCGTCGGCCGAGGGGCGGCCGTAGCCGCTCTCGCTGGGACGGATGCCGCCGGCCTGCTCGGTCCGCCGCCCCTCCTCGCTGCGCCGGGACCCGGCGAGCCCGCTGAATCCGCGGCCGGCCACCAGCCGCAGCGCCTTCCGCCGGTCCTCGTCGTCCGTGATGGCTTCGAGCGGTACGGTGGCGCCCGCCTCGACGGCCGCGTCCCCCGCCGGAGTGCGCGGCGTCAGCTCGGCCAACCGGTCCTCCGCGCGCGCCGCGAGGAAGCTGTACGACACCGCCGACGTGATCGGTACGGCAGCGACGAAAGCGGCGAGTTCGGCAGAGGTGAACACCGCGAGCACGATCCCGGCCGTCGCCCCGAGCCCGGCCAGTACGGCCGCGATGCGATCGTTGCGCCGCTTGGCCGTCAGCGCGTGCCGCCGGGCCCGCTCCACGACGGCGTGCTCGCGGCACAGGCCGCGTTCCCTGAGGTGGCGGGCCATCCGCGCCATGTCGGCCTCGCCGTCCGTGCTGCCGCTGACCGCGGCGATGGCAAGGCGGCGGACCTCCATGGTGCGGTCGTCAGCGAGGAGACCCAGCACCCGCCGGTGGAGAACCCCGGACGCGGCGTCCTCCGCCAGCGCCACCGCGTCCGCGTCGGCCACCCGCCGCAGACCGCCCTCCGTCCCCTCGATCCGGCCGCTCAGGAAGAGATCCGTGAGCACGACCTGCGCCGCACGCTCCGGGCCGCCGGCGAGATAGCCGTGCTCCACGGGGTTCACCGGCTCGATCGCGGACTCCACCACGTTCGCCTCGGCGCCGAGCATCCGCTCCTGCTCGGTCCGGAGTTGCCGGAACGTCAGCACAAGCAGCGCACTGGGCACCAGCCCGACGAGCACCCCGACCAACGCCGCGACCAACCACATACCGATCCCCCCTTCCGCCCCGGACGCTACCCCGCAGCACTGCGGAAAACTCGCTGGAACGGATGGAACGGATGGAACGGCAGGTCAGGCGGGGCTAGCTCAGCACTCGATGACGTTCACCGCGAGCCCGCCCCGCGCCGTCTCCTTGTACTTGACCTTCATGTCCGCGCCGGTCTCCTTCATGGTCTTGATGACCTTGTCGAGGGACACCTTGTGCGAGCCGTCGCCGCGCATCGCCATCCGCGCCGCAGTGACGGCCTTGACGGCCGCCATGCCGTTGCGTTCGATGCACGGGATCTGGACGAGGCCGCCGACGGGGTCGCAGGTCAGGCCCAGGTTGTGTTCCATGCCGATCTCGGCGGCGTTCTCCACCTGCTCGGGGGAGGCGCCGAGTACTTCGGCGAGTGCCCCGGCCGCCATCGAGCAGGCCGAGCCGACCTCGCCCTGGCAGCCGACCTCGGCGCCGGAGATGGAAGCGTTCTCCTTGAAGAGCATGCCGATCGCGCCCGCCGCGAGCAGGAAGCGGACCACGCCGTCCTCGTCGGCGCCGGGGACGAAGTTCATGTAGTGGTGCAGGACGGCCGGGAGTACGCCCGCCGCGCCGTTCGTGGGGGCGGTGACGACGCGGCCGCCCGCCGCGTTCTCCTCGTTGACCGCCATCGCGTAGATCGTGGTCCACTCGCCGCGGTGCAGCATCGGATCGCCCTCGGCGCGCAGCTGGCGGGCCTGGGCGGCGGCGCGGCGCTTCACGCGCAGGCCGCCCGGAAGGATGCCCTCGCGGGACATGCCGCGCGAGACGCAGGCCTGCATGACGCGCCAGATCTCCAGGAGACCTTCGCGGATCTCCTCCTCGGTGCGCCAGGCCTTCTCGTTCTCCAGCATCAGCGCGGAGATCGACAGGCCGGTCTCGCGGGCGAGCCGCAGCATCTCGTCGCCGGTGCGGAAGGGGTACTTGAGGACCGTGTCGTCGAGCTTGATCCGGTCCTCGCCGACCGCGTCCTCGTCGACCACGAAGCCGCCGCCGACCGAGTAGTAGGTCTTCTCCAGGAGCGGGGCGCCGGAGGCGTCGTACGCGGCGAGGGTCATGCCGTTCGCGTGGTACGGCAGGGCGCGGCGGCGGTGCAGGATCAGCTGGTTCGGCTCGTCGAAGTCGATGACATGGGCATCGCCTATTTCCGCGCCCATCAGACGCAGCTTGCCACTCTGCCGGATCCGCTCGACGTCGTCGTCGGCGCTCTCCACGTCGACCGTACGGGGGGAGTGGCCCTCAAGGCCGAGCAGCACCGCCTTCGGGGTGCCGTGGCCGTGGCCGGTGGCGCCCAGCGAACCGAAGAGCTCGGCGCGTACCGAGGTGGTCTGGGCGAGCAGACCGTCCTTCTTCAGCCGGCCCACGAACATCCGGGCGGCGCGCATCGGACCGACCGTGTGCGAGGAGGAGGGGCCGATGCCGATGGAGAAGAGGTCGAAGACGGAGATGGCCACGGTGGCGGACTCCCTTGTCTGCTCGTGGGGTGTACGAGGGGTGTGGGGGTGGGGGCGCTCGGGGTGCGGGCCCCGCTCGGGGTGAGGGGGTGTGGCGCGAGGGCGCTTGGGGTGCGTTTGCGCGGATTGTGTCCGCCAGTCGAGCGTAACGCGCCGGCCGGACCGGTCCGGGGTGCCCCACCCTCCGAGGGGCCCGCTCCGTGGATCACCACAGGGCGGGCCCCTCGGGTGCCGTGGACTACAGCGACGGGTACAGCGGGTGCTTGTCCGCCAGGGCACTCACGCGCGCCTTCAGGGACTGCGCGTCGTACGACGGCTTCAGCGCCTCGGCGATGACGTCCGCCACCTCGCGGAAGTCCTCGGCCGAGAAGCCGCGGGTCGCGAGCGCCGGCGTGCCGATGCGCAGGCCCGAGGTCACCATCGGCGGCCGCGGGTCGTTCGGGACGGCGTTGCGGTTGACCGTGATGCCGACCTCGTGGAGCCGGTCCTCGGCCTGCTGGCCGTCGAGCTCGGAGTCACGCAGGTCGACGAGGACCAGGTGCACGTCCGTACCGCCGGAGAGCACGTTCACCCCGGCCGCCCGGGCGTCGTCCGAGGTCAGACGCTCGGCGAGGATGCGGGCACCCTCGATCGTGCGCTCCTGGCGCTCCTTGAACTCCGCGGAGGCCGCGACCTTGAAGGAGACCGCCTTCGCGGCGATCACGTGCTCCAGGGGGCCGCCCTGGAAGCCCGGGAAGACCGCCGAGTTCAGCTTCTTCGCGAAGGTCTTGTCACGGGAGAGGATGATGCCGCCGCGCGGACCGCCGAGGGTCTTGTGCGTGGTGGACGTCACCACGTCCGCGTACGGGACGGGGTTGGGGTGCAGCCCCGCCGCGACCAGACCGGCGAAGTGCGCCATGTCGACCCAGAGCAGCGCCTCGACCTCGTCCGCGATCCGGCGGAACTCGGCGAAGTCCAGGTGACGCGGGTACGCCGACCAGCCGGCGATGATCACCTTCGGGCGGTGCTCCTTGGCGAGCCGCTCGACCTCGGCCATGTCGACGAGGCCGGTCTCGGCCTCCACGTGGTACGGGACCACCTCGAACTGCTTGCCGGAGAAGTTCAGGCGCATGCCGTGGGTCAGGTGACCGCCGTGCGCCAGGTCGAGGCCCAGGATCGTGTCGCCGGGCTTGGCGATCGCGAAGAGCGCGGCCTGGTTGGCCGAGGCGCCGGAGTGCGGCTGCACGTTGGCGTACTCGGCGCCGAACAGCTCCTTGATCCGGTCGATCGCGATCTGCTCGGCGACGTCCACGTGCTCGCAGCCGCCGTAGTAGCGGCGGCCCGGGTAGCCCTCGGCGTACTTGTTGGTGAGGACCGAGCCCTGCGCCTCCATGACCGCGGCCGGAGCGAAGTTCTCCGAGGCGATCATCTCGAGCGTGGACTGCTGGCGCTTCAGCTCGGCGTCCACCGCGGCGGCGATGTCCGGGTCGAGCTCGTGCAGGGACTGGTTCAGCGTGGTCTGGTCGAGTGCGTCGGTCATCCGGCTCAGCCCTCGATGAGCTTGTCGTAACCGGCGGCGTCGAGCAGGCTCGCCGGCTCGTCCGTGACGCGGACCTTGAACAGCCAGCCGCCCTCGAACGGGGCCGAGTTGACCAGGGACGGGTCGTCCACGACATCCTGGTTGATCTCGGTGACCTCGCCGCCGACCGGCGAGTACAGGTCGCTGACCGACTTGGTGGACTCCAGCTCGCCGCAGGTCTCGCCGGCGGTGACGGTGTCACCGACCTCGGGCAGCTGGACGAAGACGACATCGCCGAGGGCGTTGGCGGCGTGCTCGGTGATACCGATGGTCGAGACGCCGTCCTCGGCGGGCGAGAGCCACTCGTGCTCTTCGCTGTAGCGCAGGTTGGTGGGGTTGCTCATGGCCTGAATTCTCCTGTACGCGGGAAAGTGCTGAGACGTGAGGGGTTACAGGGGGCGATTACTTCTGCCGCTTGTAGAACGGCAGCGCGACGACCTCGTACGGCTCGTGCGTGCCGCGGATGTCCACGCCCACGCCCTTCGTACCGGCCTCGGCGTGTGCCGCGTCGACGTACGCCATCGCGATCGGCTTGCCGAGCGTCGGGGACGGGGCGCCCGAGGTGACGGAGCCGATGACCTGGCCGTCCGCGACGACCGGCATCTCGGCGCGCGGGACCCGGCGGCCTTCGGCGACCAGGCCGACGAGCTTGCGCGGCGGGTTCTGCTCGGCGCGCTCGGCGGCGGCCGTCAGCGCCTCGCGGCCCACGAAGTCGCCCTCCTTCTCGAACTTCACGACCCGGCCGAGACCCGCGTCGAACGGGGTCAGCGAGGTGGACAGCTCGTGCCCGTACAGCGGCATGCCGGCTTCGAGACGGAGCGTGTCGCGGCAGGACAGGCCGCACGGGACCAGGCCGTACTCCTTGCCCGCCTCGGTCAGCGCCTGCCAGACGGTCTCGGCGTGCTCCGGCTTCAGGAAGAGCTCGAAGCCGTCCTCGCCGGTGTAGCCGGTGCGGGCGATCAGCGCGGGGACGCCGGCGACGGTGCCCGGCAGACCGGCGTAGTACTTCAGGCCGTCGAGGTCGGCGTCGGTGACGGCCTTGAGGATGGCCGGCGCGTGCGGGCCCTGCACGGCGAGGAGCGCGTAGGCGTCACCGTCGTCGCGTACGGCGGCGTCGAAGCCGGCCTGGCGCTCGGTGAGCGCGTCGAGGACGGTCTGCGCGTTGGAGGCGTTGGCGACGACCATGTACTCCTGCTCGCCGAGGCGGTAGACGATCAGGTCGTCGAGGATGCCGCCGTCGGCCTGGCAGATCATGGTGTAGCGGGCGCGGCCGACACCGACCGTGCCCATGTTGCCGACCAGCGCGTAGTCGAGCAGCTTGGCGGCCTCGGGGCCGGTGACGGTGATCTCGCCCATGTGCGAGAGGTCGAACAGGCCGGCCTTGGTGCGTACGGCGTTGTGCTCGTCGCGCTCGCTGGCGTACCGCAGCGGCATGTCCCAGCCGGCGAAGTCCGTCATCGTGGCGCCGAGCGAGCGATGCAGGGCATCGAGCGCGGTGAGGCGGGGGGCGTTGCTCATTTCAAGGGCTCCCAGGGCATGACTGGTGAGGTCGGTCCTCCCCATCTGTCATAAACCTGAGAGGTTCACCACGCCCGTCCGCGGGGGAGGGGAGAGTGGCTTGCACCTTGGGTGGAGCCGCCTGTCACGGGGCGGCCCGCTTTTCAGATCTGCCTCGTCCGCGCGGTATCGGGGCCTGAGAGATTCAAGGGAGGTACTTGCTCCTTCGGCGCCCGGACGCTTCTTGGCGTCCAGGACTCTCCCGCGCGGGTTCGAACGGCCGGTATGCAGTTGGCGCGCACATCATTGCACGTCCGCGCGGAGCCGTCGCAGTGGAACCGGGCACCCCGAGAGCCTGGCTCCGAAAGCACGTCCCCGTGAGTTACCGAGTCTTTACACTCGGGAGAGCAAAGTGCCAGGACGGCCTCCCGGCGGCGGAGCGGAACGGACACGGGCGGATCCACCCACCAGGAGGCCCGTCCCCGGTCCATCGAGGGGGAGGACGATCACTGTGCAGCACTCCGGTGCAGGCGCCTGTGCCACGAACGGCGTGGTGGTACCCGAACAGGCGGCGCCGCGACGACCGAGCCCGTCCGCCCGCGCGGCGGAGCGGGCGGTGGTCCGCGATCTGCGCGGCCGCTCCGGGCCCGAGAAGCTGGTCTTCGCCCCCGGTGATCTCGTGGTCGTCTCCGGCCTGCCCGGCAGCGGCAAGACCACGCTGATCCAGCGCACCGTCCGCGGCCCCCGGCTCGACTCCCAGGACTCCCGCGACCGGTGGGCCGCGTTCATGCCCCGCTTCCTGCCGTACGCGCTGTACCGCCCGCTCGTCCGCCTCGCCCACTACGCGCGGCTGCGGGGCACGCTGCGCTCGGGTGCCGAGGCCGTCGTGCACGACTGCGGCACCCAGGCGTGGGTACGGCGCTGGCTGGCCCGTGAGGCCCGCCGGCGCGGCGCCTCGCTGCACCTGGTGCTCCTCGACGTCGACCCGGCCACCGCGCTCGCCGGACAGCGCGAGCGCGGCCGTGGGGTCTCCCGCTACGCCTTCACCCGCCACCGCGGTGCGGTCCGCCGCCTCGTCCGCGCCGCGGAAGCGGGCCGGACTCCCGCGGGCTGTGCCTCGGTGGTACTGCTCGACCGGGAGACGGCCGGGACGCTGCGGGTGCTGGGGTTCCGGGTGGGCTGAGCCGGGGCGCGGGCGGGGCGTGTACGGGGCCGGGTCCGGAGCCGCGCGTACGGGAAGGGTCCGGAGCTGCGCGTACGGGAAGGGTCCGGAGCCCCGGGCGCGGGACGGGCCTTCCGCGCGGGCCGGGCCTTCCGTGCGGGCCGGGCGCACGCGTCCCGCGTACGGCGTTAGGGTCGAGCCCGCGGACAGCGGAACATGCCGCAGGGCGGCAGTGCGCGCCAAGCAGGAACCTGCCGCATGGCGGCAGACGAGCAGTGTGGATGGGGCAGCAGATGGACAACCCGGCGCAGGAACCGGCCGACGCGTACGCGGATCCGCGGGGCTGGCCCGCGGGCGAGCTCGAAGAGGTGCTCGGCGCCTGTCTCGACGCGGGCCCCGCGGCGGCCGGCCGCATCCTCGAAGTGCTCGGCCGCAGCTTCGTCTGGGTGCCGCTGCCCAACGGCGGGAGCCCCGAGAGCCGGAGCCTGGACCTGCCGACGCTCGAGATCCAGGGCCAGGTGTACGTCCCCGTCTTCAGCTCGCAGCAGCAGCTCGTGCAGGTCATGGGGCCGGCGATGTCGTTCACGATCGCACCGGCCGTGGAGTTCGCGCGCGGCCTCCCACCACAGGCCGGCCTGGTCGTGAACCCCGGGGGAGCGGTCGGTGTCCCGCTGCCGCCCGCTGCCGTCGCCGAGCTGTGCCGGGCGGGCCGCACCCCGCTGGACGGCCCCGCGAGCGGCGGCCGGGTCCGGCTGCACGAGCCCGACTGGCAGGAGGACCCGGTGGACTTCCTGCGCGCGGCCGCCGAGGAGTTCGAGGCCACCGGCATCGTGCTCACCGCGCGCCGCTGCCTCGCCGCGATCGAGACCGCCGACCCCGTGCTCTTCGTCGGTGTGGAGCTCTCCCAGTGGGAGGGCTCGGCCCGCAACCTCCCGATGGACGCCCTCGGCCGCGCCCTGGGCCGCATCGCACCGCCCTGGCCGGTCAATCTGGTCCTTCTCGACGTGGCCCAGGACCCGGTCGGCGACTGGATGACCTCGAAGGTCACGCCCTTCTACCGCCGCTGACAGCCGCACGGAGCGCATGGCCACCCGGCCGGCCGCCGGGCGACAGGGCCGCACCGGCCGCGGGGCGACACGGCCGCACCGGCCGCCCGGCGGCACGGCCGCACCGACCGGACACAGCCGCACCGATAACTCGCGGGGAGCGTCAAGCTCCTGTCAGGGGTGCCGCATAAGCTGGTTACATAGCCGGGCAGGTACGTTGCCGCCGACCCTACGACGGCGGTCGTACCGGTGCGGAGTATAGGAAAACGGGGCGAAGGGGCGGTCAAGAGTGAGTGCGTCGGGCACGGCTGCGGCCGATGGGGCCTCCCCGGGTCGAGCGCATTCGAGACCCTGGGGGCAGGTCGAGCAGATGCTGCGCCAGGTCGCCCCCGGGCGGTACGACGCGTACGAGGCGCTGCTCCAGGCCATCACCGACGGCCGGATCTGGATGCTGCTCTGGCACGGTCAGGCGGGCTCGCCCGACGCCCAGTACGGGAACATGGAGGTCGACGGCTTCTCGTACGCCCCCTGCGTGACCTCCGCCGAGGAGCTGGCCGCCTCCGGCTGGACCAGGGCGCACGAGGTCGTCCCCGGGCTCGACGTGGCCCACACCCTCTACCCCGACCACTACGGCCTGTGGCTCAACCCGCACGCCCCGGGCGGCGGCGTCGGCATCCCGTGGCTCGATCTGCGCCGTATCGCCACCGGTCTCGCCAAGGTCCCGGCCGGGCCGCTGCGCCTTTCCGAGCCGAGCCTCGACATCACGCAGTTCTACGCCCAGCTCAGCCAGTACGCCCACCGCACCCCCGCCGTCCGCTCCCTGCGCCGCGCCTGGGTGCAGCCCGCGCTCGGCGCCCCCTATCTGGCGATCGGCCTGGATGTATACGACACGTCCCCGGCCGCGGTCGATTCGGTGCGCGTGATGATGCAGCAGTCGATCACCGCCGTCCCGGACGGTCTGCCGGTCTCCACGGTCGCGATGTCCGACGCATACGACCCCGTCACGCTGTGGCTGCGCGCCAATTCCCGGCCGTTCTACGACCGCGAGGCCCACGCGGCCGGCGGCTACGGCTACCCCCCGGCGGGCTGAGGTTTGGGCCGATCACACGGCCCCCACCTCGGATGATCACCAGATCCGCACGAAAACGGCGCCGAATCGCCCCCATCGAAGGGCGATCGCACCGGTAGGGGCGCCATGTCCCGTACGTGCCCGATTTGTTGGGACCCTGGGTCTCATCTAGGTATCACCGCTATGCGGACCATTCACCGTGATGAGCGGTGACTGTAGTGTGCGGCCCAGTTCATGATCTCCCGGCATTCGCCGAACTCAGGGGTGGAGCAATGCGAATACTTAAATCCCGTGGCATGCGTATGGCCACGGCGGCCGTCGCGGCCACGCTGGTCGTCACCGCGTGCGGCAGTGACCGCGACAAGGGCGACGAGGGCAAGGACGGCGGCAAGGACACCTTCGTGTTCGCCGGCGCCGGTGACCCGACGTCCCTCGACCCCGCGCTCGCGAGTGACGGCGAGACGTTCCGGGTGACCCGTCAGGTCTTCGAGGCGCTGATCGAGCACGAGTCGGGTGGCTCGAAGATGGTCGGCGGCCTCGCCGAGACGTGGTCCAGCAACGACGACGGCACCGTGTGGACGTTCAACCTGCGCAAGGACGTCAAGTTCCACGACGGCGAGACGTTCAACGCCGACGCCGTGTGCGCGAACTACGACCACTGGTTCAACTGGAAGGGCTCCTACCAGTCCTCCGCGGTCTCCACGTACTGGCAGTACATCATGGGAGGCTTCGCGAAGAACGAGGACAAGGAGACCCCCAAGGCCAACTACAAGTCCTGCACCGCCAAGGACGAGAACACGGCCGTCATCGAGGTCAACGAGTCCTCCGCGCAGCTCCCCGGCGGCTTCTCCCTCCAGGCTCTGGCGATCCACTCGCCGAAGTCGATCAAGGAGTACGAGAAGCAGGCCGTCAAGGAGGCCGGCGACGCGATCACGTACCCCAAGTACAGCCAGGAGGTCGGCCTGCTGGCCGGTACCGGCCCGTACAAGTACAAGAAGTGGAACAAGGGCAACAAGGAAGTCGCCCTTGAGGCCTTCGACGGCTACTGGGGCGACAAGGCCAAGGTCAAGAACCTGGTCTTCCGCACCATCGACACCGAGCAGGGCCGCCGCCAGGCCCTCGAGGGCGGTGACATCGACGGCTACGACCTGGTCGCGCCCGCCGATGTGAAGGCGCTGGAGGAGAAGGGCTTCAACGTCCCGACCCGTGACGTCTTCAACCTCCTCTACCTGGGCTACACCCAGGAGAAGAACAAGGCGCTCGAGAAGCCCGAGGTCCGCCAGGCCATCGCGCACGCGATGAACCGCGAGAACATCGTCAACACCCAGCTGCCCGAGGGCGGCAAGGTCGCGACGCAGTTCATGCCCGACACCATCGCCGGTCACACCGACAAGGTGAAGAAGTACGAGTTCGACACGGCCAAGGCCAAGTCGCTGCTGAAGGACGCGGGCGAGTCGGGCCTCAAGCTCGACTTCTGCTACCCGACCGAGGTCACCCGGCCGTACATGCCGAACCCGCAGAACATCTTCGAGCTTCTGAAGGCCGACCTCGAGGCCGCGGGCGTCAAGGTCACCCCGAAGCCCATGAAGTGGAGCCCGGACTACCTCGACACGGTGGAGAACGGCGGCTGCGCCGTCTACCTGCTCGGCTGGACCGGTGACTTCAACGACGGCTACAACTTCATCGGCACCTGGTTCTCGAAGTACGACTCCCAGTGGGGCTTCAAGAACGACAAGATCTTCGACGCGGTGAACGCCGGGTCGAAGGTGGGCAAGGCCGAGGACCGTGTCGCCGCGTACGAGGCCGCCAACGTCGCGATCATGGACTTCCTGCCGGGCGTCCCGATCTCGTCCTCCCCGCCGGCGATCGCCTTCGGCAAGGACGTCGTCCCGCCGAACGTCTCCCCGCTGACGCAGGAGAACTTCTCCGAGGTCTCCTTCAAGTAAGCACACAAGCACGCAGGGTTCTGCCCGGTCACTGCAACCCGGTGACCGGGCGGACCCGTATCCAGCACGTCTCAAGCAAGTAGAAAGGGCACGCGGGGTGTTGCGACTAGTCGTACGCAGACTGCTTCAGCTCATACCCACCCTGTTCGGCCTGTCGATTCTTCTCTTCATCTGGCTGAATCGACTGCCCGGCGGACCCGCCTCAGCGATCCTGGGCGAGCGGGCGACCGAAGCCGATGTGGCGCGTATCAACCGGGCACTGGGGCTCGACCAGCCCGTCATCGTCCAGTACGGCCGCTTCCTCAAGCGCATGGTCGAACTCGACCTCGGCACCTCCGTGCAGACCGGTCAGCCGGTCTGGGAGGAGTTCACGCTGCGCTTCCCGGCGACCGTGGAACTGGCCCTGTTCGCCATGCTCATCGCCGTCGTGGTCGGTGTACCGCTCGGCTATCTCGCGGCGCGCAAGCGCGGCGGCTGGCTGGACATGGGCAGTGTTTCCGGCTCCCTGGTCGGCATCTGCATCCCGGTCTTCTTCCTGGCCATGATCCTGCGCCAGGTCTTCGGCGTGGAGCTCGGTCTCTTCCCGACGTACGGGCGCCAGTCCACCGGGATCAACGCGACGGACGTCACCGGATTCGCCGTCCTGGACGGCGTACTGACCGGTGAGTTCGACGCCTCCGTCGACGCCCTGCACCACCTCGTGCTGCCCGCGATCACCCTGGCCTCGATCCCGCTCGCGGTGATCGTCCGGATGACCCGTGCGAGCGTCCTCGAAGTGCTCGGCGAGGACTACGTCCGCACCGCCAACTCCAAGGGCCTGGAGCGCAGGGTCGTCCGCGGACGCCACGTCCTGCGCAACGCACTGCTGCCGGTGGTCACCTCCGTCGGTCTGCTGACCGGCTCCCTGCTCTCCGGAGCGGTGCTCACCGAGGGCGAGTTCTCCTTCGGCGGCATCGGCTCCTTCATCCGCACCGCCATCGACGGACGCGACTATCCCGTGCTCGTCGGTTTCATCATGCTCATCGCGATCGTGTACGTCCTGATCAACCTGCTGGTCGACCTCGCGTACAGCATCATCGACCCGAGAGTGCGGGTGCACTGACATGACCACCAGCACCAAAGCAGCCAAGATCGACCGGCTCGCCGAGCTCACCGCGCAGAACGAGACCACCAGCGGCGGCAGCCTGTGGCGTGAGGCGTACGGGCGGCTCAAGCGCAACAAGATGGCGATCGCCGGAGCCATCGTCATCGCCGTCTTCGTCATCGTGGCGATCATCGGCCCCTGGGTGGCCCCGTACAGCGCGAAGGCGCTGACCTGGAAGGACGAAGTCTTCGTCAACCAGGGCAAGTTCGTCGGCCCTCGAGGGGAGAACTGGTTCGGCCTCGACCACCTGGGCCGCGACACCTTCTCGCGGTTCCTCGTCGGCGCCCGCCAGACCCTGCTCGTCGGCGTCGTCTCGATGCTGATCGGCCTGATCGTCGGCGCCCTCATCGGCCTCGCCTCCGGTGCGGCCGCGACGCTCGGCGGGCGGACCGGCCAGCTCGTCGACACGGTCGTCATGCGTGTCATCGACATGATGCTGGCACTGCCCTCGCTGCTGCTCGCCGTGTCGATCGCCGCCGTCATGGGCCAGTCCCTGACGACCGTGATGGTCGCCGTGGGTGTCGTGCAGATCCCCATCTTCGCGCGTCTGCTGCGCGGTTCGATGCTGGCGCAGGGCGGCAAGGACTATGTGCTGGCGGCCCAGTCACTGGGTATCCGCAAGCGGCGCATCGTCCTCACCAACATCCTGCCGAACTCGCTCAGCCCGGTGATCGTGCAGGCGACCCTCTCGCTCGCCACCGCGATCATCGAGGCCGCGGGCCTGTCGTACCTCGGCCTCGGCAACCCCGACCCGGCCGTCCCCGAGTGGGGTGTGATGCTCTCGCAGGCATCGCAGTACTTCGCCCACGCCCCCATGATGGCCGTCTACCCGGCCGTCGGCATCATCATCACGGCCCTCGGCTTCACGCTCCTCGGCGAGGCCATGCGCGAAGCGCTCGACCCGAAGTTGCGAGGCTGATCCGCCATGGCACTGCTTTCCGTTGACGAACTCACCGTCACCTTCGGCGGCCGCGGCCGCGAGTCCAAGGCGGTCGACGGCGTCTCCTTCGACGTCGACCAGGGCCAGGTCGTGGGCCTCGTGGGCGAATCGGGCTGCGGCAAGTCCGTGACCTCGCTCGCCCTGATGGGCCTGCTGCCGGACAAGGGCGTCAAGCTCGGCGGTCGCGCCGACTTCGACGGTACGAACCTCCTCACCATGAGCCGGAGCGAACTGCGGGACATGCGCGGCAGCCAGCTCGCGATGATCTTCCAGGACCCGCTGTCCTCGCTGAACCCGGTCATCCCCATCGGGGTCCAGGTCACCGAGATCCTGCAGCGGCACCGCGGCCTCAAGGGCGAAGCCGCCCGCAAGGAAGCGGCCCATCTGCTCGACCGCGTGGGCATCCCGGACCCGGCCCGCAGGCTCAAGGAGTACCCGCACCAGCTCTCCGGCGGAATGCGCCAGCGCGCGATGATCGCCATGGCCGTGGCCTGCGCGCCGCGCCTGCTGATCGCGGACGAGCCGACCACCGCACTCGACGTCACCATCCAGGCGCAGATCCTGGAACTCCTCAAGGAGCTGGTGGACGAGGAGGGCACGGCGCTGTTGATGATCACCCACGACCTGGGTGTCGTCGCCGGCCTGTGCGACCAGGTCAACGTGCTCTACGCGGGCAAGGCGGTGGAGTCCGCGGACCGTCACGAGCTGTTCGCCCACCCCATGCACCCGTACGCGCACGGCCTGCTCGAATCGATCCCGCGGCTCGACGCGCCGCGCGGCGAGCCGCTCAAGCCGATCCGCGGCTCCATCAACGACCGCATCGCCTGGGCCGACGGCTGCGCCTTCGCGCCCCGCTGCGACCACTACACGATGGAGTGCCTGACCGGCACTCCCGCCCTGACCGTGCCCGCCGCGGAGGGCCACCAGGTCCGCTGCGTCAACCCCGTCCGGGAAGCGGTCGAGACCGTGACCCCGGACGGTGACAACGCCGGCGCGGCGGCACAGGGGAGGACCACGGCATGAGCCTGCTCGAACTGAACGACGTCAAGGTCCACTTCCCCATCAAGAAGGGCCTGTTCTTCGACCGCACGGTCGGACACGTGTACGCGGTCGACGGCATCTCCCTGAAGGTCGAGGCCGGCCAGACCTACGGTCTCGTCGGTGAGTCGGGCTGCGGCAAGACCACGCTCGGCCGTGCCGTGCTCCGCCTCGTCGACATCACCAGCGGCGAGGTCGTCCTGGACGGGACCGATCTGGCGAAGCTCTCCGAGAAGGAGATGCGACAGAAGCGGCAGCGGCTCCAGATGGTCTTCCAGGACCCGCTCGGCAGCCTCAACCCGCGCCAGAACATCGAGTCGATCCTCTCCGAGGGCATGGCCGCGCACGGGATCGGCGCCGACCAGGAGGAGCGCCGGGAGAAGATCCGCGCGATCCTCACCAAGGTGGGTCTGCCGGCCAACGCGCTCTCGCGCTACCCGCACGAATTCTCCGGCGGCCAGCGCCAGCGCATCGGCATCGCCCGCGCGCTGGTCCTCGAACCCGATGTGATCATCTGCGACGAGCCGGTCTCCGCGCTCGACGTGTCCATCCAGGCGCAGGTCGTCAACCTGCTCGACGAGCTGCAGGAGGAACTGGGCCTGACGTACGTCGTCATCGCCCACGACCTCGCGGTGGTACGGCACATCTCCGATGTGATCGGCGTGATGTACCTGGGCTCGCTGGTCGAGGAGGCGCCGAGCGACGCGCTGTACGCGGAGCCGAAGCACCCGTACACCAAGGCGCTGATGTCGGCGGTGCCGATCCCGGACCCGACGGTCGAGGAGACCCGCGAGCGGATTCTGCTGCACGGCGATCTGCCCTCGCCCGCCAAGCCGCCGCCCGGCTGCCGCTTCCACACCCGGTGCCCCTGGGCGCAGCCCAGGTGCAAGGAGGAGCGGCCCGGGCTGCGGGAGGTCGGCAGCGGCCACCGCGTGGCCTGCCACTTCGCGGAGGACATCGAGTCCGGCGTCCTCCAGATCGGCACCTCGGCCCCCGCCACCGTCCCCGGTGCGCGCAAGGAGTCCGCGGGCGACGACGGCGGCTCGGCACCGGCGAAGGCCACCGAGGCCGAGGACGGCAAGGCTACGGACGGCAAGGCCGAGCCCGAGAAGAGCGAGCTCAAGAAGACCGAGCCCGAGAAGACCGAGCCCGAGAAGACCGAGCCCGAGAAGACCGAGCCCGAGAAGGCCGAAGCCGAGACGAAGCCGGAGAACCCGGCGGACACGAAGGCGGAAGCCGAGAAGGCGGACGGCGAAGGGAAGTCGGCGCAGGCCGAGGTGAAGCCGGAGAAGTCCGGCGACGCCGAGGTGAAGCCGGACAAGTCGGCTGACACCGAGGCGGAGGTCGAGACCGAGGCCGAGGAGGCGGACGCCGAGAAGGCCGGCGTCGGGGCGGAGCCCGAGAAGGAGCCCGCTCCGGCCACGGAGAAGTAGCACCGCAGCACCCCGCCGGCCCGCCCGGCACCCGCGAAGCCCCCGGGACGTCCTCCGGGGGCTTCGCCCTGTTCGGGCAGCCTTGCCCAGGAACGGGCCGGGGCGCGGAGCACGGCCAGGGACACGTCAGAATGAACCGTGCTGCAAGACCTCTTCACCCCCTCCGTCCAACACGGGCTCGACATCGCCGGCGTCTTCGTCTTCGCGATCTCCGGCGCGCTCCTCGCCGTACGCAAGAACTTCGACGTCTTCGGCATGGCCGTTCTCGCCGAGGTCACCGGCCTCGGCGGCGGTATCTTCCGTGACGTGATCATCGGCGCCGTACCGCCCGCCGCCTTCACCGACCTCGGCACCTTCCTCACCCCGCTCTTCGCCACGGCCCTCGTCTTCTTCCTGCACCCCGAGGTGGAGCGGATCCAGGGCGCGGTGAACACCTTCGACGCGGCGGGCCTCGGCCTCTTCTGCGTCACCGGCACCACGAAGGCATACGAGTACGGGCTCGGCCTCACCTCCTCGGCGGCCCTCGGCCTGGCCAGCGCGGTCGGCGGCGGTGTGCTGCGCGACGTCCTCGCCAACGAGATCCCCTCCCTGCTGCGCTGGGACCGCGATCTGTACGCCGTGCCGGCGATGGTGGGCGCAGGCATCGTCGTGCTCTGCATCCGCTACGACGCCCTGAACGGCTTCACCAGCGCGGCCGCGGTGATCACCGCCTTCGTGCTGCGGCTGCTCGCGATGCGCTACCACTGGCGCGCGCCCAGGGCGTGGAACCGGAGGTCACGGGTGAGCGAGGAGGACGGGTCGTAGCGGAAGCAGGGGCGTAGGGGAAGTAGCAGGGGCGTAGGGGAAGTAGAGGAGTGGGGAAGTAGAGGAGTGGGGCCAGGCGGCCGGAGCGGGGCCCGGGGAGCCCCGGATCACAAAGCTACCGCTTAGTATTCATCTGTTGTACCGTGCATCTCATGACTCAGGGAGCGACTGCACAGGCCACCATCGGGGACAGCGAGTTCGACCGCGACACCGCGGTGACCCTGCGCGAGCCCGGGGTCTACGAGGCGGAACTCTCCGCCGGCTGGACCATCATCAACGCCGTCAACGGCGGCTATCTGCTCGCCGTCATAGGCCGCGCCCTCGGCCAGGCGCTCCCGCACCCCGACCCCTTCACGGTCTCCGCGCACTACCTCACGGCCTCCCAGCCCGGCCCGGCCGTCGTCCGCACCGAGACCGTCCGCACCGGCCGCACCCTCTCCACCGGCCAGGCCTCCCTCCTGCAGTACGACGAGGAGGGCCGCGAGGTGGAACGCATCCGCGTCCTCGCCTCCTACGGAGACCTCGACTCCCTCCCGGACGACGTCCGCACCTCCGCCGCCCAGCCCGTCATCCCGCCGGTGGACCAGTGCTTCGGCCCGCAGGACGCGCCCACGCCCATCAAGGGCAGCACCGCCATCACCGACCGCCTCTGGCTGAAGCTCGACCCGGCCACGCTCGGCTGGGCACTCGGCGCGCCCTCCGGCAAGGGCGAGATGCGCTCCTGGTTCGGCCTCGCCGACGGCCGCGACGCGGACCCGCTCTCCCTGCTGCTCGCGGTGGACGCCCTGCCGCCCACCGCCTTCGAACTCGGCATCCAGGGCTGGGTCCCCACGGTCGAACTGACCGTCCACATCCGCTGCCGTCCCGCCCCCGGCCCGCTGCGTGTGGCCATCACCACCCGCAACCTCGCCGGCGGATTCCTGGAGGAGGACGCGGAGATCTGGGACTCGAACGACCGCCTGGTCGCCCAGTCCCGCCAGCTCGCGCGTACACCGATGGGGCGCTGAGACAGGGCCTGGGGGCGCGCGGACGGAGGGCCACGCGCCGCCTCGTAGAATCGGCAGCACCATGGCTTACCTCGACCACGCCGCCACGACCCCGATGCTGCCGGAAGCGATCGAGGCGATGACCGCGCAACTCGCCACCGTCGGCAACGCCTCCGCACTGCACGCCCCCGGGCGGCAGGCCCGCCGCACCGTCGAGGAGGCCCGGGAGACGCTCGCGGCGGCGCTGGGCGCGCGGCCCAGCGAGGTCGTTCTCACCTCCGGCGGCACCGAGGCCGACAACCTCGCCGTCAAGGGGCTGTACTGGGCTCGCCGCGATGCCGATCCGGCCCGCACCCGCGTCCTGTGCAGCCCGGTCGAGCATCATGCCGTGCTCGACGCCGTGCACTGGCTCTCCGAGCACGAGGGCGCCGACGTCGAGTACCTGCCGGTCGACTCCTACGGCCGGGTGCACCCCGAGGCGCTGCGCGCGGCCGTCGAGCGCAATCCCGACGATGTCGCCCTCGCCACCGTGATGTGGGCGAACAACGAGATCGGCACGGTCCTGCCCGTACGCGAACTCGCCGATGTCGCCGCCGAGTTCGGTATCCCGCTGCACTCCGATGCCGTGCAGGCCTTCGGTCAGCTGGACGTCGGCTTCGGGGCATCCGGGCTTGCCGCCATGACCGTGAGCAGCCACAAGATCGGCGGGCCGTACGGGATCGGCGCGCTGCTGCTCGGCCGCGACCAGAGCCCCGTGCCCGTGCTGCACGGCGGCGGCCAGGAGCGGCAGGTCCGCTCCGGCACCCTCGACGTGCCCGCCGCGGCCGCCTTCGCGGTGGCCGCGCACAGTGCCGTCGAGCGGCGCGAGCAGTTCGCCTCGGAGATCGGCGGGCTGCGAGACGCGCTGATCGAGGCCGTACGGGATGCCGTCCCGGACGCGATCCTCGGCGGCGACCCGGCCGACCGCCTCCCCGCCAACGCCCACTTCACCTTCCCCGGCTGCGAGGGCGACTCCCTGCTGCTGCTTCTCGACGCCCAGGGCATCGCCTGCTCCACCGGCTCCGCCTGCACAGCGGGCATCGCCCAGCCCAGCCACGTCCTCCTCGCCACCGGCACGGATCCGGACCTGGCCCGGGGCACGCTGCGCTTCTCCCTGGGCCACACGTCGACCCAGGCCGATGTGGATGCCGTTGCGAAGGCGATCGGCCCCGCGGTGGAACGCGCCCGCGCAGCCGGCCTCAGCTGATCCCCCCAGCTGCGGGCAGTCGGGCGCAGCCAAGTCCCCCCAGCTGCGGGCAGTCGTGCCGCAGGGCGGCACGGGTGGGCGCAGCGGCACCCCCGCGGCGCGGCACTTGGAACCGCACCCCAGCGGCCACGCATCCAGCCGCCCCGCGGCGGGCGGCCGGCGCCCCCAGGGCGCACGGCCACCCCCCGCCCCGTTACGTAGTCGTCGCCCCCTTCGGCCGAGCAGCCGCCCGCCGGACCAACTCCATGTACCGCCCCCAGTCCCAGTGCGGCCCAGGATCCGTATGCGTGGCCCCCGGCACCTCGTTGTGCCCCACGATGTGTTCCCGGTCGACGGGTATCCCGTACCGCCCGCAGATGTCCGCGGTCAGTCGGGCCGAGGACTCGTACATCACCTTCGTGAAGGACGAGGCCCGGTCCACGAACCCTTCGTGCTCGATGCCCACACTTCGCTCGTTGTACGAGCGGTTCCCGGCGTGGTACGCCACATCCAGCTCCCGCGCCATCTGCGTGATCTCACCGTCCTCGGCCCGGATCACATAGTGCGCGGCCGCCGCGTGCGCCGGATCCCGGAAGACCTTGATCGCCGAGGCATAGCTCCCCTGCGTGACATGCACCACGATCCGGTCGATCCGGTAGTCCGCGGGCCGGTCCGCGGTCCGCAGGTTCGCCGCCGAGGCCGCCACCCAGCGCGCCCCCGGCTGGTCCACCTCCCCTTCGGTGCGCGGCTTGTCCACGCCCGGGATCCGCCACCACATCCGCCCCAGGTCCTCGTGGAACGCGAGCGCGGTGACCCCGGCGGCGACGGCCGCCCCCGTGGCGATGAGCAGCCCCCGCCGCGGAACCCCCTCACCGCCCTTGTTTGTGCCGCCCTTGCCCGTGTTCTGGCCCTGGCCCACGGCCACCCCCCTCTGCCGATCCGGCCGATTCGATCTCCGTACAGACAAACGGGTGGAGGGCGCCCATTGGTTCCGGCTTACTCTGGAGGGGTTATGACTGAGACTCCTCGCCAGCAGCCCCAGCGCCTCCGCGTCCTCGCCGCCATGTCCGGCGGTGTGGACTCCGCCGTCGCCGCCGCCCGCGCCGCCGAAGCGGGCCACGATGTGACGGGTGTCCATCTGGCGCTCTCGGCGAATCCGCAGTCCTTCCGCACCGGTGCCCGCGGCTGCTGCACCATCGAGGACTCCCGCGACGCGCGCCGCGCGGCCGATGTGATCGGCATCCCCTTCTACGTATGGGATCTCGCCGAGCGCTTCCGCGAGGACGTCGTCGAGGACTTCATCGCCGAGTACGAGGCGGGCCGCACCCCGAACCCGTGCCTGCGCTGCAACGAGAAGATCAAGTTCGCCGCCCTGCTCGACAAGGCACTCGCCCTCGGCTTCGACGCCGTGGCCACCGGCCACTACGCGCAGGTGATCACCAAGGAGGACGGCACACGCGAGCTGCACCGCGCCTCCGACATGGCCAAGGACCAGTCGTACGTGCTCGGCGTCCTCGACGACCGGCAGCTGGCGCACGCGCTTTTCCCGCTCGGCGACACCGTCACCACCAAGGACGAGATCCGCGCCGAGGCGGAGCGCCGCGGGCTCGCGGTCGCCAAGAAGCCCGACAGCCACGACATCTGCTTCATCGCCGACGGCGACACCCAGGGCTTCCTCGCCGACCGCCTCGGCAAGTCGGAGGGCGACATCGTCGACGAGTCGGGCGCGAAGCTCGGCACGCACGAGGGCGCGTACGGCTACACGATCGGCCAGCGCAAGGGCCTCAGGATCGGCACCCCGGCCCCGGACGGGAAGCCGCGCTACGTGCTCGACATCTCGCCCGTGAACAACACCGTGACGGTCGGTCCCGTCGATGCCCTCGACGTCACCGCGCTGACCGCGATCAAGCCCCGCTGGTGCGGCACCGCCCCTGTCGGCGAGGGCCGCTACACCGCCCAGCTGCGCGCCCACGGCGACGAGACCCCGGTGACCGCCGAGCTCGTGGACGGCGAGCTGCGGGTCGCCTTCGACGCGCCGGTGCGCGGTGTGGCCCCCGGCCAGGCGGTCGTCCTCTACGACGGCACCCGTGTGGTGGGCTCCGCCACGATCGCGGCGACCACACGGGCCACGGCGGCGGCCTGACCCTTATACGCGCCTCACGTCCATACGCGCCTCCCGTCCATACGCGCCTCCCGTTCAGCTACGCATTGGCGTAGAACCCGGCGAGCACCGGAGCCAGCACATCCGGGTCCACCATGTGGGTCTGCCCTTCGAGGGTGAGATGGCGGCCCGCGCGCGCCGAACGGGCCACGAGCTCGGCCGACTCGGCCATCCAGGCGAAACTCGACGCACCGTTGACCACGAGCAGCGGTACGTCGATCCGCGATATCCGGTCGACGGGCACCAGGCTGTCACCGAGCACCTCGTAGTCGTACGCGATCGTCGGTGCGAGCGCCTCCCACTCATGCCACAGAGGTGAACGCCTGAGCCCCTCGATGACCTCCGGGGGTGCCCCGGTGCCGGAGATGAACTGTTCGACCGCGCCGGCGCGGCGGTCCTCGGCGAGCAGTTCCCGCAGCCGCTCCGCCTGCTCCCGGCGCATTCCGACGCCGATCTCGTCGAGGGTCAACGGCGGTTCGTAGCCCGAGACATGGGTCACCGGAAGGCCGCTCGCAGCCGCCTCGAAGGCGAGCGCGGCCCCCGAGGAATTGCCGTGCAGCGCGGCCCGCCCGCCCACCGAATCGATCACCGCGGCGAGGTCCTCGACCTCCCTGGCCACCGCGTACGGCAGGGTGTCACCGCTGTGACCCCGGCCTCTGCGGTCGTAGGTGACCGCCGTGCAGCCGAGGGCCGCGAGCCGCCGGGCCAGCGGCCCGTCCTCGGTGGTACCGGTGCACAGGGCTCCGCACACGAGGATGACGACCGGGCCGCCCGCACCGGTCCGCTCGTACGCGATGGGGGTTCCGTCGCGCGACAGAACTTTTCCAAGGGTGTCCATGACGGTGCAGACCCCGGACGTCACCGGAACTCATCGCCGTATGAGGAAAAAACTTCAGAGAATTTCAAGCACCTACCCTGAGCTGCTACTTCACAGCTCTTCGGTTGCGTAGAAGCAGAAGTGGTCCTTGATGTCGGCGACTTCGGGCTTCGGATCCGGGTACGCCCACACGGCATCCGTGCCGCCCGGCAGCGACCAGTAGGAGGCGGTGCCCTTGAACGGGCAGTACGTATGCGTCTCGGAAGGCGTCAGAAGTTCCGTACGCACATCCTCGGGCGGCAGGTAGTAACGCACCGGGCAGCCGGTCTCGCGCAGCACCAGCGGGCGCGCGCTCTCCGCGACGACCTGACCGTCGTGCACCGCGCGCACCCGCTGCGTGCCCTGCTCGACGGTGATGGTGTGTCCCTGGCTCATGGCTCGGTCCTCCTCGTGATCGGGCACCGCGGACGGGCCCGCCGGTGCGGCCACCGACACCCCGTACAGCGCGGTTGACGCCTGGGCTCTTCCCGACGGAAACCATGCCAGAATCACGCACCGCGACCATCGGTCCACCCATCATGCACTCGGTGTCATGGAGGCGTTCATGGAACCCGGCAGGCTGTCCAGAAACCGCGGATCCGTGCTGCACAAGGCCCGTTACGCGCTGCGCCACCCGGGCCGGGTGCCGGCACACGTACGGCGCTCGGCGCGCGATGCCCTGCTGCGGCTCAGATACCGCGGCGACCACATCGGCTACTACCGCGCCGTGATGGCATCCGATGCCGCACGCAGCGCCGAGGCCGCGGTCGGCGGCGGACCCTCCGTCAGCCGGTGGAACCGGCTGGGCCGGATGCAGTTCGACTACCTGGTGGAGCACGGCCTGCGCGCCGAGCACCGGATGCTGGAGATCGGCTGCGGGAACCTGCGGGCCGGACGCCTCTTCATCGACCACCTGCGGCCCGGCCACTACTACGGCATCGACATCTCGCCCGACATCCTGCTCGCCGCCGAGGACACGCTCGTCCGCCACGAACTGCAGGCGAAGCTGCCGTACCTCACCCTCGCGGACGATCTGACCTTCGACTTCCTGCCCGATGCGCACTTCGACATCGTGCACGCGCACAGCGTCTTCTCGCACTCGCCGCTGCCCGTCATCGAGGAGTGCTTCGCGCACATCGGCCGCGTCCTGAAGCCCGAGGGCTTCTTCGACTTCACCTTCGACCGCACCCGGGGCAAGGAACACCAGGTCCTGCACGAGGACTTCTACTACCGGACCGAGACCCTCACCGCGCTCGCCGCCCGGTACGGGCTCGACGCGCGGTTCATGGCGGACTGGGAGGAGAGGCCGCACGGGCAGTCGAAGATCCGCGTGCGGCACGCGCGCAAGGAGCGGGCGGCCGCCCAGGGGGCCGGGACGGACTCCTCAAGATAGGCGAGCGCACCGGCCGGCTCCTCGGCGAAGAACACCAGTTCGCCCAGCGGGACCGGCAGGAAGCCCTCGTCCTCCATCCGCTGGAACTGCTGCCGCAGGCCGTCGTAGAAACCCGCGGTGTTGAGCAGCACGACGGGCTTCGTGGTCCGGCCGTGCTTCTTCAGTTCCAGGATCTCGGTGGCCTCGTCGAGCGTGCCCGTACCGCCGACCATGACGACCACGGCATCCGCCTTCCCCAGAAGCTGCGCCTTCCTCCCCCAAGCTCTTAAGGAGCAGGGGGTACCCCCTTGGCGAGATCGCGCGTGGTGATCATCTCGTCCGGGGCGCTCACCTGACGCGCCTTCGACGCGAGGAAGTCGACCGAGACGCCGAGCAGCCGGCCGCCGTTCTCCTGCACCCCGTCCGCGACGACCTTCATCAGACCGACATCGCTGCCGCCCCACACCAGGGTGTGCCCGCTCTTGCCGAGGAGTTCGGCGAACTGCCGGGCGGGGCCGGTGTAGCGCGCGTCGAGGCCGGCGGCGGAGAGGAAGACGCAGATGTTCATGCGGCAACCGTGCGTCGGGGGCCTCGCGTTGCGTGGGCCGGTCACGGATCCTCGGGGGCCGCGCGGGGCGAACACGGGCCGGCGGGCGGCGTCCGGGCCGAGCGGGCGACCACGGGCCGGGCGGTCGCCGGGCCGCGCGGGGCGTGTGCGGTGGGGCGGGCAACTGCTGGCACGATGAGGGCATGTCTCTTCATGTGATCACCGGAGCGGGCTCGGGCATCGGCGCCGCCGTCACCGCGCGCCTGCACGAGCGCGGCGACGACCTCGTGCTGCTCGCCCGCAACGCGGGCCGGGCGAAGGAGCTCGCCGGGCGGTTCCCGGGCGCGCGGACCCTCGTAGGCGACCTCGCCGAGCCCGACCGGCTGTCCTGGGCGTTCTCGCACCAGTCGCTGCCGGACCGGGTGGACTCGCTGCTGCACTGCGCGGGCGTCGTGGACCTCGGCCCGGTCGGTGAACTGACCCCGAAGATCTGGCGGGCCCAGCTCGAGGTCAACCTGATCGCCCCGGCCGAACTGACCCGCCACTTCCTGCCCCAACTCCGCCTCACCCAGGGCCAAGTGCTCTTCGTCAACTCAGGCGCGGGCCTCAACGCACACGCGGACTGGTCGGCGTACGCGGCCTCCAAGCACGGTCTGAAGGCCCTCGCGGACTCCCTGCGCCACGAGGAGAAGCCGAACGGCGTCCGTGTCACCACGGTCTACCCGGGCCGCACCGCCAGCCCGATGCAGGCCAAGGTCCACCAGCAGGAGGGCAAGGACTACGACCCGGCGCGCTGGATGGACCCTGAGTCGGTGGCGACGACGATCCTGACGGCTCTGGACCTGCCCCGGGACGCGGAGATCACGGACCTCTCCGTACGGCCGGGACGGTAACGGCAGAGACGGCAGCCGCAGTAGAAACGGCAGAGACGCCAGAAACGCCAGAAACGCCAGAAACGGCAGAGGCGGCAGTAGCGGCCGCAAGGCCCGCCCCCGGGGGGGGGTGCTCCGCGCCACCCGCCCCGCTCACCACTTACCCTTCCGTGGTGAACGATTCGCGCACCCCCTGGGGCCCCGCCACCGGCGTCGGCTCGATGCCCGGCGGCGACGCCCGGGAAGCCGCCAAGACCGTGGCCGGGACCTTCGAGGACTTCCCGTTCCTGCCCGAACTGCCCGCCCGCGGCCCGGGCGCCGACATGATCGGCCGCACCCTCGGCCTCCTCGTGGAGCTGTACGCCCGCGTGGAACCCAGCGGCTGGCGCCTCGGCGACCGTCCCGGGCGCGACACCCGGCGCGCCCGGTCCTGGCTCGGCGAGGACCTCGACGCGATCGAGGAGTTCACCCAGGGCTACGAGGGCCCGCTCAAGGTCCAGGCCGTGGGCCCGTGGACGCTCGCCGCCGCCACCGAGCTGCGCAACGGCGAGTCCGCGCTGTCCGATCCGGGCGCCTGCCGCGATCTCGCGGGATCCCTGAAGGAGGGGCTCGCCCAGCACCTCGCCGAGGTCCGCCGCCGGATTCCCGGAGCCGAGCTCGTGCTGCAGCTCGACGAGCCCTCGCTGAGCGCCGTCCTGCGCGGGCAGATCAGGACGGCGAGCGGCTACCGCACCCACCGCGCCGTGGACCGCCAGCTCGTCGAGTCCACGCTGCGCGCCCAGATCGAGGCGCACGACGGTCCTTCGGTCGTCCACACCTGCGCCCCGGACGTACCGTTCGCGCTGCTGCGCCGCGCGGGGGCCGCCGGTGTCTCCTTCGACGCCGCTCTGCTCACAGACCGTGACGAAGAAGCGGTCGGTGAGGGTGTGGAGGCCGGTCTGAAGCTGTTCGCCGGAGTCGTGCCGTCCACCGACACCGCATTGTCAGACCCGGCAAGTAACGTCATGGGTGTCAGGACGCTGTGGCGAAGGCTGGGCCTGAATCCGGGGCTGCTCGCGGATTCGGTCGTGGTCACGCCGTCGTGCGGACTCGCGGGCGCCTCGCCCGCGTATGCCCGCAAGGCGCTCGCCCACTGCGTCGCGGCGGCTCGCTCGCTCGCGGACAACCCTGAGTGACGGGGCTCGGGGCGCGGGTGTCCGCGTCCGACGCGGGACGACAGGCCGACGGGGCACACGGGGTATACGGAGGACACAGGATGCTGGGCTCGGAGCAGGCAGGCGGCACGTCATCGGTGCCTGCCGAGGCGCGTGAGCGCCATGCGCAGATCGCGGAACAGGTCGAGGAGCACCGGTTCCGTTACTACGTGCGGGACCAACCGGTCATCAGCGACGGTGACTTCGACAAGCTCCTGCGCTCCCTCGAAGCGCTGGAGGAGGAGTACCCGGAGCTGAGGACGCCGGACTCGCCGACCCAGAAGGTCGCCGGCGCCTATCAGACGGACTTCGCCTCGGTCGAGCACCGCGAGCGCATGCTCTCCCTCGACAACGCCTTCGACGAGGAGGAGCTCGCCGCCTGGGCGAACCGTGTGGCGGCCGATGTCGGCACCACCGACTACCACTTCCTGTGCGAGCTGAAGATCGACGGCCTCGCCGTCAACCTCACGTACGAGAAGGGTCGCCTGACCCGCGCCGCCACCCGCGGCGACGGGCGAACGGGCGAGGACATCACGCCCAATGTGCGCACGATCGGCGACATCCCGCACCGCCTGAAGGGCGATCGCATCCCGGACCTCGTGGAGATCCGGGGCGAGGTCTTCTTCCCGATGGAGGAGTTCGAGGGGCTCAACGCGCGGCGGGTGGCCGACGGCCAGGAGCCGTACGCCAATCCCCGCAACTCCGCCTCGGGTTCGCTGCGCCAGAAGGACCCGAAGGTCACGGCCACCCTCCCGCTGCACATGGTGGTGCATGGCATCGGTGCCCGTGAGGGTCTGGAGATCTCCCGGCTCTCCGAGGCCTATGAGCTGCTGGGCGAATGGGGCCTGCCCACCGCGCGGCACAACAGGGTGGTCAAGGGCCTCGACGGCGTGCGGGAGTTCATCGCGTACTTCGGGGAGAACCGGCACTCGGTCGAGCACGAGATCGACGGCGTGGTCGTCAAGCTCGACGAGATCCCGCTGCAGGGGCGGCTCGGCTCGACGGCCCGCGCGCCGCGCTGGGCCATCGCCTGGAAGTACCCGCCGGAGGAGGTCAACACCAAGCTGGTCGACATCCTCGTGGGCGTCGGGCGCACCGGCCGGGTGACGCCGTACGCGCAGGTGGAGCCGGTGCAGGTGGCCGGTTCCGAGGTCGAGTTCGCCACCCTGCACAACCAGGAGGTCGTCAAGGCCAAGGGGGTGCTGATCGGTGACACCGTGGTGCTGCGCAAGGCCGGCGATGTGATCCCCGAGATCCTCGGCCCGGTCGTCGATCTGCGCGACGGCAGCGAGCGCGCCTTCGTGATGCCCGCCGAATGCCCCGAGTGCGGCACGGCGCTGCGGCCGATGAAGGAAGGCGACATCGACCTGCGCTGCCCCAACGCGCGCACCTGCCCGGCGCAGCTGCGCGAGCGGGTGACCTATCTCGCGGGCCGCGAATGCCTGGACATCGAGCACTTCGGGGGAGTGGCCGCGGCGGCGCTGACCGGTCCGCTGGAGCCCGCGACCCCGCCGCTGGTGGACGAGGGCGATCTGTTCGATCTCACGATCGAGGACCTGCTCCCCATCAAGGCGTATGTCCTCGACAAGGACAGCGGGCTGCCCAAGCGGGATCCGAAGACTGGCGAGGACAAGGTCGTCACGGTCTTCGCCAACCAGAAGGGCGAGCCGAAGAAGAACGCGGTCGCGCTCCTGGAGAACATCGCCAAGGCCAAGGACAGCCCGCTGGCCCGGATCATCAACGGTCTTTCGATCCGTCACGTCGGCCCGGTCGCCGCCCAGGCGCTGGCCCGCGAGTTCCGCTCCCTGGAGCGCATCGAGCAGGCGAGCGAGGAGGAGCTGGCGAACACCGACGGGGTCGGCCCCACCATCGCGGCCGCGCTCAAGGAGTGGTTCGCGGAGGACTGGCACCGCGAGATCCTGCGCAAGTGGCGCGCGGCGGGCGTCCGGATGGAGGAGGAAGGCGGCGAGGACGAGGGGCCGCGTCCGCTGGAGGGCCTCACCGTCGTCGTCACGGGCACGCTGCAGCACCACACCAGGGATGGCGCAAAAGAGGCGCTGCAGAGCCGCGGAGCGAAGGTGACCGGCTCGGTTTCGAAGAAGACATCCTTTGTCGTGGTCGGTGACAATCCTGGTTCGAAATATGACAAGGCCATGCAGGTGAAGGTGCCTGTTCTGGACGAGGAAGGCTTCGCTGTCCTGCTCGAACAGGGGCCGGAGGCCGCCAGGGACGTTGCCGTTCCGGTACCCGAGTAGCGGTTGAAGGCCACCCGTTCGGCGCATACCAGATGCATACGGGTGGCCGGGTGGCATTCGGGCAACCGTGCTCGACAGCTGCCCTTTGCAGCCTTCTGCGGCCTACTGTTGGGATGGTGCGCTGCCGTGTCGTGGGCACCGCCGGCTGTGAGAGGGACGGGAATGAAACCGACCGAGAGCGCCGAACAGGTCTCCCGGCTGCCCTGGGCATGGGCGCTGCCCGCGCTGCCCACTGTGGTGATCACTCTCGCCTCGGTCCTGCTCGGCGCGGGCGTGTACAGCGCGCTGAGCGGGCATCATGCCCTGTTCCCCGGTTCCACCGTCGGCTGGTCCCTCGCCGTCCTCGTCGGGGTGATCGTCGGCCATCTGGTCGCGCTCGGCCGTGAGCGCTGGTGGGGCGGCACCGGATCGGGCGCCGCCCTCACGCTCGCCGTCCTGCTGCTCTACGGCTGGGTGCCGGCCGGGATGGTCAGCCTCACCGTGATCGTCCTGGTGGGCGCCGCCCGCCGCAGCCGATGGCGGCAGGGGTTGCTGCACGGCGCGGTGGACGTGCTCGGGATCGGCGCGGGAGCACTGATCATGGCCGCTTTCGGCCAGGCGCCGACCGTGGAGAAACCCTGGACGCCCGAGACCTGGGACCTGTGGGCGGTGCCCGAGTTCGTGCTGGTGGCGGGCGCCTACCTCGTCGTCACCCGGCTGCTGCTCTGGTATTCGCATGCTCCGCATGCGGCCGGACTGCCCACCGTCGCCCGTACCGCCCTGGTCCGCCAGGGCCTCGTCGGCGTCGCACTGCTCGGCATCGCGCCCCTGATCTGCGTCGTCGCCATGGCCCGGCCCATCCTGCTGCCGCTCTTCGCGATCCCGCTGGTGGCCCTCGACTCCACGCTGTGGATCGCGCGGGCGCGGGCCGAGGAGCAGCTGCGCGATCCGCTGACCGGACTGCCCAACCGGCAGTGGCTGCTTCAGCGGGCCTGGGCCGCGCTTGACGAGGCCGAACGGACCGGTGCGCGCTCCGCGCTGATCCTGATCGACCTCGACCGTTTCCGTTCGGTCAATGACACGCTCGGACACCTCGCAGGCGACCGGCTGCTGCTGCAGATCGCCGACCGGCTCCGCCGCGCCCTGCCCAGGGGCGCCGAGGCCGCGCGCCTGGGCGGCGACGAGTTCGCCGTGCTGCTGCCCACCTGCGACTCCACCACCACCGCGAAGCGCATCGGCCGCCTCCTCGTCGCCGAACTCAGCTCGCCGCTCGATCTCGACGGGCTCACCCTCGTCCTCGAAGCGAGCGCGGGCCTCGCCGTCCACCCCGACCACGCGGTCGACGCGGAAGGACTGCTGCGGCGGGCGGACGTGGCGATGTACCAGGCCAAGGTGGACCGCACCGGCGTCGAGGTCTACGAATCGAAGCGGGACTCCAACACCCCCGACCGCCTCGGCCTGCTCGGCGATCTGCGCCGAGCACTCGACGCGGGCGAGGTCGAACTGCACTACCAGCCCAAGGTCCGCTTCGACGGGCAGGTCGCCGGGCTCGAAGCGCTCGTACGGTGGGTGCATCCCGAGCGCGGCAGGGTCCCACCGGACGAGTTCATCGCGATCGCCGAGTCGTCCGGGCTGATGCCGCACCTCACGGAGTACGTGCTCGACACGGCCCTCGCCCAGGTCGCGCGCTGGCGTGCGCAGGGCGTGGAGGTGCCGGTCGCGGTGAACGTCTCGCCGCGCGATGTGCACACCCCCGGCTTCGCGGGATCCGTTGCCGCACGGCTCGCGCGCCACGGGGTGCCCGCTGGTGCGCTGCAGCTGGAGATCACCGAGCACGTCCTCCTGGAGGACCCGCAGCGGGCGGCCGACACGCTCGCCGGACTCACCGGCCACGGCGTGAAGATGTCCCTCGACGACTTCGGCACCGGCTACTCCTCACTGGTCCACCTGCGCCGGCTCCCCGTCAGCGAACTCAAGATCGACCGCTCGTTCGTCGCCAAGCTCGCGGTGGACGCGGAGGACGCGGAGATCGTCCGCTGCACGGTCGACCTCGCGCATTCGCTGCACCTCGTGGTGGTCGCGGAGGGCGTGGAGGACGACGAGACCTGGGAGCGCCTGAGGGACCTGGGCTGCGACGCGGTCCAGGGCTGGCTCGTCGCGGCGGCGATGCCGGCCGACGAGACGACGGCGTGGCTCCTGGCGCGGGGGGCGAAGGGGTGGCAGCGGCCCGCCGAGCTGGAGGCCGGCGCGCCTTAGGCGTATTTCCCCTGTGAGGTTGGGGAGGCGGCTGCTGCCCCGTGAAACCGGGCACGCGCCTCCAGGCTCACCAGCACGCGCGTCCGAGCTCAACGGCACGCGCCTCCCGGTTCACACGCGCCTCCCGGTTCACACGCGCCTCCAGGTCCAGCCGTCAGGTGGACCACGGGGAGCGCACGCGCGGGTCGGGGACGTATGCGCAGTAGGTCCCCGTGCGGATTGTGCGGTCAAGGTGGTCGCCGAGCGGTGGAGAGGCGTCGCGGAGGTGGCGTATGGCCTTCCGCACGGCCTGGGTGACGGCCGACCGGGCCCGTTCGGAGGCCGCGCCGGCGCGCCGGTCGCGCCCGCCGAGCCCGACGGCCCTGGCGAGTTCGCCGATCAGGAAATCGCGCTCGAACTCGGTCTGTTCCTGCCGGGCGATGTCGTTGTCGGCACGGGCCTCCTCGATGTCGTCCTCGATCTCGGCGAGCCGTCGGCGGTACATCCGCTTGGCACGGTCGTCCAGGAGGGGACCGGCGTCGCCGGCGCGGGAGATACGTTCCACGGCGCCGGGGGCGTCGCTTTCGGCGGCGACGAGGTCCAGGACATGGAACTCCCGGTCCGGCGCGGCCAGCAGCCGGGCGAGGTGGTGCATCCCCTTGCTGTCACGGACGGTCACGCGTCGGCCTTCGAAGACGATCCGCCAGGAGTCGCCCTCCCGGACGAACGTGTCCGGTTGGGCCTCCGCCGTCCGCGCCTCGTCGGCCGCGCGCGGGCGGGCGATCCGTTCGAGCTCGGTGCGCGCCGCCTCCCGTTCGAGGGCCTCGGCCCATGGAAGGCCCAGGGCGCGCCGGGCGTCCGCGAGGCGAAGCCGGCATTCGGCCGCCTCGAAGGGAGCACCGATCTCGCTCCAGGCACGTACCGCGTCGCTGAGCACCGCCGACGCACCGGCCGCATCGCCCTCGGCGAGCGAGGCCTCGCCCCGCGCCCGCAGTGCCGACGCGGCAAGCGCGCTGCTGCCGAAGCGGACGGCCACCTCATCGAGCTCGCGGGCGGCGACCCGCGCCGTCTTCGGGTCGCCGCGGGCGATGGCGATTCTGACCTGAGCGTCCAGGAGCGGAGCCCGCCGCAGCTCGGTGGTGGGAGGCAGTTCCTTCGACGGCACCGGCAGCGGGCGCAGCAGTGCCTCCCGGATCGAGGCGGCCGCCGCATCGGTATCGCCCTTGGCGAGCCGGACGAGTGAAAGTTCGGGTTCGGGATCCCATCCGAGGCGATGGGCGGCGAGCAGCGCCTCTTCGGCGCCGGCCAGGTCGCCGCGCCGCAGCCTGATCCGTCCCAGTTCCGTCAGCGGCCAGCCCAGCTCGCGCCGCACGTAGGGACGCAGCTCGTCGCAGGCCAGCAGCACCTGCTGCTCGGCGTTCGCGCAGTGGCCCCGCAGGCGCAGGATCTCGGCCCGGTGCACCCGGCACCGGCCGTGCAGGCTGCCGATCGCGTTCGTGTGCGCCCACTGATCCATCGCCTCGGTCCACTGCTCGGCCAGGTCGTACTGGGCCAGGCCCTGTAGTGCGCACACCACCTCGCAGTAGACGACTCCGGTCGACAGCGGGGCGAGGCCACCGGACATCGCGGCCGCGCCGGCGTCATCGAGGAGGGCCAGACCCCGCTCGACCTCGCCGTCGAGAATCACCAGCCGGGCCTGCGCGGTACGCCCGATCGCCGCCGCGGCCGGATCGGTGTGCGAGCCGGTCCCGACCGCCCGGTCGGCCCAGCGCCGGGCCGCGTCCAGGTCACCGCTGAGCAGACGCTCAAATGCGCGCACCGCCGCGAACCACGCGTGCGCGGCGGTGGCCTGGGCAGGGTCGAGGAGGCGTTCCGCGCGACGAAGCCACCCCCGTACCGGTCCCATCAGCGCGGTGTCGAACAGCAGGTGCATGGCGACCTGTACGGCGGCTCCGGCCGCGCCGTTGTCCTCGCCGAGCCCGGACAGCTCGCCGTGGAGCAGCTCCCAGGTCTCGATCGCGACGTCGAGATGCCCCGCGGCATACGCGACGCCGGCGAAGTCGGCGAGCTCCGCCGGGCCGAGCTCGCCCGCCTCCCGGGCGGCCAGGCAGTCGGCGTAGGCGTCCGCCCACGCGCCATCGGCCGCGGCCTGCCGCGCTCGCTCGAGCGCGGACCCGTCGCGGGAGGAAGGAGTCCCCGAGGAAGGAGTCCCCGAGGGAGGAGTCCCAGCAGGAGGAGTCACGGAAATTTCCTTCGGTCCGGATGAAGCGCTTACGGCGGTCACTGCTTACGGCGGTAACTGTCTCGCTTACGCCTCCATGGTGAGTCACGACCGCACGGGAGGACACCATGGACACCTTGGAAGCCAAGGACACCTCGGACACCTTGGACACCATCACGGTGAACGACATCCGACTGGAATACGAGATCCGCGGAACCGGCGAGCCGGTCCTGCTGATCAGCCCGGTTCTCGCCGACGGGTTCGTGCCGCTCGTCGCCGAACCGGCACTCGCCGGGCGCTTCCGGACGGTCCGCTACCACAAGAGGGGCTGGAGCGGCAGCACCCACACCCCCGGGCCGGTCGGCGTCGCCGACCACGTCGCCGACGCCATCGGACTGCTCGACCGCCTCGGCATCGACCGCGTCCACGTGGCCGGGCACTCGAGTGGCGCCGCTGTCGCGGCCCAGCTGGCCCAGGACCACCCCGACCGCGTCGTCACGGTCGCGCTGCTGGAGCTCTCCCTGCTGTCGGTGCCCGCGGGCGAGGCGTTCCTCGCACAGGCGGGAGAGGCGTTCGGGGCGTACGCCGACGGGGAGGCCGAACGTGCCCTCGGGCTGTTCCTGTCCACCGTCAGCGGAATGGACTGGGAGCGCTGCCGGACCCTGCTGGAGGATCGCGTGCCGGGCAGCGTCGCGCAGGCGGTCAAGGACGCCGACACGTTCTTCGGGGTGGAGCTCCCGGCCCTGGCCGAGTGGCGGTTCGGCCCCGACGACGCCGCGGCGATCCGTCAACCGGTGCTGTCCGTGCGGGGAAGCGACACCCGGCCCCTGTGGGTGGACGTCGCCGAGTTCCTCAGCTCGACCGTGCCGGACGTCGAGGAGTGCGTCATCGACGGAGTGGGGCATCTGCTGCACATCGAGCGGCCCCGGCCGGTGGCCGAAGCCCTGGCCCGGTTCCTGGCCCGGCATCCGATCTCGAGGCCGTAGTGGAGGCGGGTGCTCTCGCGGCCGTAGTGGAGGCGGCTGCCCGGACCGAGTGCTGCCCCGGCCGGCAGCACTCGGCCCCGCCGCGTTCGAGGTGATCCGGGCCGGCCCGGACGGGCGCCCGGGGCCGAGCCCCGAATCCGTTTCACGGGCACGGGCCCGCGCCCCATAGGATTGGGCCCAAACAAGAACCACGCACCCCGTGAGGATCCGCATGCCTGGCATCACGCGCGAGGAGGTCGCCCACCTCGCCCGGCTGGCGCGTCTGGAGCTGAAGCCCGAAGAGCTCGAGCACTTCGCAGGCCAGCTCGACGACATCATCGGCGCGGTCGCCCGCGTCAGCGAGGTCGCCGACCAAGACGTACCGCCGACCTCCCACCCGCTGCCGCTGACGAACGTCATGCGTGCGGACGAGGTCCGTCCCTCGCTCACCCCCGAGCAGGCGCTCTCGGGCGCCCCGGCCCAGGAGCAGCAGCGTTTCAAGGTGCCGCAGATCCTGGGGGAGGACTAAGAAGCCATGACGGACCACAGCAACATCATCAAGCTGACCGCCGCCGAGATCGCGCAGAAGATCCAGGACGGCGAGCTCACCGCGGTGCAGGTCACCGAGGCCCACCTGGCCCGTATCGAAGCGGTCGACGAGAAGGTGCACGCCTTCCTGCACGTCGACCGCGAGGGCGCGCTCAAGCAGGCCGCCGCGGTCGACGCCAAGCGCGCCGCGGGCGAGGAGCTGGGCCCGCTGGCCGGCGTCCCGCTCGCGCTGAAGGACATCTTCACCACCGAGGGCATCCCGACCACGGTCGGCTCGAAGATCCTCGAGGGCTGGATCCCGCCGTACGACGCCACACTCACCAAGCGTCTCAAGGACGCCGACGTGGTCATCCTCGGCAAGACCAACATGGACGAGTTCGCCATGGGGTCCTCCACCGAGAACAGCGCGTACGGGCCCACCGGCAACCCCTGGGACCTCACCCGTATCCCGGGCGGCTCCGGCGGCGGTTCCTCTGCCGCGCTCGCCGCGTACGAGGCCCCGCTCGCCATCGGCACGGACACCGGCGGTTCCATCCGCCAGCCCGCCGCCGTCACCGGCACGGTCGGCGTGAAGCCCACCTACGGCGGCGTCTCGCGCTACGGCATGGTGGCCTTCAGCTCCAGCCTCGACCAGGGCGGGCCCTGCGCCCGTACGGTCCTGGACGCCGCACTGCTGCACGAGGTGATCGCCGGGCACGACCCGCTCGACTCCACCTCCATCGACGCCCCGGTCCCGCCGGTCGTCGAGGCCGCCCGCAACGGCAGCGTGCAGGGCATGCGCGTCGGTGTCGTCAAGCAGTTCCGCGGCGAGGGCTACCAGGCCGGAGTCGTGCAGCGCTTCGACGAGTCGGTCGAGCAGCTCAAGGAGCTGGGCGCCGAGATCGTCGAGCTGGACTGCCCGAGCTTCGACCTGGCGCTCTCCGCGTACTACCTGATCGCGCCCTCCGAGTGCTCCTCGAACCTCGCCCGCTTCGACGCCATGCGCTACGGCCTGCGCGTCGGCGACGACGGCACGAAGTCCGCCGAGGACGTCACCGCCCTCACCCGTGAGGCCGGTTTCGGTGACGAGGTCAAGCGCCGCATCATCCTCGGCACGTACGCCCTGAGCTCCGGCTACTACGACGCGTACTACGGCTCCGCGCAGAAGGTCCGCACGCTCATCACCCGTGAGTTCGAGGCCGCCTTCGAGCAGGTCGACGTCATCGTCTCGCCGACGACCCCGACCACCGCCTTCCCGATCGGCGAGCGCGCCGACGACCCGATGGCGATGTACCTCGCGGACCTGTGCACCATCCCGACCAACCTGGCCGGCAACGCCGCCATGTCGCTCCCGTGCGGCCTGGCACCCGAGGACGGTCTGCCGGTCGGCCTGCAGATCATCGCCCCGGCCATGAAGGACGACCGCCTGTACAAGGTGGGCGCGGCGGTCGAAGCTGCATTCGTTCAGAAGTGGGGACACCCGCTCCTTGAGGAGGCTCCGTCGCTATGAGCGCCATGTCCAAGGCCAAGGGATTCAAGAAGTCCAAGACCGGTACGTACCTGTCGATCGGCACCACCGCCTTCGGCGCGGTCAGCGTCCTGAAGCAGGCGAAGAAGGCGCGTTCCGAGAACGACACGCTCCGCCTGATCGACGCCGCGGTCTCCGCCGCCGCGATCGTCACCGGTGTGGCGCTGCTGCTGCGCGAGCTGAAGCGCCTCGGCGACGACGACGTCCTGCTGGGCTGAGAGGGAAAGTTACATCGTGACCACCGAACTTCTGCCGTACGAGGACGCTCTCGCTTCGTACGACCCGGTCATGGGCCTCGAGGTCCATGTCGAACTCGGCACCAGGACCAAGATGTTCTGCGGCTGCTCCACGGAGCTGCACCAGGACGCCAACTCGCAGACCTGCCCGACCTGTCTCGGCCTGCCCGGCGCCCTGCCGGTCGTCAACGAGACCGGCGTCGAGTCGGCCGTCAAGATCGGCCTCGCGCTGCACTGCGAGATCGCCGAATGGTGCCGCTTCGCCCGGAAGAACTACTTCTATCCGGACATGCCGAAGAACTTCCAGACCTCCCAGTACGACGAGCCGATCGCCTTCGACGGCTACCTCGACGTACAGCTGGAGGACGGCGAGGTCTTCCGCGTGGAGATCGAGCGCGCCCACATGGAGGAGGACACCGGCAAGTCCACGCACGTGGGCGGCGCCACCGGCCGCATCCACGGCGCCTCGCACTCGCTGCTCGACTACAACCGCGCCGGCATCCCGCTGATCGAGATCGTCACCAAGCCGATCGAGGGCGCGGGCGAGCGGGCCCCCGAGGTCGCCAAGGCCTACGTGGCCGAGCTGCGTGAGCTGATCAAGGCGCTCGGCGTCTCCGAGGCCCGGATGGACAAGGGCCAGATGCGCTGTGACGTGAACCTGTCCCTGCGTCCCCACGGGACGAAGGAGTTCGGCACGCGCAGCGAGACGAAGAACGTCAACTCGCTGCGCAGCGTCGAGCGCGCCGCCCGCTTCGAGATCCAGCGGCACGCGGCCGTGCTCAAGGACGGCGGCGCGATCGTCCAGGAGACCCGCCACTTCCACGAGGACGACGGCTCCACGACCTCAGGCCGGATCAAGGACAACGCCGAGGACTACCGGTACTTCCCGGAGCCCGACCTGGTGCCCGTGGCCCCGTCCCGCGAGTGGGTCGAGGCGCTGCGTGCCACGCTGCCCGAGATGCCGCGCGTACGCCGCAACCGGCTGCGCGAGGAATGGGGCATCTCCGAGCACGACATGCAGTCCATCCTCAACGCGGGCGCGGTCGACGCGATCGTCGCCACGATCGAGGCGGGCGCCCCGTCCGACCAGGCCCGCAAGTGGTGGATGGGCGAGCTGGCCCGTAACGCCAACGAGTCGCAGCGGGCCATCGACGAGCTGCCGATCACCCCGGCGCAGGTCGCCCGGGTCTGCGAGCTCGTTGCCGCCGGTGACCTCAACGACAAGCTGGCCCGCCAGGTCATCGACGGTGTCCTGAAGGGCGAGGGCACGCCGGACGAGGTCGTCGAGAAGCGCGGTCTGAAGGTCGTCTCGGACGAGGGCGCGCTGTCCGCTGCCGTGGACGAGGCCATCGCGGCCAACGACGGGATCGTCGCCAAGATCAAGTCCGGCAAGCTCGCGGCCGCCGGTGCACTGGTCGGCGCGGTCATGAAGGCGACCCGGGGCCAGGCCGACGCGGCGCGCGTCAAGGAGCTGATCCTGGAGAAGCTGGGCGTCGAGGGCTGAGCCCGCTTCGCCGAGGGGTGGCGCCCGGACCACGGTCCGGGCGCCACCCCATTCGCATCTGCGCGCCGGGTGCACGGCCTGCGCGCCGGGTGCCGACCTGCGCGCCCGGTGGGCGGCCTGCGTGCTCCTGGGCCGGACGGACCTGGACCGGATGCGGCCTCCGTCCACGTGGAACAGCGTGATGGAGGCCTCGTCGCACCCCTTGTGAGGATGGCCACGAAAGGGACAATCGATCACCAATCGCTGCGAGAGTGAGCGCGTGGCGAGCCTGCAGGCATCCGGGGCCCGACACCCAGGGCACGAGTTCCTCCAGAGCTGTTCCCGGACCACAGAACCTCGAACGACCAGGGAGCAGCCAGGTGGCGTCACTCGCACGGTGGTGCATCACGCACCGACTGGCCGCCGTACTCCTCTGGCTGGCCGCCCTGCTCGGCACCGGCACCGCGGCCCTCGCGGCCGGCAGCGCGTACTCCAACGACTACAGCGTTCCCGGCACCGAGTCCGGCCGTGCGGCCGAACTGCTCGAATCGGGTTTCCCCGAGCTCGGCGGGGACCGCGAGACCGTCGTCTGGCACACCGAGGACGGCACGGTGGACGCCGCCGCCGTCCAGCAGACGATGACCCGGACCCTCGACAAGATCACCGAGCTGCCCGGGATCTCCACCGTCATCAGCCCCTACCGCCAGGCGGGTCAGGGGCAGATAAGCGAGGACCGGCACACCGCGTACGCCCAGGTCATCTTCGAGCAGCCGGCCAACGACATCGACAAGTCCCAGGCACAGGCCCTCGTCGACACCGCGAAGGCGGCCGAGGGCAACGGGATGCAGGTGGAGCTCGGCGGCACCGCGGTCGGCGCCACCGAGGCGAAGACCGGCCATGTCGCGGAGATCGTCGGCGTACTCGTCGCCGCCGTCATCCTCTTCCTCGCCTTCGGCTCGCTCGCCGCGAGCCTGATCCCCATCGCCACCGCGCTCGTCGGCGTCGGTACGGCGTACGCGGGAACCGTGCTGCTCGGGCATGCGATGACACTCGCCGACTTCGCGCCCATGCTCGGCACTCTCATCGGGCTCGGCGTCGGCATCGACTACGCGCTGTTCATCGTCACGCGCCACCGGCGCGGCCTCAAACGAGGGCTGCCCGTCGCACAGGCGGCCCGCGAGGCCGTCGCCACCACCGGGCGTGCGGTGGTCTTCGCCGGCGCCACGGTGTGCATCGCGCTGCTCGGGATGCTGATCCTGCGCCTGAACTTCCTGAACGGTGTGGCGATCGCCGCCTCACTGACCGTGGTGCTCACGGTCGCGGCCTCCGTGACCCTGCTGCCCGCGCTCCTCTCGTACATCGGGATGCGTGCCCTCAGCCGCCGCGAACGCGCCCGGCTCGTCGCCGAAGGGCCCGCACCCGAGCTGCCCACCGGGTTCGCCGCGCGCTGGTCGGCCTTCGTGGAGAAGCGGCCCAAGCTGCTCGGCGCGCTTGCGCTGCTCGTGGTCACGGTGCTCGCGCTGCCCACGTTCTCGCTCCGGCTCGGCACCTCCGACCAGGGCAACAATCCGGGCTCGACCACCACACGCCAGGCCTACGACCTGCTCGCCGAGGGCTTCGGACCGGGGGTCAACGGGCCGCTGACCATCGCCGCCGAGGTGCACGGCGCGGAGGACCGGGTCGCGCTCGACCAGCTCACCGGCGAGCTCGCCGGCACGCAGGGCGTTGCGGCCGTCACGCCGGTGACCTACGACGAGACCGGGCAGGTCGCTCACCTCACCGTCGTCCCCACCTCCTCGCCGCAGTCCGCGGACACCAGCCGCCTCGTCGACACCCTCCGCGACGACGTCCTGCCGGCCGCCGCACAGGGCACCTCCCTGGAGACCCACGTCGGCGGGATCACCGCCGGCTACGACGACTTCGCCGAGATCATCATCGGCAAGCTGCCGCTCTTCGTGGGCATCGTCGTCGGCCTCGGCTGCGTGCTCCTCCTCCTCGCGTTCCGCTCGATCGGCATCCCGCTCAAGGCCGCCGCGATGAACATCGCCGCCGTCGCCGGGGCCTTCGGGGTGGTCGTCGCGATCTTCCAGTGGGGCTGGGGAACCGGTCTGCTGGGGCTCGGCAGCGCGGGGCCCATCGAGCCCTTCCTGCCCGTGATCATGGTCTCGGTGCTCTTCGGGCTCTCCATGGACTACCAGGTCTTCCTCGTCAGCCGGATGTACGAGGAGTGGCTGGAGACCGGCGACAACCGGCGGGCGGTCCGGGTCGGTCTCGCGGAGACGAGCCGGGTGATCAACTCGGCCGCGGTGATCATGATCTCGGTCTTCCTGGCGTTCGTTCTCAGCGGCGACCGCGTGATCGCGATGTTCGGCATCGCACTCGCCGCGGCGGTGGCCCTGGACGCCTTCGTCCTGCGCACCCTCCTGGTCCCCGCCCTGATGCACCTGCTGGGCGGCGCGAACTGGTGGCTCCCGAACTGGCTGGACCGCATCCTCCCCCGCATCAGCATCGAACCCCCGGAACAGCGGGACGTACCGGTCCGGCGGGACGTACCGGTCCCGGGCGCGGCCCCCACGACCGCCACCGAATCCGGCGCTGACGTTGCCAGTGACACCGTCACTGCCACTGCCACTGCCACTGCCACTGCCCCTGCCACTGACGCCGCCACCACGCGACACGCACCGGACGCCGCCGCCGTCGTCGCGCCGACGAGCGAGCGCTGAGGCGCCGGGGGACCGCTGCCGAGGCGGCGTTAAGCAAGCTCTCAGACGGGCCGCCTAGCGTGCGCACCATGAGCACTGAGACCGAGAAGCGCGCGCCGGAAGCGGCTGCCCCCAGCCTCGTCGGGAACGAGGAGCCGGCCGAAGGCCACGCGCAGGCCGTGGACGGCGTACCGGCCGAGGCCGACGCGGGGGCCGAGGGCCCGGGCGGGGCCGACTCGGAGAGCGTCGGCGAAGAAGGCGCCGAACCGGAGGGCGTCGGCGAAGAGGGCGCCGAACCGGAGGGCGTCGGCGAAGTGGGAGTCGGCGCGGAGGGCGCCGAGCCCGGTGCCGTCCCCGCCGTCGGCCAGGGTGCCGTCGCCGTCGTATCCGCAGGGCTCGGCATCGTCGCCCTGACCGGCAGCTGGGTCGGGACGGTCGCCTCCGCCCGAGCCTCCCTGATCGGTCAGCTGGAGACCGCCACCACCGCGAGCGTCGCCGAGCAGGTGCAGGCCGTCTACGGCGATGCCTGGCAGGCCACCGCCGTCGTGGGCGGTGCCTTCGCCCTGCTTGCGCTGCTGCTCGGCGCGTTCGTGCTGGTACGCCCCGCCTTCGGGGTGCCGAACCGCGTACAGGCGCCGTGGACCAAGTCCGTCGCCTGGGCGGGCCTGGCGCTCGGTGTCCTGGGCCTGGCGCTCGCCGTGGCCAAGTACCTCGACCTGTACCTGTCGCTCCCGTCGACCACGTAAGCCGTCGTAGCTCTTACCCGAGTCCCCGAGTCCCCGAGTCCCCGAGTCCCCGAGTCCCCGAACCCCCGAGTCCCCGAGTCCCCGAACCCCCGAGTCCCCGAGTCCCCGAACCCCCGAACCCCCGAACCCCGCCTCCCCGAGACCGCCTGAGGCCCCTGGATCCTCCGTTCCCCCCGGATCCGGGGGCCTTAGGCCTGCATAAGCAGGCGGGCCGGACGGCCTAAGGCATCCGGCCCCCGCAGATGCGGAGTTCTCCCGATGCGCCGCACCCCTCCGGGAGGCGAGAGTCGAGGCATCGCAGAGAGCGAGAGGCCGGACCGACCGGCCGCCGACTCCCAGGGGAGCAGCAGATGTTCGACTACGAGATGTTCGAGTACCGCCAGGCCGACCTCACCCGCGAGGCCACCGTGCAGCACCGCACCGCCGAGGCCCGCAAGCTGCGCCGCGCCCGCCGCGATGCGGGCCAGGACCCGGAGGGGCGGGTGAGGAACGGCCGACGCAGGCCTCCCTTCGTGGCCGCCGCCTGAACTGCGGGCGGGGGAGCGCACATGGAGACGGTGACGCAGCCACCGGACGGCAGTGGCAACCGCCCCGGCGGGCGCCCGCCCGCCCACTCCCTCGGCCGGGCGGCGGACCGTCCCGCCGCCCGGCGGCCCACCCACCCCGGCAGCCGTAAGCCCGCATCACCCCAGGTGACCGGCCTCATGCCCGAGCGGGGTGCCGCGCGCTCGGACCCGCGTGCGATGCTCGGCCCTGTGGAGACCAGGTCCGTCAGTCCCGTGTTCGTCGGCCGAGCCGGTGAGCTGACCCTTTTGAACGAAGCGCTCGCCGGTGCCGAGGCCGGCGAGCCGCAGGCGCTGCTGCTCGGTGGGGAGGCCGGGGTCGGCAAGACCCGCCTCCTGGAGGAGTTCTGTGCGGCCGCCGAACGCGGCGGCGCCGTCGTCGCGGTGGGCGGCTGCGTCGAAATCGGCGCGGAGGGCCTGCCGTTCGCCCCCTTCTCCGCCGCGCTGCGCGCGCTCAGGCGCCGCCTCCCCGAGGAGTTCGCCGCCGCGGCCTTCGGCCAGGAGGAGCAACTGGCCCGGCTGCTGCCCGAGTTGTCGGACCCGTCCCGGGTGCTGCCGGGCGGCGGCACGCAGCAGGAGGACGAGGGTGTGGCCCGCCTCTTCGAGCTCACCGTCCGGCTGCTCGAACGGCTCGCCGCCGAGCGCCCCGTCGTGCTGGTGCTCGAAGACCTCCACTGGGCGGACGCCTCCACCCGCCATCTGCTCACGTATCTCTTCCGTACGCTGCGCAGCGGCCGCCTGGCCGTCCTCGCCTCGTACCGCTCCGACGACATCCACCGCCGCCACCCGCTGCGCCCGCTCCTCGCCGAGATGGACCGGCTGCGCACCCTGCGGCGGATCGAACTGCCGCGCTTCTCCCGCGCCGAGGTGCGCCGCCAGCTCGCCGGCATCCTGGCCGCCGAGCCCGAAGAGGCCTTGGTGGAGCGGGTTTTCGAGCGTTCCGACGGCAATGCCTTCTTCGTCGAGGAGCTCGCCTGCTCCGAGGACGACTGCGATCACGCCCTGCCGGAAACCCTGCGCGATCTCCTGCTCGTACGGGTCGAGGCGCTGCCCGAGGACGCCCAGCGGGTCGTCCGGGTCGTCGCCGAGGGCGGCTCCACCGTGGAGTACGAGCTGCTTGCGGCCGTCGCCGGGCTCGGCGAGGACGAGCTGATCGAGGCGCTGCGCGCGGCCGTCGGCGCCAACCTTCTGCTCGCCGCCCCGGGCGGTGACGGCTACCGCTTCCGGCACTCCCTGCTGCGCGAGGCCGTCAGCGATGATCTGCTGCCGGGCGAGCGCACCCGCCTCAACCGCCGCTATGCCGAGGCCCTGGAGGCCGATCCCACGCTGGTCCGCGACGACGAGCACGCCCCGTGCCTGGCCAGCTACTGGTACCACGCGAAGGACGCCGCCAAGGCACTCCCCGCCACACTGGCCGCCGCCGTGGTCGCCCGCCGACGCTTCGCCTTCGCCGAGCAACTGCGCCTCCTCGAACGGGCGATGGAGCTGTGGGACCAGGCCGGCGAGGAGGTGCGGGAGAAGCTGCGGCCCGTCGATTTCACGGAGGCGTATCCGCCGTGCGGCTGCGATCCGGAGACGAAGCCGCTGCGGTATCTGGACCTGATGGCGGAGGCCGCGGTCGCCGGCCGCTTCTGCGGTGAGCGCGAGCGCGCCCTGAAGATCACCAAGCGGGCCATCCGGCTGCTCGGCGAGGAGCCCGACCCGCTGCGCGAGGCCTGGTTCTGGAACCAGAAGGCCTGGCTGGTGTCCTCCCTCGGCCGCGGCGACAGCCTGCCGGAGCTCACCCGCGCCGAGGAAACCCTGCGCGGCCTCGAACCCACCGCGGTGCACGCCGAGATCCTCACCCACCGCGCCACCTGGGCCTCGCTGCACGCCCCCGGACCGGAGGCGCTGGCCGCCGCCGAACGGGCCGTGGAGTACGCGCGGATGGTCGGCGCCGAGAGCATCGAGGCAAATGCCCGGCTCACCCTCGGCGGACTGCTCGTGGAGTCCGGCGACGTGGATCAGGGCATCGCGATGATGCTGGCCGTCCGCGAACGGATCGCCGCCGGCACCCTCACCCGCGACCTGGCCCGCGTCCACATCAATCTGCCCTCCTCGCTCGAAGGCATCGGCCGCTCCACCGAGGCGATCGAGTACGGCCGCGCCGGCATCGAATTCTGCCGCCGCTACGGGCTGGCCGGGGTCGAGGGCTGGGTCTGGGCCAATCTCGCCGAGTCCCTGATCAACAGCGGGAAATGGGAGGAGGCCATCGAGGCGGTCCACGAGGTCATCGCCTCCGGCGCCGGCGAGAAGCCCCGGGTCTCGGCCGGTGAACGCCTCGCCCGGCTCGCGCTGTACCGCGGCGAGTGGGACGCCGCCACCCGGTACCTCGCGGAGGCTCGCAGCCACTACGGGCGGCACGACCCCCAGCCCCAGTACACCCTTCCTCTCGTCCGGCTCTCCCTCGGTATCGCGGCCGGTGAGGGCCGGATCGGTGACGTACGCGCCGAGTTGGCGCAGACCCTGGAACAGGGCCTCGCGCCCGGCTCCCAGCGCTATGTCTGGCCACTGCTGCTGGCCGCGGCGACCGCGGAGGCCGACGCCCGCGGGCTGCCCGCGGCGGAGCCCGGCAGGGCGGGCGCCGTCGAGGCCATCCGCCGCACGGCCCGGTCCGTGGCCACGCCCGTGCCGGTCTGGCAGGCGTACGAGCGGTGGGTACGGGCCGAACTCCTGCGTGCCGAAGGGCGCGCCGGTGCCGGGGACTGGGCCGAGGTGGCCGCGGCCTTCGACGGCGTCGAGCGCCCGTATGCGCTGGCCCGCGTGCGGTACCGGTACGCCGAGGCGCTGCTCGCCGCCGGGGCCGACGATGAGGCCCGGGCCCGGGCCGCGGAGCTGCTGCGTCCGGCGCGGGAACTGGCCGAGACCCTGTCGGCGAAGCCGCTGGCCGAGGACATATCGCTGCTGGCCCAGCGGGCCCGGCTCGCCCTCGACGACGAGCCCGCGCCGTCGGCCCCAAAGCGGGCGCATCCCCTCGACGACCTGGGACTCACCAGCCGCGAGCGGGATGTGCTCGGCCTGGTGGCCGAGGGCCAGACCAACCGGCAGATCGCCGAGGCGCTGTTCATCTCGCCGAAGACGGCGAGCGTGCACGTCTCCAACATCCTGGGCAAGCTGGGGGTGGCGAGCAGAGGCGAGGCGGCGGCGATGGCGCACCGGCTGCGGCTGTTCTAGGGGGTGTCCGGCGGAAGGACGGCCCGGCGGCGTGATCCGTCGGGCACCTCCTGGCGCGCACGGTCGCGGGCCGCCACGGGAATTCGCCGGTGCGCCTGTCCGTTGGGCAGGAAGAGCCCACCCGCGGAGGTGCAGGATGTTCAACCTGATCGATGAGCTCTTCAACCCGGGACGCAAGCACACCGACGAGGAGCGCAAGCGCCTCGCCCTCACCAAGGCCGACATCAATGACGGCGACCCGGGCAAGGGCCCGATCGACCTGACCTCGGGCAAGGTCGTCATACGCGTCCCCTCCCAGGAGGAGGAGTAAGAGCCCGGTCCGCGAACCGTGAGCCCCAGCCCGCTGCCGCACCTCCACGGATCTCGAACCCGCTGCCGCACCTCCACGGGCCCCGGACCGGCTGCCGCACCTCCACGGGCCCCGGACCGGCTGTCGCACCTCCACGGGCCCCGGACCGGCTACCGCACCTCCACGAGCAGCACCTTGTCGTCTCCCTCCTCGGGCGATCCGCGCCCGTCCGTCTCGCTGGTCACGACGTACAGCCGGTTGCCGCCCGCCGCGAGCACCGTCCGCAGGCGGCCGTGCTCGCCCTCGAAGAACGCCTGCGGCTCCGCGAGCGTCTCGGTGCCGTCGAGCGGGATCCGCCAGAGCCGCTGCCCGCGCAGCCCCGCCATCCAGACCGAGCCCTCCGCCCAGGCGATGCCACTGGGTGAGGCCTCGGACGTCGCCCACTGTGCGACGGGGTTCACATACTCCGAGCCGTCGTCCCCCGAACCCCCGTCCTCCTTGCCCTCGACCTCCGGCCAGCCGTAGTTCCTGCCGGGCCCGATCTGGTTCAGCTCGTCCCAGGTGTTCTGGCCGAACTCGGAGGCCCACAGCCGCTGCTTCTCGTCGAAGGCGAGGCCCTGCACATTGCGGTGGCCCCACGAGTACACCAGCGAGTCCGCCTCCGGGTTCCCCGGTGCGGGCTCGCCCTCCGGTGTCATCCGCAGGATCTTGCCGCCCAGCGAGGACTTGTCCTGCGAGAGCCCGGTGTCCCCGGTCTCGCCCGTCCCCGCGTACAGCATCTTGTCCGGCCCGAAGGCGATCCGGCCCCCGTTGTGGATCGAGCCCTTGGGGATGCCCCGCAGCAGGGTGTCGGGCGCGCCGAGCTGCCCGCCCGCGGGCTTCTTCTCGTCGTACTGCATCCGCGCGATGCGGTTGTCGGACGCGGTGGTGAAGTACGCGTAGACATAGCGGTCCGAGGCGTACGTGGGGGAGAGGGCCAGGCCCATCAGGCCGCCCTCCCCGCCGGGCGCGACCCCCGGCACCTCGCCGACTTCGGTCTTCTCCCCGCTCTTCACGTCGATACGGGTGATGGTGCCCTTGTCGCGCGAGGAGACGAGCAGGTCGCCCTCGGGCAGTACCGCGAGTCCCCAGGGCGAGTCGAGGCCGTCGGCGATGGTCCTGACGAGCTTCGCCGAGCCCTCGGCGGGCGGCAGGTCGGGGTTCTCGGACTTCGGGGTCCCGGACGGCGAGCCGCCCTTGCCCGGGCTGGTCACGGCGGGTGAGCTCTTCTCGGGCGCCGAGCCGTCCCCGCCCCCCGAACAGGCGGAGAGCAGCAGCACGGCGGCGGCCAACACGGCGGGTACTGCGGGGCGTTGCACAGCCGGGTCCCTTCGACGATCTCGGTCCTACAGTTCATACACCGTGCGGGCCGCCGAGGTTCCCGATTCCCGCTTCGCATCGGCAGGAGAGCCCGTCAGACCGCGCCCGACGCGGGGGCACCCACGGCGGTTCGCGCCGCCGACACGAACGCCGCGATCGCCGGATGGCTGCCGCCGCCCGCGCGGAAGGCGACCTTCGAACGGCGGAAGAGCGGCAGCCGGGTCAGGACCACGTCCTCGGGGGCGTACGCGGTGGCCATCTCCGGTACGAATCCGGCGCCCTGCCCGATGGCGGCGAGCGCCAGGACCGTACGGAAGTCGTTGACCCGATGGCGGATGCGCGGCTGGAACCCGGCCGCCTGGCAGGCGCGTACGGCCATCGCATGGCCGGTCGTGCCCTCCCGGGCCGTGATCCAGGGAGCGGTGGCCCACGGGCCGAGCAGCTCGGCCAGGGTGTCGTCGCGGGCGGCCTGTCCGGAGGCGGTGCCCGTGGCCAGGTACATCGGCTCCTTCAGCAGCGGCACCAGATCGACCGTGGTGTCCGGGGACGCGGGCACGAAGTCGTAGTCGTGGACGAGGGCGACGTCCAGCTCTCCGGAGCGCAGTCCGTCGGATACCCGCGCCGAGTCGATCTCCTGCACCATCGGTTCGAGCGCGGGATGCCGCCGGGCCAGCTCGGCGAGCGTCGCCGGCACGATCGCGGGGCCGCCGGAGGGGAACGTCCCGATCCGCAGCGGCCCGCCCAGGCCGTCGCGCGCCCCGGCCAGCTCCGACACCGCCAGTTCGAGGCGTTCGAGCACCGCGTCCGCATGGGTGACGAGGGTGCGGCCCGCGGGAGTGAGGACGACCCGTCTGCCGCTCCGTTCGAGGAGGCGCACCCCCGCCTCCCGCTCCAGTGCGCTCAACTGCTGGGAGACGGCCGATGCGGTGAAGGTGAGCGCTTCGGCCACGGCGGCGATGGTGCCGCGGCGGTCGAGTTCGCGCAGCAGGTGGAGGCGTCGGACATCAAGCATAAGAAGAGCTTAATCATAGGCGTAGAAAGAAGAACTGGATCTATCGGTTTGGCTGAGCCAGGCTGGGACGCATGAAGCCCGAAGCGATGCTCACCGGCCTGTTCGTTCCCCTCGTGACCCCGTTCACCGATGACCTGCGCCTCGCCCCGGACGCGCTCGCGCGTCTCGCCGAGGAGGCGCTGTCCGCCGGCGCCCGCGGACTCGTCGCCCTCGGCACCACCGCGGAGGCGGCCACGCTGACCGCCGAGGAGAAGCGGACGGTCGTCGGCATCTGCGCGCAGGCCTGCCGGGCACACGGCGCCCCGCTGATCGTCGGCGTCGGCACCAACGACACCTCCGCCGCCATCACGGAACTCCGCGAGCTCGCCCACCGCGGTGACGTCACCGCGGCGCTCGTCCCCGCGCCGCCCTACACCCGGCCCGGCGAGGCGGGAACGCTCGCGCACTTCACGGCGCTCGCCGAGCACGGGGGACTGCCGCTCGTCGTCTACGACATCCCGTACCGCACCGGACAGCACATCGGCACCGGAGCGCTGCAGACGCTCGGGCAGCTGCCGCAGGTCATCGGGGTCAAGTACGCGACCGGCGCGATCGACGCGGCCGCGATGGAACTGCTCGGCTCGCCGCCCCCCGCCTTCGCGGTGCTCGGCGGCGACGACGCCGTCATCTCACCGCTGCTCGCCTCGGGCGCGCACGGCGCCGTCCTGGCCTCGGCCAACCTCCGCACCGCCGACTACGCCACACTCATCTCGCTGTGGCAGCGCGGCGCCGCGGGGCCGGCCCGCGAGCTGGGAGCCGAGCTGGCCCGGCTGTCCGGCGCGCTCTTCGCCGAGCCGAACCCGACGGTGATCAAGGGCGTGCTGCACGCCCAAGGCCGCATCCCCAGCCCGGCGGTCCGGCTCCCCCTGCTGGCCGCTTCGGCCGCATCCGTACGGGCGGCGGCCGAATGCGCCGCCGTCCGGGTTCTGTTGGAATCCGCCTAGGCCGGGCGTCCCGCGAGGGAACGTTCGCCCGGGCGGAGGTTCCCTGGCGCGGCATCAGGGCCTGCTGTGGGCGCGGCGGCTGCTGATGAACGGCAGGCGGCGGCGGACCCGGACCGGTGCCCCCTGAAGCGATGTACCCGAAAGTTACGGGTCGTGGAGCCGGGGCTACGACCTGTTCCGTCGCCGGCGGAGGGACGGGACTTGGGCCCGGCTCCTCGCTCGGTTCCACGCCGCGACCGGTGCGAAGAGCCTGATCGCCTGGGGTGAGTGCTGGATCATCAACCGCCTCAACCGCCTCAACCGCCATCGCGCCGTCGTCACCTGCCACGACGAACTCGTCACCCGTCACGACGAACTCGCCACCCGCCACGACGAACTCGCCACCCGCCACGACGAACTCGCCACCCGTCACGAAGCGACAGCGCTGGTCGCGGCCGGTGACAAGTGGCTTTGACCAGCGCTTTCACAACAGGCCCTGGGCGGCCGAGGTGTCGCTGCTCGGCCGCTCACATGCATGCGGCCGAGCGGCGAATCGGCACGATTCCACGCCTCTTTGGGGCGCTGTCGCCCCCTTCGTCCCGTCGGACCCTCCCGCTGCTCGGCTCCGACAAGGGTTTTCCCCGTATCGGGTTCACTCCCCGTTTCCCTACTGTCTCCCGCACCGGTGGATCCCTTGCCGACTGCTGCATGTCAGGGGCATGTCACGCATGGGTTTCCGGCCGGTGACGGCCCCCTACGGGGATCGTCGCGCCGGCGGCGGCGCAAGGGGCAACACCCGGCCCCGGGGCCGTGGACCTCAACCCCACGAGGTGTGCGGCCCCCGCTCCGCCCGTCCGCGCTCCGCACCGACAGCTGCTCCGGCTGACCCCCGGAGCCGCCCCCCCCTGAAGGGATCCACCGTGAACGGTTCCAGGCGGAGACTCATATCCGTCGTGGCCGCCAGTGCCACCATCCTCGGCGTGACCGCCACCTCGTCCGTCGCGCTCGCCGGCCGGGCGGGCTCCTCCGACCGCCCCGTCGTCCCCGCGTCCCAGACCATGGCGCAGGACAAGTCCGGGGACGCTCCCGTCGAGAAGGTCATCGTGACCTACAAGTCGCGGGCGGCCGAGGCGAGTTCAAACTCCGCGGCGAAGACCGACGCCGCCGAGAAGTCCAGGAAGACCGGCGAGAAGCTGTCCTTCGAGCGCCGCCTCGCCGACGGAGCCGCGCTGGTCGACCTCGGCTCCGGCGCCGATGCCAAGGACGTCACGGAGGTCATGGAGGCCTTCCGCGAGGACTCGTCCGTCGCGTCCGTCGAGCCCGACATCCGCGCCTACCCCACAGCCGTGACCCCGAACGACACGGACTACGCCAAGCAGTGGGACCTCTTCGAGCCCACCGGCGGCATGAACGTGCCGGGCGCCTGGGACACCACCACGGGCAGCGGCGTCACCGTCGCCGTCATCGACACCGGCTACGCCGCGCACAGCGACCTGAGCGCCAACATCGTGTCCGGTTACGACTTCATCTCCGACTCCGCCGACGCCCGTGACGGCAACGGCCGCGACGGCGACCCGTCGGACGAGGGCGACTGGAACGCCACCGACAACGAGTGCTACTCCGGCTCGCGCGCGAGCGACTCGTCCTGGCACGGCACGCACGTGGCGGGCACCATCGCCGCGACCGCGAACAACGCCAAGGGCGTGGCCGGTGTCGCCCATGGGGCGAAGGTCCAGCACGTGCGCGTGCTCGGCAAGTGCGGGGGCTCCTCCGCGGACATCGCCGACGCCATCACCTGGGCGTCGGGCGGCAGCGTGCCGGGCGTCCCGGCCAACCCCAACCCGTCCCAGGTGATCAACCTGAGCCTCGGCGGCGCCAGCTCGACCTGCCCGACCGTGTACCGCAACGCCATCAACGGCGCCGTCTCGCGCGGTACGACGGTCGTCGTCGCGGCCGGAAACAGCAACGCCGACGTGTCCGGCTTCACGCCCGCCAACTGCGCGGGGGTCATCAACGTGGCGGCCACCAGCCGTGAGGGCAACCGGGCGTTCTACTCGAACTACGGCAGCGCCATCGACATCTCCGCCCCCGGCGGCGAGACCCGGCGCGGCACCGACACCCCGGGCACCGTCACCACCCCGGAGAACGGCATCCTCTCGACGCTGAACTCCGGTGCGACCACCCAGTCGGCGGAGAACTACGAGCCGTACCAGGGCACCTCCATGGCCGCCCCGCACATCGCGGGCCTGGCCGCGCTGCTGAAGTCGGCCGACTCCTCGCTGACCCCGGCCGCGATCGAGACCGCCATCAAGGCCAACGCCCGCCCGGTACCCGGCACCTGCTCGGGCGGCTGCGGCGCGGGCATCGCCGACGCCGCGAAGACGGTCGCCGCGGTCACCGGTGGCGAGACCGGTGGTGGCGACGGCGCCACCTTCACCAACACCGCGAACTTCACCATCGCGGACCGGGCCACCGTCTCGTCCACGATCTCGGTGACCGGTGTCTCCGGCAACGCGCCGTCCGCCCTGAAGGTCGGGGTCGACATCGTGCACACCTACCGCGGTGACCTGGTCATCGACCTGATCGCGCCGGACGGCAGCGCGTACCGGCTGAAGAACTCGAACAGCGGTGACTCGGCCGACGACGTGCACGCCACGTACACCGTCGACGCCTCGTCGGAGCTCGCGGCCGGTGACTGGAAACTTCAGGTCCGCGATGTGTACCGGGGTGACACCGGCTACATCGACGCCTGGAGCCTCACCTTCTGATCCACCGGATCGACCGCTACCAGTGCTGGTCAGGGGCGTGTCAGCGGCTACTCGCCGCGGGCACGCCCCGTCCGGCTTCCACCGCCTCCGTCTCAGCCGGTCCACATGGCGGACAAGGGGCCTGGAATCCGCTGGCCGAATTCGTATTCTCTCCTCTACTCGCGGAAGTCGGGGGCCGCGGATTCCGGAGAGGGGGGCAGGGTGAAGCCGACGCCGGAGCGCGCCACGCCTGTCGGACGCGCCGACCTCCTCGCCCGCCTGACGGGCGTGCTGCACAACCGGGGGCGCGCCCTGGTCACCGGGGCCGCCGGGATCGGCAAGACCGAGGTGGCGCGGGCCGTCGCCGCGCGCGCCGAGGCGGCGGGAGAGACCGTCGTATGCCTCGCCCCGCAGCCCGCGGACCGCCACATACCGGGCGCGGCCGCCGCCGCCCTCGTCGCCTCCGTTCCCGCCCCCGCTCTGGACGGGCTGCCTCAGCCGCAACGGACCGCGATCGCGGTGCTCTGCCGGGAGGCCGAGGACCCTCAACCCGACCTGGACCCGATCGCGCTGCGCCTGGGCCTGGCGCGCGTCCTGCGCAACCTCGTCGGCCGACGCCCGGCGCTTCTCGTCGTCGACGACGCCCAGTTCATCGACGCGGACAGCGCCGACCTGCTGCGCTTCGCCCTCCCGCTCGCCCCGCCCGCACTGCGGGTGCTCGCGGTCGAGCCCCCCGCGCCGTACGGCACGCCGTCCGCGAACGGGCACCCGCACGGCCCTGTCGTACCCGACTCCCCGGACGGGATGCGGCCCGCCGCGGGCATTCCCCTGTGGGTGCCCTCCGAGGCCGACGTCCTGTTGGTGCCGCCGCTGCAGGCCGACGAAATCGCCGAACTCCTCGTGCGCCACCGGCTGCCCTCGCGGATGGCCGGCCGTATCCACCGCGCCAGCGGCGGAAATCCACGCATCGCGCTCGCTGTCGGCCGCTCCCTCGCCGACGCCACGACGCCCGTCCATCACGCGGAGGCGCTGCCGGTGTCCGGGCGCGCCCGGGATCTGGCGCGCCGGATGCTGGCAGACGCCACCGAGTCCGTACGGGCCTCTCTGCTGCTCGCCGCACTCGCGCTGCGGCCGACGGCGGCCATGATCCGCAGGGCCGGACGCCCGGACGCCGAGGCGGATCTGGCCGCGGCGGAACGGGCCGGCCTGGTCACGCTGGCGGAGGACGGGACGGTCGCGTTCACCGCCGGTCTGCTGCCCTCGACACTCGTCCACGACACCAGCTGGACGGAGCGCAGGGACGGCCACGCCGCGCTGGCCACCGTCGCGGACGACCCGGTGGAGGCCGTACGGCATCGGGCGCTGGCCGCCCACGCCCCGGACGAAGGGCTCGCCGCCGAGGTCACCGATGCCGCGCGCACGGCACGCCGCCGCGGCGACAGCACCCTCGCCGCCGAACTGGCCCTGCTCGCCGCCGAGTCCACGCCCGGCCTGCCGCCCGGTCGGCGGCTGACCCGGCTCACGGTCGCCGCCCAGGAAGCCGCGCGGGCCGCACGCGCCGATCTGGCGCTGCGCGCCGCCGGTGACCTGCTGGCCCGCGACGCGGAGCCCGCCGACCGGGTACGCGCCCGGCTCGCCGTGCTGGACACGGCGGGGCAGGGGCTGACCGACCTCGACGACCTGTACGCCCACGCGATGGAGGACTCCGAGGGCGATCCCGGTCTGCGGGCGGCGGTACTGCTACGGCTCGCGGTCAAGTACGTACTCGCCGACGGCGACCCGGTGGGGTCGCGTGCCGCCGCCGTGGAGTCCGCCCGGCTCGCGCTCGCGGCAGGGGACCGGAACACCGCCGCACAGGCACTGACCGTGCAGGCTCGAATGGACCGGGTGCTGGGGCTGGTGGCGGAACCGCAGGAGACGCTCACCGAGGCGTGTGCCCTGGAGGCGGCGGACGGCCCGCTCGGCAGTCGTAACGCCGCGCAGATCCTGACGATCCGCCATGCCCTGTTCGACGACCGGCTCGGCGACGCCCGCGACCGGCTGCACGCGCTGCTGCCGCTGGTGGAGCGGCGGGGACCGGTCGAGGACTCCATCGAGCTGTTCCGCACGCTGGCCGAGGTCGAATCGAGGCGCGGCCACTGCGCGGCGGCGCTGTCCCACGCCGGGCGGTCGCTGGCGCTGACGCTGGAGGCGGGGCTCTCGCCGGGGCCCGCATGGTTCGCCCTGGCGGTGGCCGAGTCCGCGGGCGGCAGCTTCACCCGCGCGGCCAGCTATGCCCGGCGCAGTGCCCGGGCCTCCGAGGAGGAGGGCGACCACGTCTTCCTCTCCCGCAGCCTGTACGCCCTGGGCCGGGTGCAGTTGGCCACGGGGGATGTGGCGGGCGCGCTGGACAGCCTGCGCCGGGTACAGGAGGGGGAACGGGCACAGGGGACCGTCGATCCGTCGATGCTGCGCTGGCACGAGGAGCTGGCCGAGGCGCTGCTGGCCAATGACGCGCTGGAGGAGGCCCGGGCGCTCCTGGCGGACGTCGCTCCGGTGGCCGAACGGCTGGGGCGCACGACCGTGCTGCTCGGCTTCGACCGTGTGGACGCGCTGTGTCTGGCGGCGGCCGGCCGGACGGAGGAGGCGTCCGGGCTGCTGGCGCGGACGGCGGAGAAGTTCTCCGGCCACGGGCTGCCGCTGGAGCAGGGGCGCTGTCTGATCGCGCTGGCCCGGGTGGAGCGTCGCCGCCGACGGCGCTCGGCCGCGCAGGAGGCGCTCCAGTCGGCGGCGGTGATATTCGAGCGCGCGGGGGCAACCCCCTGGTTGGAGCTGGCCGCGGAGGGCCCGGCGGGTGCCTCGCGGACGGCCGCTGCCGACCTCACGGCTCCCGCGGAGGGCGGGGTGCTCGAGCTCCTGACGGAGGCCGAGTCGCGGCTGGCGCTGCTGGTCGGACAGGGGGCCAGCAACCAGGAGGCCGCTGCCCGGCTGTTCCTGAGCGTGAAGACGGTCGAGGCCCGACTCACCCGGATCTACCAGAAGCTGGACGTACGGTCACGCGCGCAGCTGGCGAGGACGCTGAACTCGGACACCCTCCAGTGATCTGGGTCAGGGGTTCCCAGCGATCTGGGTCAGGGATTCGCTGCCTGCTGCCGACGAATCCCTGACTTTTGCCGGTGAATCCCTGACTCAGATCACTAGTCCCAGGACCCGACCCCCGCCGGCAACTCCGCGATCTCCCGCAGATCCGCATCCGTGAGCCGTACCTCCGCCGCCCCGGCGTTCTCCGCCGCCCATGCGGGGCGCTTCGTGCCGGGGACCGGGACCACGTGCGGCCCGCGGGTGAGCAGCCAGGCGAGGGCGATCTGCGCGGGGGTGGCCCCGTGGCGGGCGGCGATACGGCGCAGGCCCGCGATGATCGGCTGGTTCGCGGCCATCATCTCGGCCGTGAACCGGGGGTGCCGCGCCCGCATGTCCTCCGGTTCGAAGCCCTCACCGGGCCGCAGCGTCCCGGTGAGGAACCCGTTCCCGAGGGGCATCGCGGCCAGGAACCCGATCCCGCGCGAAGCGCACCACGGCAGCAGCGCGTCCAGCGCCTCCGGCGACCACACGGACAGCTCGGCCTGCACGGCGCTGACCGGGAACACCTGCTGCACCCGCTCCAGCTGACGGATCGTCGCATCGTGCAGCCGCGTTCCGGGCCGCCGCCCGGCCCGAGCCCCCACGGCGCACAGCCCCAGCGCACGCACCTTCCCCGCGGCCACGAGCTCCGCCATCGCGCCCCACGTCTCCTCGACGGGCACCTCGGGATCGGCGCGGTGCAGCTGGTAGAGGTCGATCACCTCGGTGCCGAGCCGCCGCAGCGAGGCATCGCAGGCTCTTCTCACATACGAGGGACGCCCGTTGGCCACGATGTGCTGCTCGCCCACGAGCAGCCCCACCTTCGTCGAGACGAAGGCATCGGCGCGCCGCTCCTTGAGGACCCGGCCGAGCAGCAGCTCGTTCGTGAACGGCCCGTACATGTCCGCCGTGTCCAGCAGCGACACCCCCGCGTCGAGCGCGGTGTGCACGGCCCGCAGCGACTGATCGCCGGACTGCCGTGAAGCGGTGTACGCCCAGCTCATCGGCATACAGCCGAGCCCGATCGCGCCCACGTCGAGTGCTGCCGCGCCGACCGTCCTGCGCTCCACCTGCCTGTGCCTCCCCTTCGACCGCCGCGCCCCAACGTAACCCGTCACCACCCGCCCCGGCCCAGGGGCCCACTGCTCATTAGCCTCCTGAGCATGACCGCAGACGTATGGCTCCCGTTCCCCGCCGCCGAGATCGACGGACTGCCCGCAGACCTCACCTATCACTTCTGGGACGGCGCCCCCGAATTCCCCGCCGATCCCGCCGACTGCGCCTTCTACGTCGTCCCCTATATGCAGGGCGCGGAGATCGCCGTGCGCCCCATGCCGCGGATGCGCTCGGTGCGGGTCGTGCAGACTCTGTCCGCGGGCGTCGACCATGTGCAGGGCGGGCTCGGTGATCTGCCGCCGGGCGTGCGCCTGTGCAATGCCAGGGGCGTGCACGAGGCCTCCACCGCCGAGCTCACCCTCGCCCTGATCCTCGCCTCGCTGCGCGGCATCCCCGGTTTCGTACAGGGGCAGCGGGAGGAGGAGTGGCGCGCCGGCTTCTATCCCGCGCTCGCCGACAAGTCCGTCCTCATCGTCGGATACGGCTCGATCGGCGCCGCGATCGAGGACCGGCTCACACCCTTCGAGTGTGCGCGGGTGGCGCGCGTCGCGCGCTCCGCCCGCACCACGGAGCGCGGCCCCGTGCATCCGCTCGCCGAACTGCCCCGGCTGCTTGCCGAGGCCGATGTCGTGGTCCTCTCCACGCCGCTGACCGAACAGACCCGGCACCTGGTGGACGCGGGGTTCCTGGCCCGGATGAAGGACGGCGCACTGCTCGTGAATGTGGCACGCGGCGCCGTGGTCGATACCAAGGCCCTGCTCACGGAGCTGGATTCGGGCCGCATCCGCGCGGCGGTCGATGTCACCGACCCCGAGCCGCTGCCCGCGGGGCACCCGCTGTGGCATGCGCCGAATCTGCTGATCAGCCCTCATGTGGGCGGCTCCACCTCGGCGTTCGAACCGCGTGCGAAGCGGCTGATCGCGCGCCAGCTCACCGCCTTCGCCGCAGGTGAGCCGCAGGCCAACGTCGTCCTCACGACCCCGTAGCCCGACACCGGCGCCCCAGGAGAACCGAACACCCCACACGGCACCGCAAGTTCGGCCACACTGCCAGCAGTCGTACGGAGAGCCCCCAACTCCGTACGCTCTGCGACATTTCCGTCGCCGCGCGGCCCGGGAAGACTCCGGTCGTCACGGAGAGTAGAGGAACTATGTCCCTGAGTGACGAGACTGGTGTATCGTCCCGAAAGGGGCTGCGCCGTGCACAGTTCGGCGCCGGGAAGGATCCAGGTGCGCCGGGGATGCACACAGAGCACCGAACTGCGAGGGGGGCGACGGGCGATGTACGGCCGATGGGCGAATACTCCGAGTCGACGGGACCGCCGACCGCGGCTCCCGCCTGCGCCGAGCGGCCACAGACCGATGAGTCGGCGGCTGGTGGCGAGCGCGCTGCCGAGGCGCCTACGGCCGAGGGTGGGCGCGCGCCCGGCTGTGAGTGCATGCCCGGTGGTGAGCGAACGTCCGGCGTTGAGCGAACGTCCGGCTGTGAGTGCGCGGCCGACTGCGGGCGTACGGCCGACTGCGGGCGTACGGCCGAGTGCGGGCGTACGACCGAGTGCGGGCGTACGGCCGAAGCGAGAGGGGCCGTCTGCGGGCGCGCGGAAGGCGTCGGCAGCTTCCCCGTCGCGGCCGACGCGCCCGCTCCGGGCGGAGCGGTGAGCACCCCGGGGGCGCTCTCGGCCCGCCGCGCCGCAGCCGCGGACGGCAGGACCGGGCTCGCGTCCCAGCTCGTGCTCGCGGGCGTCTGCGCCGCCTATGCGCTCGGCTCCGCCTTCGGCTGGGGCTCGCGCCAATTCGCCCTGATCATGGGAGATTTCGGCCTCAGCCTGGCCGCGGCCGCCGCGGCGGTCTCCTGCTTCCTCTACGCCCGCAACCGAGGCAGCCGGTTTCGACCCGCCTGGCTCCTGTTCGCCCTCTCCTCGGCGATGGCGGCCCTCGGCAACGCGGTCTGGGGCTGGTACGAGGCCGTGCTCGGCATGGCGGTACCGAGCCCCAGCATCGCCGACCTGTTCTTCCTCTGCTTCGCGCCGCCCGCCATCGTCGGCCTGCTCGTGCTCGCCAAGCGCCCGGTCTCCAAGGCCGGCTGGGTCTGCCTCGGCCTCGACGCCTGGCTGATCGGCGGCTCCCTGCTCACCCTGTCGTGGAGTCTGGCCCTCGCGCACACCTCGCAGCTCTCGGGCGGCAGCGTGCCGCACGCGGCGCTCGACCTCGCGTATCCGCTGCTCGACATCGTGCTCGTGAGCATGGTGCTCGCCCTGCACTTCCGGCGCTCCTCGGCCAACCGCTCGGCCATCAACACCGCGATCGCCGCCCTCGCGCTCACCGTGCTGTGCGACGCCCTGTTCACCTCGCCGCTGCTGCAGGCCACCTACCGCTCCGGGCAGCTGCTCGACGCCGGCTGGTTCGCCGGCTCGCTGCTCCTCGCGTACGCGCCCTGGGTGCCGAACCGCGGCGGACCCGTCGTCGAGCACCCCCGTGTGGTGCGGCGGGTGGCGCGCGGCCGTGACGGGATCAGCGGCTCGCTCTCCGCGCTCACGCCCTATCTGGCCGCCGCGGTCTGCACCCTGGGGATCCTGTACAACACGCTCAACGGGCGCAGCATCGACCGCGTCGTGCTCTTCACGGCCTGCACGGTCGTGCTCGCCCTGGTGGTCCGCCAGGCGATCATGCTCGTCGACAACATCACCCTCACCCGGGAGCTGGCGCAGAAGGAGAACCACTTCCGCTCCCTGGTCCAGGGCTCCAGCGATGTGATCATGATCGCCGCGCCCAGCGGCATACTGCACTACGTCAGCCCGGCCGCCTCCGGCGTCTGGGGCCGCAGCGCCGACGAACTCGTCGGCTCCGAGCTCGCGAGCCTCATCCACCCCGAGGACCTCGGCCGCGTCACCCACGAGATCCGCCGTTTTCTGACCGCGGGGCCGCTCCAGGAGCCCACCACCCGGATCGAATGCCGCTTCAGATCCGGCACCGGGGACTGGCTCAACGTCGAGTCCACCGTCAACCGCCACCAGGGCGGCGGCCTGCTCTTCAACAGCCGCGATGTCACCGAACGGGTCCGGCTGCAGGCCCAGCTGCAGCACAACGCGGAACACGACCCGCTCACCGACCTGCCCAACCGCGCCCTGTTCACCAAACGCGTCGGCCAGGCCCTCAACGGCCGCCGCGCCGGTGACAAGGGCACGGCGGTGCTCTTCATCGACCTCGACGGCTTCAAGGCCGTCAACGACCGGCTCGGCCACCAGGCGGGCGACGACCTCCTGGTCCAGGCCGCCCGCCGGCTCGCCGAATCCGTACGCCAGGGGGATACCGCAGCCCGCCTCGGCGGCGACGAGTTCGCGGCCCTCATCCTCGGCGACGGCTCCGGCGACAGCGCCGACCGCGAGCGCCATCTCCAGGAGCTTGCCGACCGCCTCCGCCTCAGGCTCTCGCAGCCCTACGAGGTGGACGGCAGCAGCGTCCGCGTCGCCGCGTCCATCGGCGTCGCCTTCGCCGAACCGGGCATCTCCGCGGGCGATCTGCTGCGCAACGCCGACCTCGCGATGTACCGGGCCAAGGCAGCCGGCAAGGGCCGCGTGGTGCTCTTCGCGCCCCAGATGAAGGCCGAGGTCGTACGGAAGGCGGAGCTCGCCACCCGGCTGCGCTCGGCGCTGCACGAAGGCGAGTTCGCGCTGCTCCACCAGCCCGTCGTACGGCTCGACACCGGCCGGATCGCGGCGGTCGCCGCACAGGCCCGCTGGCGCAGCGCGCAGGGCATCCTGTTCACCCCGGCCGAGTTCCTGCGGGTCTGTGAGGACCAGGACCGCACCGCCGAGCTCGGCCGCTGGATGCTCGAAGAGGCCGTCGAGCAGGCCGCCGAGCGCGGCGCGCGGGGCCATGCGGTCCCCGTGTCCGTACGGATCAGCGCCTCGCGCATCCTCGACCGCTCGGCCCCGCTCGGCACCGTGGAGGCGCTCCTGACCCGGCACGCACTGCCCTCCGGGGCGCTGATCGTCGAGCTGGCCGAGCACGATCCGAGGATCCCGCTCGACGAGCTCGAACGCCGGCTCACCGCCCTGCACCGGCTCGGCGTCCGTATCGCCCTCGACGGTTTCGGGAACGGCTACGCGGCCATCACCGCGCTGCGCAGGCTCCCCGTGGACGTACTGAAGCTCGACCGCTCCCTGATCGAGGGGGTGGTGGAATCGGCCCGGCTGCACAAGATCACCAGCGGCCTCCTGAAGATCGCGGGCGATCTCGGGCTGCAGTCCGTGGCGGAGGGCGTGGACCTGCCGGAGCAGGTGGTGGCGCTGCGTGCGATGGGCTGCACGCACGCACAGGGCATGGCCTTCTCCGGGCCGCTCGACGAGTACCGGCTGCGGCGCGCGCTGACCACGGGCCACTACGAGCTGCCGCGCGGCCCGGTCGAGCCCGTGTTCGCAGGAGGAACGGCCGTCCGCTCACATAATGAGACGGCTGTCCCACCCACTTGACAGTCCCCGGGCCCTGGAGGGAGGGTCAATGCCATGCGCACCCGAATTCTCGTACTTGGAAAGCGCGTCGGCTGAAGCCGGGCCACTAGGGCAGAACCTAGTCAGCTCAGTGAACGCATCCGACGCGCTCCCCTCGCTTGCCTCCGGGCACGAGGGGTTTTTTGTTGCACCAGTGCTCTCATAAGCACCCAAAAGCACTGCCCCCGAGATTGAAACCCCAGCAAAACCACCCTCAGCTTCGAGAAGAGACGCCGATGACCGAGCAGGCCACCGGGGCCCATCCGCAGCCGCGGCCCCGATCCTCTGGACAGCAGACGACCGCCCCCGTCGAGCACCTCACGGGCGCGCAGTCCCTCATTCGTTCGCTCGAGGAAGTCGGGGCCGAGACGGTATTCGGTATCCCGGGCGGCGCGATCATGCCGGCGTACGACCCGCTGATGGACTCCACCAAGGTCCGGCACATCCTGGTCCGCCACGAGCAGGGCGCGGGCCACGCGGCGACGGGCTACGCGCAGTCCACCGGCAAGGTCGGAGTCTGCATGGCGACCTCGGGCCCGGGCGCCACCAACCTGGTGACCCCGATCGCCGACGCGCACATGGACTCCGTCCCGCTGGTCGCCATCACCGGCCAGGTCTCCTCCAAGGCCATCGGCACCGACGCCTTCCAGGAAGCCGACATCGTGGGCATCACGATGCCGATCACGAAGCACAACTTCCTGGTCACCAAGGCCGAGGACATCCCGCGCACCATCGCCGAGGCCTTCCACATCGCCTCGACCGGCCGCCCCGGCCCGGTCCTGGTCGACATCGCCAAGGACGCGCTCCAGGCGAAGACCGCCTTCAGCTGGCCGCCACAGACCGACCTGCCCGGCTACCGCCCGGTGACCAAGCCGCATGCCAAGCAGATCCGCGAGGCCGCGAAGCTGATCACCCAGGCCAAGCGCCCGGTCCTCTACGTCGGCGGCGGCGTGCTCAAGGCGCAGGCCACCGCGGAGCTGAAGGTCCTCGCCGAACTCACCCAGGCACCCGTCACCACCACCCTGATGGCGCTGGGCGCATTCCCCGACAGCCACCCGCTGCACGTGGGAATGCCGGGCATGCACGGTGCGGTCACCGCCGTCACCGCGCTGCAGAAGGCCGACCTGATCGTCGCCCTCGGAGCCCGCTTCGACGACCGTGTCACCGGCAGGCTCGACTCCTTCGCCCCGTACGCGAAGGTCGTGCACGCCGATATCGACCCCGCCGAGATCGGCAAGAACCGCACCGCCGACGTGCCGATCGTGGGCGATGCCCGCGAGGTCATCGCCGATCTGGTCCAGGCGATCCAGGCCGAGCACAACGAGGGCAACGCCGGCGACTACAGCGCCTGGTGGCAGGACCTGAGCCGCTGGCGCGAGACCTACCCGCTCAGCTACGACCAGCCCGAGGACGGCTCGCTCGCTCCGCAGCAGGTCATCGAGCGGATCGGCGAGCTGGCCCCGCAGGGCACGATCTTCGCGGCGGGCGTCGGCCAGCACCAGATGTGGGCCGCGCACTTCATCGACTACGAGCAGCCCGCGACCTGGCTCAACTCCGGCGGCGCCGGAACCATGGGCTACGCGGTCCCGGCCGCCATGGGCGCCAAGGCCGGCCGCCCCGACCGTACGGTCTGGGCGATCGACGGCGACGGCTGCTTCCAGATGACCAACCAGGAACTGGTCACCTGCGCACTGAACAACATCCCGATCAAGGTCGCCATCATCAACAACGGCGCCCTCGGCATGGTCCGCCAGTGGCAGAACCTGTTCTACGACGGCCGCTACTCCAACACCGTCCTGCACGGCGACAAGACCAACCACTCCACCGGCTCGCAGGTCGGAGCCAGCGACACCGAGCGGCGCGGCACCCGCGTCCCGGACTTCGTGAAGCTGTCCGAGGCCATGGGCTGTGTGGCGCTGCGCTGTGAGGATCCGGCCGAGCTCGACTCCGTCATCGCCAAGGCCAACGAGATCAACGACCGCCCGGTCGTGGTCGACTTCATCGTCCACGAGGACGCACAGGTCTGGCCGATGGTGGCCGCCGGCACCTCCAATGACGAGGTCATGGCCGCGCGCGACGTCCGCCCGGACTTCGGCGACGGCGAAGACGACTGAGAACGAGAGACGGAAAAGGAAGACAGACGCCATGTCCAAGCACACGCTCTCCGTTCTCGTCGAGAACACGCCCGGCATCCTGGCCCGGATCGCCGCCCTGTTCTCGCGGCGCGGCTTCAACATCGACTCGCTCGCGGTCGGTGTCACCGAGCACCCCGACATCTCCCGCATCACCATCGTGGTGAACGTCGAGGACCTGCCGCTCGAACAGGTCACCAAGCAGCTCAACAAGCTCGTCAACGTACTGAAGATCGTCGAGCTCGAGCCCGGTCAGGCCGTTGCACGTGAACTCGTTCTGGTGAAGGTGCGCGCCGACAACGAGACGCGCTCGCAGATCGTCGAGATCGTGCAGTTGTTCCGCGCCAAGACCGTGGACGTCTCGCCCGAGGCGGTCACCATCGAGGCCACCGGATCCAGTGACAAGCTGGAGGCGATGCTCAAGATGCTGGAACCCTTCGGCATCAAGGAACTCGTCCAGTCCGGCACGATCGCCATCGGCCGCGGCTCGCGCTCCATCACGGACCGCTCGCTGCGCGCCCTCGACCGCTCCGCCTAGGGCTGTCGTCAAATTCCCGTCGTCGCCCCGCCGGGCAGGCGGGAATTTGACGACAGGCCCTAGGGCCCACCCCGAGCCGCCGGCGGCCCCACTCCCACCCGGGGTGCGCCGGCCGCCCGGCCCGACCCGGCAGGGCGGCGGATCCCACTCCCACCCGGGATCCGCCGCCGCCCGTCCGGCCGGGCAGGGCCGTAGGTCCCCTCCCACCCGGGGGCCTACGGCCCGCACCCAGGCACCACCGCACCACCCGCACCACCCGCACCCAGGCACCACCGCACCAAGCGGGCCCGCACCAGTACCGAGCGGCCCGCACCGCCCGTATCCCGAGACCGCAACTCCCCATAAGCCCCGCCCCACGTACTGTGAGGGCAGCACGCGAAGACCGCGTTTTCTGCAAGGAGAGATCCCAAGTGGCCGAGCTGTTCTACGACTCCGACGCCGACCTGTCCATCATCCAGGGCCGCAAGGTCGCGGTCATCGGATACGGCAGCCAGGGCCACGCCCACGCGCTGTCGCTGCGCGACTCGGGCGTCGACGTCCGCGTCGGTCTGCACGAGGGCTCCAAGTCCAAGGCGAAGGCCGAGGAGGAGGGCCTGCGCGTGGTCACGCCCGCCGAGGCCGCCGCCGAGGCCGACGTGATCATGGTCCTGGTCCCGGACCCGATCCAGGCCAAGGTCTACGAAGAGTCGATCAAGGACAACCTCAAGGCCGGCGACGCGCTGTTCTTCGGCCACGGCCTGAACATCCGCTTCGGCTTCATCAAGCCCCCGGCCGACGTCGACGTCTGCATGGTCGCCCCGAAGGGCCCGGGCCACCTCGTGCGCCGCCAGTTCGAGGAGGGCCGCGGCGTTCCGTGCATCGCCGCCGTCGAGCAGGACGCCACCGGCAACGCCTTCGCGCTCGCCCTCTCGTACGCGAAGGGCATCGGCGGCACCCGCGCCGGCGTCATCAAGACCACCTTCACCGAGGAGACCGAGACCGACCTGTTCGGTGAGCAGGCCGTGCTCTGCGGTGGCGCCTCCGCGCTGGTCAAGGCGGGCTTCGAGACCCTTGTTGAGGCCGGTTACCAGCCCGAGATCGCCTACTTCGAGTGCCTGCACGAGCTGAAGCTCATCGTCGACCTCATGTACGAGGGCGGCCTGGAGAAGATGCGCTGGTCGATCTCCGAGACCGCCGAGTGGGGCGACTACGTCACCGGCCCGCGGATCATCACCGACGCCACCAAGGCCGAGATGAAGAAGGTCCTCGGCGAGATCCAGGACGGCACCTTCGCCAACAACTGGATGAAGGAGTACGAGGCGGGCCTGCCCAAGTACAACGAGTACAAGAAGCAGGACGAGAGCCACCTCCTGGAGACCACCGGCAAGGAGCTGCGCAAGCTCATGAGCTGGGTCGACAGCGAGAAGTAGGCAGTAGGGCGTGAGGGGCCGGACCATAGGGGTCCGGCCCCTTCGTACAAGAACTGGACACGCTGTACAGCCACGTCCGAGTGATCCTTCCGCTCCGGCGGAAAACAGGGCCTTCGGCCCCACTACACTGCGAACTACATACGCGTCAGGCCCACAGCGTCGTGCGTCTTCCACGCGGCAAGCCACTCCACCGCGGACGTCCTCGGGACGGCCGTCCGCACCGGAACATGTGAGGACTCACGTGAGCACTGCTGCCACCGGCAAACCTGTCGTACTCATCGCCGAAGAGCTGTCGCCCGCGACCGTCGACGCCCTGGGCCCGGACTTCGAGATCCGGCACTGCAGCGGAGCGGACCGCGCCGAGCTGCTGCCCGCCATTGCCGACGTGGACGCGATCCTGGTCCGCTCGGCCACCAAGGTCGACGCCGAGGCCGTCGCCGCCGCGAAGAAGCTGAAGGTCGTCGCCCGCGCCGGTGTCGGCCTCGACAACGTCGACGTCTCCGCCGCCACCAAGGCCGGCGTCATGGTCGTCAACGCGCCGACCTCCAACATCGTCACCGCCGCCGAGCTCGCCTGCGGCCTGCTCATCGCCACCGCGCGCAACATCCCGCAGGCCAACACCGCTCTGAAGAACGGCGAGTGGAAGCGCTCCAAGTACACCGGTGTCGAGCTCAGTGAGAAGACCCTCGGTGTCGTCGGCCTCGGCCGCATCGGTGTCCTGGTCGCGCAGCGCATGTCGGCCTTCGGGATGAAGGTCGTCGCCTACGACCCGTATGTGCAGCCCGCGCGCGCCGCCCAGATGGGCGTCAAGCTGCTCTCGCTCGACGAGCTCCTCGAGACCGCCGACTTCATCACCGTGCACCTGCCCAAGACGCCCGAGACCCTCGGTCTCATCGGCGACGAGGCCCTGCACAAGGTCAAGCCGCACGTCCGCATCGTCAACGCCGCGCGCGGCGGCATCGTGGACGAGGACGCGCTGTACGCGGCGCTCAAGGAGGGCCGCGTCGCCGGCGCCGGGCTCGACGTGTACGCGAAGGAGCCCTGCACGGACTCCCCGCTCTTCGAGCTCGACCAGGTCGTCTGCACCCCGCATCTGGGCGCGTCCACGGACGAGGCGCAGGAGAAGGCCGGTATCGCCGTCGCCAGGTCGGTACGCCTCGCGCTCGCCGGTGAGCTGGTCCCCGACGCGGTGAACGTGCAGGGCGGTGTCATCGCCGAGGACGTACGTCCGGGTCTGCCGCTCGCCGAGAAGCTGGGCCGGATCTTCACCGCCCTCGCCGGCGAGGTGGCCGTACGGCTCGACGTCGAGGTCTGCGGCGAGATCACGCAGCACGACGTCAAGGTGCTCGAACTCTCCGCCCTGAAGGGCGTCTTCGAGGACGTCGTCGACGAGACCGTCTCGTATGTGAACGCCCCGCTGTTCGCGCAGGAGCGCGGCGTCGAGGTGCGGCTGACCACCTCCAGCGAATCGCCCGACCACCGCAACCTCGTCACCGTGCGCGGCACGCTCTCGGGCGGTGAGGAGGTCGCGGTCTCCGGCACGCTCGCCGGGCCCAAGCACCACCAGAAGATCGTCGGCATCGGTGAGCACGAGATCGAGCTGTCCCTCGCCGACCACATGGTCGTACTGCGGTACGCGGACCGCCCGGGTGTGGTCGGCACCGTCGGCCGCGTCCTCGGTGAGGCCGGGCTCAACATCGCCGGGATGCAGGTCTCGCGCGCCGAGGAGGGCGGCGAGGCGCTCGCCGTCCTGACCGTGGACGACACCGTGCCCGCCGGTGTGCTCACCGAGCTCGCCGCGGAGATCGGGGCGACCTCGGCCCGCTCGGTCAACCTCGCGGACTAGTTCCTGCGTCGCCGGGCCCGGGCCACCGCTTCACCGCGATGACCCGGGCCCTTCGCGTACCCCTGTGCGCGTGGCGCCGTCAGCCCGTACGGGCTACGGCCCGTACGGGCTACGGCGCTCAGAACGTCAGCTTCCAGCCGTTGATCTTGCCGACGTCCCAGCGCGCGACGTCCTGGACCCGCAGCTTCCAGTCGCCGTCGGCCGCCTCGGAGGAGGCGTCCACGGTGTACGTGGCCACCACGTCGTCCGCCGAATCGCCGCCCGAGGAGTTCTTCAGGCGGTACGCGGTGCCGTCCGGCGCGAGCAGATCGATCACCAGGTCACCGCGCCAGGTGTGCGTGATGTCCACACCGACCTTCAGCGCGGCGGGCGCGTTGCCCGTACGTCCGCTGACGGTGATGGTCGAGGTGACGGCGGGCCCGTTGTCCGGGATGGCGACGTCGGCCGGGTTCTCGTAGACATCACCCGGCGGCTGCGTGGGCTCGGTGCCCAGCGTCCAGACCGCGTACGCGGCCGCGTCGCTGTTGCGGTCGAGGGCCGTGTCGCTGATGTTCGCCGTCGTGTCGCAGGAGGAGTGGTAGCAGCGGTCGAAGGCCTGCCCCGCCGTGCCGCCCCACTTCTGCGCCTGGGCGCTGGTCTTGCGGTTGCTCGCGCCGGTGAACAGACCGCCCACGGGGATGCCGGCGTTCTTGAACGAGGCGTGGTCGGAGCGGCCGTCGCCCTCGGTCTCGATCTCGGTCGGCACGCCGATGCCCGCGAAGTAGTCCTTGAAGGTCTGCTCGATGACCGGGTCGTCGTCGTAGACGAAGTAGCCGGGGTTGGGCGAGCCGATCATGTCGAAGTTCAGATAGCCGCTGATCTTCGATCGTTCCGCCGACGGCAGGTTGCCGACGTAGTACTGGGAGCCGCGCAGCCCCAGCTCCTCGGCTCCCCACCAGGCGAACCGCAGATGCTTGGTGGGCTCCAGCTGCGCCCGGGAGACGGCGAGCGCGGTCTCCAGAACGGCCGCGGAACCCGAGCCGTTGTCGTTGATGCCGGGCCCGGAGGAGACGCTGTCGAGGTGGGCGCCGGACATCACGACGGCGTCCGGGTCGCCGCCCGGCCAGTCGGCGATCAGGTTGTACCCGGTGGAGAAGTTCGCCGTGAACTGCTGCACGGTCGTGGTGAATCCGGCCGCGTCGAGCTTGGCCTTCACATAGTCGAGGGAGGCCTTGTAGCCGGGTCGGCCGTGGGCGCGGTTGCCGCCGTTGGCGGCGGCTATGGAACTCAGCTCGTTCAGATGCGCCTTGACGTTGGAGAGCGGGATGTCGGGTGCGGCGAGCGCGCCGGGCGCGGGGGCCGCCGAGGTCTGTGCCTCGGGGGCCGCCATGGCCTGGGGTGCTACGGAGGCGAGCAGCCCGCCGAGTGCGAGAGCGGTACCGGCCACCAGGCGTCTGGTGCGCGGGGCTCTGCCGGAGACGGAGAGTTTCATGTGGGGGCTCCGATTCGGATTCCGTGCAGGACAGGACGGAACGTACGAGACGCCCCACGGCCGGTGGGGCTGCGGGGCGCTGGAGCTGTGCATGATGCGTGTCCGCATCCTGGGGGCGGAACTGATGAGACGTCAAGAGCGAGAATCGGACGGGAAGTACCGGAATCCGTGCACGTTCCCAGCCGTGCGCGCGGGCGATGTCTGGAGCCCTGGTGGCGAACACTCGTCATGTACGGCTGTCTTGTACGGGTGTCTAGAGTCCGGATAGCCTGCTCGGATGGGACACCGCGAAGATCTGCTCGAAGGCGCCAAGCGCTGTCTGCTGGCCAAGGGGTTCGCGCGCACCACGGCACGTGACATCGTCAAGGAGTCCGGGACGAACCTGGCCTCGATCGGCTACCACTATGGCTCGAAGGACGTGCTGCTCGGCGAGGCGTACGTAACCCTGGTCGGCGAGGCGTCCGTGCGCGGGGAGGCGGAGTTCTCCTCGCCCCCCGGTTCGCTGGAGCGCTTCGAGGAGATCTGGGGCGGCGTCATCGCGACGGTGAGCGAGCCCGACTCGGTCTGGCGCCTCGGCATCGAGATCATCGCGATGGGCGACAGGCTGCCCGCGGTACGGGACTACCTGGCGCGGCAGCAGGCCGAGGGCGGGCGCGGGTTCGTCGCGCTGCTCATGGGCACCGAGGAATCCGCCGTGCCCGACGACGAGGCCGCGACCCTCGGCAAGTTCCTCACCACGCTGATGACCGGTCTCATCGCCCAGTACGCCTTCTCTCCCGAGACCGCCCCGAGCGCACGGGAGCTGACGGAGGGGCTGCGGCGGGTACTCGAATCCTCCCGCGTCACTCGTAGTACATGAACCAGTGGGTGCCGAAATAGCGGGCCATCGTGTACGGGTGGTGCGGATCGACGAGGATGCGGCAGACGAACTCGCCGGCCGGGCAGCCGAAGAGGAGGTCCTCGCCGTCGAAGGACCTGACCACGACAGGCCAAAGGTCGGGGTCGTCACCGTCGGACCGCCAGCAGTACAGATCCTCGTGCTCCGTGCCCGCCCAGATGAGCAGCCCCTCGTCCCTGAGGTCCGTCCACGGCTCCTGGTTCAGGCCCAGGTAGCCGTCGAACGCGCCCTCGCCGAACGTCTCGACCATGCGCTTGTAGTCGCTCGGCAGGGCAGTGCCCAGGCGCGACTCGACCTCCGCCCAGTCCAGGTCCGGCCGACGGGCGGGCTGTGTCCAGCCGGTGATCCGTATGAGCCGTTGCATCCAGTCGACGTCCTCGTCGGGGGCGATCGCCAAGAGTGCGGGCACCTCCCTGCGAGCGACCACGAGTACCGGCCGCTCTGCCCCCTCGGCCTCCCGCGCCGTACCGGTGCCGATCCACTGATCCCCGTACGCCCACGCGCGTATCGTCACCGCCCGGTCTTCGAAGGGGACGAGCAGAGCCGCACCCTTGGACTCGTCGACCGTCGGATCGGTGAAGCCGTCCAGGACGAGGGTGCGCGGGGCACCGAATCTGTCGGCCAGCAGGTCGGTCAGGTCCTGCGGATCCAGGTCGGCAGGCAGGTACAGGTGGCCGTCCTCCGGGCCGAGTCGGATCAGCAGGTCGCTGACGGTCGATTGCGTGAGGTCCATGGCGGACAGTGAAGCGCACCCCACTGACAACGGACCTGCTGATGAGCCGCCTTCTGCCGACGAAGTCGCGGATGCCTAACCGCCGTGCAGACGCGCGGTCTTGAGTGCCATGTGCAGCAGCAGTCGGTCCTCGCCTTCGTCCAGGTCGAGGTCCGTGAGCTGTTCGATGCGGGAGAGGCGGTAGTAGAGGGTCTGGCGGTGGATGCCGAGGGCCGCGGCCGTGCGGCCGGCCTGGCCCGCGTGGTCGAGGAAGACCTCGGCGGTGTGGGCGAGTTCGGGGTGGCGCAGCAGCGCGGTGGCCGCCGGGTCGTGGGCGGCGGCCGCCGGGAGTGCGGTCAGCAGGCGGTACGGGCCGAGCGCCGACCATTCGGCGATGGGCGCCGTGTCGTGCGTACGGGATGAGGCCGCGCCCTCGGCGCGTTGCCGTGCCGCGGCCGTACGGGCGGCGGCGAGCGCCTCGTGCCAGGCCTCGGGCAGCTCGGCGAGCCCGCGCCGCGCACCCCCGACACCCGCCGCCGCACCCGCAGGCGCGGAGGTGAGCAGCCGGGTCGCGAGGGCGCGGGCGGGGGAGAGGGCATCGGCGGCGCGCACCCGGACCAGCGCGGCGAAAGCCGGAGTGTCCTCCGTGTCCGCCGCGGGCGGCACGGTGCAGGCGGCCACGGTGCCCGGGACCCGGGCGGGACCGCTGCCCTCGGCGGGCCAGGGGCTGACGCAGACGACCGCGAGCAGATCGTCCGCGCCCGGGCCGAGCGCGGCGCGCAGGGCCGCCACCGCCATGTCGCGCTGCCAGCCTCGGCCGCTGGTCAGGACGGCCCGCAGCTCGCGGGCCACGTCCTCGCCCGCGCTCGCCTCGTCGGCGAGCAGCACGCCGATGCGTTCCGTCACCTCCATGGCGGCGGTGAGCTGCTCCGGGCTCGGGCCCGGGTCGGTGTCCAGGAGCCAGACGTAGCCGTGGACGAAGCCGCCGTGGCGTACGGGGAGGCAGATCCGCGCGGTGCGCACGCCCGCGTCGGGGGAGGCGGGGATACGGACGGGCCGGGTGGCGCGGGTGATGCCGTAGCCCTCGAACCAGGTGCGGACGGCGGCGGTGGACTTCCTCGTCAGGATCGACCGGGTGCGGACCGGGTCCATGTCGGCCTCGTCGTCGCTGTCGTGCGCGCCGAAGGCGATGAGGCGGAAGTCCCGGTCCTCCAGGGTCGCGGGTGCCCCGAGGAGGGCCGAGATCTCGTCCACTAGGTCCTGGTAGTCGCCCTTCACGGGGTCATTCTAGGTGGACCTCATACAGATGTACGAGATTCCCCGCACCGATGCGTGACACCTGTAGATGGACCCGATTCGGCGCGATCCTTAGGTTTCACGGTGGTTCTCCGTGCCGTTCCCGGATCGTTGACGTTTTCTGGTGCGGCGCCCCTGACCCCACGAAAAAATGGAGGTGCCCCCGTGCTGGGTCCCGTGATCCTCGCCGCGTCGCGCAGCGACAAGATGCGCCGTTTTGTCTCCGCCGCGCCGGGCACCAAGCAGGTCGTCGCCCGCTTCATCGCCGGCGAGGGCCTCGACCAGGTCATCCCGATCGTCGAGGAGACCGCCGCGAAGGGCCTCGAGGTCACCCTCGACGTGGTCGGTGAGGACATCACCACACCCGAGCAGTCCTACGCCGCACGGGACGCCTACCTCGTGCTCATCGAGCGCCTGAAGGAGCTGGGCCTGGGCACCAAGGCCGAGATGTCCGTGAAGCTCTCCATGTTCGGCCAGGCGCTGGAGGGCGGCCACGAGCTCGCCCTCGCCAACATCCGCCCCGTCGTAGAGGCCGCCGCCGCCATCGGCACCACGGTTACGCTGGACGCGGAGGACCACACCACCCTCGACTCGATGTTTGCCATCCACGAAGAGCTGCGGAAGGACTTCCCGCAGACGGGCTGCGTCATCCAGGCCTACCTCTTCCGCACCGAGGACGACGCCCGCCGCCTCGCCGAGGCCGGCTCCCGCGTCCGTATCGTCAAGGGCGCCTACAAGGAGCCCGCCGAGGTCGCGTACCAGGACAAGGCCGAGATCGACAAGGCGTACGTCCGCATCCTGAAGATCCTGATGGACGGCGACGGGTACCCGATGATCGGCTCCCACGACCCGCGCCTCATCGCCATCACCCAGGAGCTCGCCCGCCGCGCGGGCCGCAAGCCCGCCGACTACGAGTTCCAGATGCTGTACGGCATCCGCAGCGAGGAGCAGCTGCGCCTCGCGGCCGAAGGCCACCGGATGCGGGTCTACACCGCGTACGGAACCGACTGGTACGGCTACTTCATGCGCCGTCTCGCGGAGAAGCCCGCCAACCTGCTCTTCTTCGCCCGCTCGATCCTCACGAAGGGCTGAGCACCCGCTCGAAAGCGTTCGACCGCTCGACCGCTCGACCGACCGAAACGCTGGAAACCGGACGAAACCGCTCCAGACCGCTCGCAACGACACCCCTCACAAAGGAGTTCAGGTACTCATGGACGCTGTAACCCAGGTCCCCACTCCCGTCAACGAGCCGGTGCACGGCTACGCCCCCGGCTCCCCCGAGCGCGCCCGCCTGGAGGTCAAGCTCAAGGAGCTGGCGGAGAACCCCATCGATCTGCCGATGACCATCGGCGGCGAGAAGCGGATGGGCGGCGGCGAGCCGTTCCAGGTCGTGCAGCCGCACAACCACGGCTCCGTCCTCGGTACGTTCCGCAACGCCACGCAGCAGGACGCCCAGGACGCGGTCGACGCCGCCCTGGCCGCCGCCCCGGCGTGGCGTGCGATGTCCTTCGACGACCGCGCCGCGATCATCCTGCGCGCCGCCGAGCTGCTCTCCGGCCCCTGGCGCGAGACGCTGGCCGCCTCCACAATGCTCGGCCAGTCGAAGACCGCCCAGCAGGCCGAGATCGACACCCCCTGCGAGCTCATCGACTTCTGGCGCTTCAACGTCGCCTACGCCCGCAAGATCCTGGCCGAGCAGCCGCCGGCCAACTCGCCGGGCGTCTGGAACCGTCTGGACCACCGCCCGCTCGAAGGCTTCGTCTACGCGATCACGCCGTTCAACTTCACGGCCATCGCCGGCAACCTGCCGACCGCCCCGGCCCTCATGGGCAACGTGGTCGTCTGGAAGCCGTCCCCGACGCAGACCCACGCCGCCGTCCTGCTGATGCAGCTCCTGGAGGAGGCCGGTCTCCCCAAGGGCGTCATCAACCTGGTGACCGGTGACGGCCTCGCCGTCTCCGACGTCGCGCTCGAGCACCCGATGCTCGCGGGCATCCACTTCACCGGCTCGACCAAGACCTTCCAGCACCTATGGAAGACGGTCGGCAACAACATCGAGAAGTACCGCTCGTACCCGCGCATCGTCGGCGAGACCGGCGGCAAGGACTTCGTCGTCGCGCACCCGAGCGCCGACCCGGCGACCCTGAAGACCGCGCTGACCCGGGGCTCCTTCGAGTTCCAGGGCCAGAAGTGCTCGGCCTCCTCGCGTGCCTACGTCCCGGTCTCCATCTGGAACAACGGCTTCAAGGAGGAGTTCGCGGCCGAGGTCGACTCCATCGCCATGGGCGATGTCACCAACCTCGACAACTTCATCGGCGCCGTCATCGACGAGCGCGCCTTCGCGAAGAACAAGGCCGCGATCGACCGCGCCGCCGCCGACCCGAGCTGCACGATCGTCGCGGGCGGCACCTACGACGACTCGGTCGGCTACTTCGTCCGCCCGACCGTCATCGAGTGCACCGACCCGGCCAACGAGGTCTTCACCACCGAGTACTTCGGCCCGATCCTCGCCGTCCACGTCTACGAGGACGAGGCCTACGACGAGATGCTGGCGCAGATGGAGTCCGTCTCGGCCTACGCCCTGACCGGCTCGATCATCGCCGGTGACCGTGCCGCCGCGGCCGACGCGATGGAGAAGCTCCGCTACGCCGCGGGCAACTTCTACATCAACGACAAGTCGACCGGCGCCGTCGTCGGCCAGCAGCCCTTCGGCGGCGGCCGTGCCTCCGGCACCAACGACAAGGCGGGTGCCCCGCAGAACCTGATGCGGTGGACGCTGACGCGGGCCATCAAGGAGACCCTGGTCTCCCCGACGGACTACCGCTACCCGCACATGGGCTGACCCGAGCCCCGGCCGTACGGCCCGGCCGTGTCCGCTCGCCCGGACACGGCCACACGGCCACCCCTGGGGGCCGACACCCCGCCCCCTCCCCAGATTCCGCCCCCGTCCGGACCCCACATCCGGACGGGGGCGGTTCTTCGTGCCCACGGCGTGGATGGCATCGTGATCGTCATGACCACGACGAGCGCGGAGCGGGATCTGCACTGGGACGGCTGCCACAACGTGCGCGACCTCGGCGGGCTCGGACGCGTCCGGCGCGGCGCGCTCGTACGGGCCGACGGCCTCGACAAGCTGACCGGGAACGGCTGGGCGGCCGCGTACGCCCACGGGATACGCACCGTCGTGGACCTCCGGGAGCCGGACGAGTACGGGACGGATGCCGCGCCCCGGCCGGAGGGGATCACCACGGTGCGCGTCGAACTCGACGGAATGGAGGAGGACCGCGAGTTCTGGGGGCGGTGGACCGAGGACTGGCGCTGGGGCACGCCGCGGTTCTACGGCCCGTTCATGCAGCGCTTCCCGCACCGGATCGCGGCGGCCGTGGCGGCCGTCGCGCAGGCCGCGCCCGGCGGGGTCGCCTTCCACTGCGCGGCCGGGCGGGACCGCACCGGCAACATCGCCCTCGTCCTCCTCACGCTGCTCGGCGCCACATCCCAGGAGATCGCCGCGGACTACGTGCGCAGCCGGGCGAACATGGCCGCGCTCGAAGCCGCCACGGGCCGGTCCTCGCACCAGGACACCATCGACGCGGCCTACGCCGAGCACGGCTGGGACGCCTACGCGGACATGGTCGAGGCCGCGGAGGCCCTGGCCGCCGAAGTATCCGCCCTGACCGCCCTGACCGCCCGGCTCGACCCCGCCGACCTCACCGCCCTCCGCTCCCGCACGGCCTGAGCGGGCAGAGCAGGCAGGCGGCCCGGGCGGTCGGGCACCTCCTCAGCGGTCAGGGCGGGCAGGCGGTCCGGCAGTCGCGGCCGGACGGGCGAGGGCCGGCCGGCGCACGACCGGTGACCCTCGTCCCTCCAGCGGGCATCATCACCCCGTGATCACGATTCATCTGCGGTACGAGATCGACCCGGACCGGATCGCCGACTTCGAGGAATACGGCCGCCGCTGGGTCGACCTCGTCAGCCGCTTCGGCGGCTCACACCATGGCTACTTCCTGCCCGGGGAAGACGACAGCGACATCGCCTACGCCCTGTTCTCCTTCCCCACCCTCGCCGCGTACGAGCGCTATCGCACCGACTCCATGGCCGATCCGGAGTGCCAGGAGGCCTTCGAGCTGGCCCGCAGGACCAACTGCATCCGGAGGTACGAGCGACGCTTCCTGCGGCCCCTGGGGTGACGGCCGGGGGATTCTTTGCCTGCCGTCTCAGATACTAGGAAGTCCGAGTAACTGTGGAGACAGACCGGCTGAGCTGCCCTAGCTTGGTAGAAGCCGAACGCATCGCTCGATCAAGCGAACGGCGGTTGTGAGCCACGCCCTCGCGCAGGCAACCCCTGCGGGCCCTGGCTCCCCGCCACTCTGGCGTCTCGAGGACTTCCAACCCTCAACCCTGCAGCAACCCCTCCTCCGTACTCCACTCATGCCCCCAGGAGTCAGCATGTCCGAGACGACCACCGCCACCCGTCGCGTCCGCCACGTCACGCGGAACGACTCCGAGCGCAAGAACGCCGCAGCGGCCCTCCAGCGAGCCCTGGACCGTCGCGACAACGGCGGCACCCCCTCCCACTGACCTCCTCGCCCCCGGGTGTGGCACCGCTTCACCCGGGGGCGTGCCCGGTCGGTCCGAATGTTGGACACCCCGTGTCAACAGTTGGAACAACGACTACGGTGCGAACCATGTCTCGACGCATCAATCTCGCAACCATCCCCGGCGACGGAATCGGCCCCGAGGTCGTGGCCCAGGGCCTCAAGACCCTCCGTGCCGTGCTCCCGCAGGACGTGAAGCTCGAGACGCAGGAGTACGACTTCGGCGCCAAGCGGTACCACGCCACGGGCGAGACCCTCACGGACGCCGACATCGAGCAGCTGAAGGCGCACGACGCCATCCTGCTCGGCGCGATCGGCGACCCGAGCGTGCCGAGCGGCGTCCTGGAGCGCGGGTTCCTGCTCAAGCTGCGCTTCGCGTTCGACCACCACGTCAACCTCCGCCCCAGCAGGCTGCTCCCCGGCGTGGGCACCCCCCTCGTCGGCCGCCCGGAGATCGACTTCGTCGTGGTCCGCGAGGGCACCGAGGGCCCGTACACGGGCAACGGCGGCACCATCCGCAAGGGCACCGAGCACGAGGTCGCCACCGAGGTCTCGGTCAACACCGCCTTCGGCGTGGAGCGTGTGGTGCGCGATGCCTTCGCGCGCGCCCAGGCCCGCCCCCGCAAGAAGCTCACGCTCGTGCACAAGAACAACGTGCTCGCGTACGCCGGCCACCTGTGGACCAATGTCTTCAACCAGGTGGCCGAGGAGTTCCCCGAGGTCACCACCGATTACATCCACGTGGACGCCGCGACCATCTACCTGGTCACCGACCCGGGCCGCTTCGACGTGATCGTCACCGACAACCTCTTCGGCGACATCATCACCGACCTGGCCGCGGCCGTCTCCGGCGGCATCGGCGTCGCCGCCTCCGGAAACATCAACCCGAGCGGTGACTTCCCCTCGATGTTCGAGCCCGTGCACGGCTCGGCCCCCGACATCGCGGGCCAGGGCAAGGCCGACCCGACCGCCACGGTCCTGTCCGTGGCCCTCCTCCTGCGCCACCTGGGCTACGAGGCGGAGGCGGCCCGCATCGAGGAGGCCGTCGCCGCCGACCTGGGCGAGCGCGGGGAGACGCCCCGCAGCACCGAGGAGATCGGCGACGCGCTGGCGGTACGCGTCACCGCCTGACGCCCCGCGGACACCGCTCTCCAGGAGGCCGCCGGGCAGGCCGCACAGGCACCCGGCGGCTTCTCGTATCCTCCGCCGGGTGTCACCATCGACCCCATGGGCCGCCGCACGCTGCCGCATCCTGCCGTACGCCGCGCAGCGCGCCGCCTCCCACCCGTTTCGTCCGGGGCCGCACGCGAGCGATAATCGAACGTGGGGCCGCGGCATTCGGGGGAGGAAGCTCTCAGCCGTCCGGGAGATCGCGTGAGGTCGCCAGTGGTGACCGAAGATCGCGTGGATCGAACGGATGCGAGCGCGGTCCGTCACACACGAAACCGGTGAAGGACATCCATATGACGACGCCCACGATCGAGCTCAAGCCCTCCTCGCACCCGCTCTCCGCCGCGGAACGCGAGCAGATCCTGGCCAACCCCGGGTTCGGCCGCCACTTCACCGACCACATGGTGACCATCAAGTGGACCGAAGGCCGCGGCTGGCACGACGGACAGCTCGTGGAGTATGGACCCCTCTCGATCGACCCGGCGAACATGACCCTGCACTACGCGCAGGAGATCTTCGAGGGCCTCAAGGCCTACCGCCAGGCCGACGGCTCCGTCGCCACCTTCCGCCCCGAGAAGAACGCCGAGCGCTTCCGGGCCTCCGCCCGCCGCCTCGCGATGCCGGAGCTGCCGGTCGAGACCTTCATCGAGGCCTGTGACGCGCTGGTCCAGCAGGACAAGGACTGGGTCCCCGCGCACGGCGGCGAGGAGTCCCTGTACCTGCGCCCCTTCATGTTCGCCTCCGAGGTCGGCCTCGGTGTGCGGCCCGCCAACGAGTACCTGTTCATGGTCATCGCCTCGCCCGCCGGCGCGTACTTCCCGGGCGGCGTGCAGCCCGTCTCGATCTGGCTCTCCGAGGACCGCGTCCGCGCCGTCCCCGGCGGCATGGGCGCCGCGAAGACCGGCGGCAACTACGCGGCCTCCCTGCTCGCCCAGGCCGAAGCGGCCTCCAAGGGCTGCGACCAGGTCTGCTACCTCGACGCGGTCGAGCACAAGTGGGTCGAGGAACTCGGCGGCATGAACCTGTACTTCGTGTACGGCGACAGGATCGTCACCCCCGAGCTGACCGGCTCGATCCTCGAGGGCGTCACCCGTGACTCCCTCCTCCAGGTCGCCCGCGACCTCGGCTACGAGGCGAAGGAAGGCCGTATCTCCCTCGACCAGTGGCAGCGCGACGCGCAGAACGGCTCGCTCACCGAGGTCTTCGCCTGCGGCACGGCCGCGGTCATCACCCCCGTCGGCACGGTGAAGTGCAATGCGGGCGAGTGGACCCAGGCGGGCGGCGAGCCCGGCGAGGTCACGATGCGGCTCCGCGAGGCGCTGCTCGACATCCAGCGCGGCAAGGCGGAGGACAAGCACGGCTGGATGCACACGCTGGGCTGATCCCTCTCCGTACGCGCGCCAGGGCCGGACTCCCCTCCACCAGGGGAGTCCGGCCCTTTTTTTGACTCCTGATCCATAGGGAAGCGGGCGCAGAAGGAGAGGGAGAGAGGTCGCTTGCGCCCTTCCTTCCGATCCGGGATGGTCTCGGTTTAGAGTGACACTCTAAAAACCACCGAGGGAAGTGCACCGCCATGCGACTCACCCCCACCGAACGCGACCGCCTGCTGCTCTTCGGCGCCGCCGAGCTGGCCCGCGCCCGCCGGGCCCGTGGCCTCAGGCTCAACGTCCCGGAGGCCACCGCGCTGATCGCCGACACCGTCTGCGAGGCGGCCCGCGACGGGCTGCGGCTCGCGGAGGCGATCGAGCGCGCCCGTGGCGTCCTCGGCCCCGAGGACGTGCTGCCGGGCGTCGCGGACGTGGTGACCGAGGTGCATGTGGAGGCCGTCTTCGACGACGGCTCCCGGCTCGCCGTCGTCTCCGGTCCGCTGGCCGACGGCTCGCTGACCGGCGGCTCGCTGGGCGAGGGCGCGCCGGGAGCGGTCCTGCCCGGCCCGGAGCACGAGGAGCCCGGAGCGGCGGTACGTATCGCCGTACGCAACACCGCGACCGTCCCCGTCAGCGTCACCTCGCACTTCCACTTCTTCGAGGCCAACCCACGCCTCGACTTCGACCGCTCGGCGGCGTACGGGATGCGGCTCGCGATCCCGGCCGGTTCCTCCGTACGGTTCGGGCCCGGCGAAGCGGCCGAGGTCGGGCTCGTACCGATCGGCGGCGAGCGGATCGCCATCGGCTTCGCAGGGCTCGTCGACGGACCGCTGGACGCACCCGGCGCCCGCGAACAGGCGCTGAGCCGCGCCGCGGCCTGCGGCTACCTCGGCGCCCAATCCCACACCGACGGAGCCCGACCTCACACCGACGGCGCGCAATCCCGCACCGACGGCGCCCGATCCCACACCGACAAGGAGGCCCGGCGATGAGCCGCCCCGGAGGCCACCCCGCCGAAGCCCGTCGGCTGACCCCGCAGGAGTACGCGGCCACGCACGGCCCCCGCGCGGGCGACCGTGTGGTCCTCGGCGACTCGGGCCTGGTGGTCCGCGTCGAGGCCGACTCGCAGGCCTACGGCGAGGAGTTCCTCGCGGGCTTCGGGAAGACGGCCCGCGACGGGCTGCACCTCAAGGCCGCCGCCGTGCGCGAGACCTGCGATGTGGTGATCAGCAATGTCCTGGTCATCGATGCCGTGCAGGGCATCCGCAAGACCTCGATCGGCATCCGCGAGGGCCGCATCCACGCGATCGGCCGGGCCGGGAACCCGGACACCCTCGACGGCGTGGACGTGGTGGTCGGCACGGGCACCACGATCGTCTCCGGCGAGGGTCTGATCGCCACCGCCGGAGCCGTGGACACCCATGTCCACCTGCTCTCGCCGCGCATCATGGAGGCCTCCCTCGCCTCCGGTGTCACCACGGTCATCGGCCAGGAGTTCGGCCCGGTGTGGGGCGTCGGCGTCAACTCGCCGTGGGCGCTGAAGCACGCCTTCAACGCCTTCGACGCCTGGCCCGTGAACATCGGCTTCCTGGCCCGCGGCTCCTCCTCCCACGAGGCCCCGCTCGTGGAGGCCCTTGCCGAGGGCGGTGCCTGCGGCTTCAAGGTGCACGAGGACATGGGCGCGCACACCCGCGCCCTGGACACGGCCCTGCGGGTGGCCGACGAACACGACGTGCAGGTCGCCCTGCACAGCGACGGCCTGAACGAATGCCTCTCGGTCGAGGACACCCTGAGCGTCCTCGACGGCCGTACGATCCACGCCTTCCACATCGAGGGCTGCGGCGGCGGCCACGTCCCCAACGTCCTGAAGATGGCGGGCGTGCCCAACGTCATCGGTTCCTCCACCAACCCCACGCTGCCCTTCGGCCGGGACGCGGTCGCCGAGCACTACGGGATGATCGTCTCCGTACACGACCTCAAGACCGATCTGCCGGGCGATGCCGCCATGGCCCGCGACCGGATCCGCGCCGGAACCATGGGCGCCGAGGACGTCCTGCACGACCTGGGCGCCATCGGCATCACCTCCTCCGACGCGCAGGGCATGGGGCGCGCGGGCGAGACGGTCCGCCGTACGTTCGCGATGGCGGGCAAGATGAAGGCCGAACTCGGCCCGCTGGACGGCGACGGAGCGCACGACGACAACGCGCGCGTGCTGCGCTACCTCGCCAAGCTCACCATCAACCCGGCGCTCGCCCACGGCCTCGCCCACGAGATCGGCTCGATCGAGACCGGCAAGCTCGCCGACATCGTGCTCTGGCAGCCCGCGTACTTCGGCGCGAAGCCGCAGCTGGTCCTCAAGGCGGGCTTCCCGGCCTTCGGGGTCACGGGTGATCCGAACGCCGCCACCGACACCTGCGAACCCCTGGTCCTCGGACCGCAGTTCGGCGCGCACGGCGCGACGGCCGCCGAACTCTCGGTGGCCTTCGTCTCCCAGGCGGCCGCCGCGCTCGACGGCGACCGGCTGCCCACCCGCCGACGCCGCGTCGGCATCCGCGGCACACGCGGCATCGGCCCGGGGGACCTGCACCTGAACTCCCGGATCGGCGCGGTCGACGTGGACGCCCGAAGCGGCCTCGTCACGCTCGACGGGCGGCCGATGCGCTCGGACCCGGCCGAATCCGTGTCCCTGAACCGCCTCTACTTCCTCTGAACCGCGCCCGGCCTTACCCCCTGCCCCACCCCACCCCCACCCCCATACTCACCCCCCACCCCACCCCATCGAGGATCACGTCATGACCTTCCGTATGCCCGCCGAATGGGCGCCGCACGAGCGCACCTGGATGGCCTGGCCGGGCCCCAACATCACCTTCTCCGGCGAGCAGGAACTCGCCGAGTCGCGGGAGGCCTGGGCGACGGTCGCCCGCGCCGTGCGCCGCTTCGAACCGGTCACCGTCGTGCACGGCCCCGGCCAGGCGGAATCGGCGCGCGCACTGCTCGGCCCGGACATCGACCTGGTGGAGCGCGAGCTCGACGACGCCTGGATGCGGGACATCGGGCCCACCTTCGTGCTCGGGCCCGAGGGCGAACTGGCAGCAGTGGACTGGGTGTTCAACGGCTGGGGCGCCCAGGACTGGGCGCGCTGGGAACACGACGCCAAGATCGCCTCGTACGTGGCCGATCTCGCCGGAGTCCCCGTGCACGGCTCGCCGCTCGTGAACGAGGGCGGCGGCATCCACGTCGACGGCCAGGGCACCGTACTGCTCACCGAGACCGTGCAGCTGGGCCCCGAGCGCAATCCGGGCTGGACCCGCGAGCAGGTCGAGGCGGAGATCCACGCGAAGCTCGGCACCACCAAGGCCATCTGGCTCAAGCGCGGCCTGAGCGCCGACTATCCTCCGCACGGCTACGGCACCCTCGGCCATGTCGACATCGTCGCGGCCTTCGCCGCACCCGGTGTGATCGTGGCGCACACCCAGCCCGATCCGAGCCATCCCGATCACGACATCTGCCGCGAGAACGTCGAGTTTCTGCGCACCCGGACCGATGCCAGGGGCCGCCGGATCGAGGTCGTCGAGGTCCCGGCGCCGACGAAGGTGCGCGGCGAGGACGGCGGCTGGGCCGACTACTCGTACATCAACCACTACCTCTGCAACGGCGGCGTCGTCCTCTGCGCCTTCGACGACCCGCGCGACGAGCAGGCGGCCGGAATCTTCCGCCGCCTGTTCCCGGACCGTACGGTCACGCTGGTCGACGCCCGTACGATCTTCGCGGGCGGGGGCGGCATCCACTGCATCACCCAGCAGCAGCCGCGCACCCGCTGAGCCGTACGCACCGAGTCGTACGCACGGCGCGCACGCACCCAGCCGTACGCACGGCGCGCACGCACCGAGTCGTACGCGCCGACGAACAAAAGCGCCGACGACGGACGCCGGAGCCTGGAGGATCAGCCCGAGATGAGCACCACCCCGCGCCTGCGCAAGCATGCCCCGCCCCGCGAGGACGTGCTTGCCGCGGCCATGCGGATGGTCGCCGAAGGCGGGCTCGACCGGCTCACCATGGCGGCGCTCGGCCGGGCCGTCGGCATGAGTAGCGGACACCTCCTCTACTACTTCAGGACCAAGGACGAACTGCTCCTGCAGACCCTGGAGTGGAGCGAGGGCCGCCTGGGCGAGCAGCGCGGCAGGCTGCTCACCGAGGAGGCCTCCGTACGCGAGCGCCTGGACGCGTACGTCGACCTGTACGTGCCGTCCGGGTCCGGTGATCCGCACTGGGCGCTGTGGATGGAGGTCTGGAACCGCTCCCCGTACGCCGATGCCGCCGTCGGGGCCGGGCGCCGACAGGTCGCCATCGAGGGCGCCTGGCACCGCGATCTGGTCGCCCTGCTCGCCCAGGGCGTCTCCCGCGGGGAGTTCGTGTCCCACGACCCCGAGCGGTTCGCCGTGCGGCTGCGCGCGCTGCTCGACGGTTTCTCGGTCCACGTGGCCGTCGGGCTGCCGGGCACGGACCGCGGGCAGGTCCTCGCCCACGTACGGGAGTTCCTGGACGAGGCGCTCGCGCGCTGAGGTGGCGCGGCTCACCGACCGCATCCTGAGACGGAGTACGGACACGGTCACGGCCTGTGCAAGACTGCGTCCGTGCTCTCGTTCGCCATGATTATGGGCAGCAGGCGCGCCGGTCCGCAGTGACCGCCCCGTACCGACCGACGTACGGGCGGACACCGTCGTCCTCGACCCGCGCGCAGACCTCTCGCACCCGCGAGGGGTTTTTTCGTTTTCCGGCCCACCCGCAGCCGGCGGCGGAGCGTCAGGGATCATAGGAGGACGGCGGAACCGGTCATTCCGGTCAGACCGATATCCGAAACCAGGAGCCAGCAGCATGACCCGAGCCACGGACCACGCGCACGATACGGATGGGCCCGCCGCTTCCGAGGATCCCCGCGACGCGTTCCACGTCTTCGACACCACCCTGCGCGACGGCGCGCAGCGCGAGGGCATCAACCTCACCGTCGCGGACAAGCTGACCATCGCGCGGCACCTGGACGACTTCGGCGTCGGCTTCATCGAGGGCGGCTGGCCGGGCGCCAACCCCCGCGACACGGAGTTCTTCGCGCGAGCCGCCGAGGAGATCAACTTCCGGCACGCACAGTTGGTGGCCTTCGGTGCCACCCGCCGCGCCGGTGTGAAGGTCGAGGACGATCCGCAGGTCAGGGCGCTGCTCGCGTCCGGCGCCCCGGTGATCACCCTGGTCGCCAAGTCCCATGACCGCCATGTCGAACTGGCCCTGCGCACCACCCTCGACGAGAACCTCGCGATGATCGCCGAGACCGTGGCGTACCTGCGCGAGCAGGGCCGCCGGGTCTTCGTCGACTGCGAGCACTTCTTCGACGGCTATCGCGCCAACCCTGCCTACGCGAAGTCCGTGGTCCACGCGGCGCACGAGGCGGGCGCGGAGGTCGTCATCCTCTGCGACACCAACGGCGGCATGCTGCCCGCGCAGGTGCAGGCCGTTCTCGCCACGGTGCTCGCCGACACCGGAGCGCGGCTGGGCATCCACGCCCAGGACGACACCGGCTGTGCGGTGGCCAACACCCTCGCCGCCGTGGACGCGGGCGCCACGCACGTGCAGTGCACGGCGAACGGCTACGGCGAGCGGGTCGGCAACGCCAACCTCTTCCCGGTCGTCGCCGCCCTGGAGCTCAAGTACGGCAAGCGTGTGCTCCCCGAGGACTCCCTCAAGGAGATGACCCGGATCTCGCACGCCATCGCCGAGGTCGTCAACCTGACCCCGTCCACCCACCAGCCCTACGTGGGCGTCTCGGCCTTCGCTCACAAGGCGGGCCTGCACGCCTCCGCGATCAAGGTCGATCCGGACCTGTATCAGCACATCGACCCCGAGCTGGTCGGCAACACCATGCGGATGCTGGTCTCCGACATGGCCGGACGCGCCTCCGTCGAGCTCAAGGGCAAGGAACTGGGCGTCGACCTCGGCGGCGACCGGGAACTGGTCGGCCGCGTGGTCGAGCGGGTCAAGGAACGCGAGCTGAAGGGCTACACGTACGAGGCGGCCGACGCCTCCTTCGAACTGCTGCTGCGCGAGGAGGCCGAGGGCCGCGCCCGCCGCTACTTCCGCGTCGAATCCTGGCGCGCCATCGTCGAGGACCTGCCCGACGGCACCCACGCCAACGAGGCCACGGTGAAACTGTGGGCCAAAGGTGAGCGGATCGTCACCACGGGTGAGGGGAACGGCCCGGTCAACGCCCTCGACAACGCCCTGCGCCGTGGCCTCGAACGCATCTACCCGCAACTCGCCAAGCTGGAGCTCGTCGACTACAAGGTCCGCATCCTGGAAGGTGCCCACGGCACCGAGTCCACCACCCGCGTCCTGATCTCCACGGCGGACGGCCAGGGCGAATGGGCCACGGTCGGCGTCGCGGACAACGTGATCGCGGCCTCCTGGCAGGCCCTGGAGGACGCGTACACCTACGGGCTGCTGCGCGCGGGAGTCGAGCCCACGGAGTAGCCGGCGCGCTCAGGGGGCCGCTCCCGGAAATACGGGCCGCCGGGCCCCCTCATCCGCCCGCCCGCTGCGTTAGCTTCGAAGTATGAGAAAGCTTACGAAGCGGACCAACGGAGCAAGGCGGATTTCGATCGCCCTGTCCGGGCTGCTGCTTGCCCTGGGGGCCGCCTTCGCGGCGGCGCCCGGGGCGTACGCCGCTTCGGACATCCCCACCGTGGCGGAGGGGTTGGAGAAGGGCCCGGTGTACGTGGATCTGGCGGCGACGGGCCTGCTGCCGGGCTCCGAGGCGGATGCGCTGACGGAGCAGATCAAGGACTCGGGCAAGCCGGTCTTCCTCGCCGTGTTGCCCGCGGACTTCCCGACCTCACCGGACGACTTCACCGCGCTGCGAGCGGCCGTGGGCGAGCCGGGCGTGTACGGGGTGCTGCGCGGCGACACCTTCGCCGTACGGGCGGACTCGTCGGTGCTCTCCCAGGAGGCGGCGCAGAACCTGCAGACCCTTGGCAACGCCGCCGGCCTCGACGCGTATGTGGACGCGGCGACCCGTGACGCGCGCGGGAGTGCACCCTCCTCGTGGGGCCTCGCCGACGAGGGTGCCGCGACCGGCGCCCTGGTGACCCTCGGCGCGGTCGCCGCGGCGGGCGGCGCGGGCGCGTACGTCTTGGTCAAGCGCAGGAAGCGCAAGCGGGCCGAGGAGAACCGGGCCGCCCTCGACCAGCTGCGCGTGGTCGTGGACGAGGACATCACGGCCTTCGGCGAGGAACTCGAGCGCCTCGACTTCCACCCGGGTGAACAGGGCGCCACCGATGTGATGCGCCAGGACTACGAGCGGGCCCTCGACTCCTACGAGCAGGCCAAGTCGATCATGGCCTCGGCGCAGCGCCCCGAGGACGTGAAGGGCGTGACGGAGGCCTTGGAGGACGGCCGTTTCTCCCTCGCCGTGCTCGCCGCGCGGCGCGAGGGGCGCGAGCTGCCCGAACGCCGGCTTCCCTGCTTCTTCGACCCGCGTCACGGCCCCTCGGTGGCGGACGCCTCCTGGGCGCCGCCCGGCGGGCCGGTGCGTGCCGTGCCGGTGTGCGCGGCCGACAAGGCCCGGATCGACGACGGCGAGGACCCGGCGGTCCGCACCGTCGACACCGACCAGGGCCCCCGCCCGTACTACGAGGCGGGCCCCGCCTACGGCCCCTGGGCGGGCGGCTACTTCGGCGGCGGCATTCTCCCGGGCCTCCTCATGGGCACGATGCTCGGCTCCATGATGTCCAGCCCGGCCTACGCCTACTCGGACCCGTCGACGGGCGGCTGGGACGCGGGCGGAGGCACGGGCGGAGACTCCGGCTCCGGCTCCGATTTCGGCTCCGGCGATTTCGGCGGCGGTTTCGGAGACGGCGGCGGAGGCTTCGGCGACTTCGGCGGGGGCTTCTGACCCGGCCCCGCCCGGGACGGGGCCCCTCGGGCCCCGGGTGGTTCACGCGCTGCGGATCGCCGAGATGTCGAAGACGAGTTTGATCTTGTCGGAGACGAGGACGCCGCCCGTCTCCAGCTTCGCGTTCCAGGTCAGCCCCCACTCGGAGCGCAGCAGCTCGGCCTTGCCCTCGAAGCCGACCCGCTCGTTGCCGAAGGGGTCCTTCGCCGCACCGTTGAACTCCAGGTCGATGGTGATCGGCTTGGTGACGTCCTTGATCGTCAGGTCACCGGTGATCCGGTAGTCGTCCCCGCCGAGCGCCTGGGCCGAGGTGGAGCGGAACGACATCGCCGGGAACTTCTCCACGTCGAAGAAGTCGGCGCTCCTGAGGTGGTTGTCCCGGTCGCCCTGCCCCGTCTCGATGCTCTCCATCTTCACGTCGAGGGTGGCCGTCGACTGCGTCGGGTCGCTGCCGTCGAGGTGGAGGGTGCCTTCGAAGTCGTGGAACGAGCCCTTGACGTTCGTGACCATCGCGTGGCGCGCGGTGAAGCCGAGCGTGGTGTGCGCAGGGTCGAGCGTGTAGTCACCGGTGAGTGAGGCCAGCTCCGGGTTGACGGGGGCGGGGGTGCCGGCTGCGGCGGACTCGTTCTTGCGGCCGAAGATGCCCATGTCGTGCTCTCCTTGGGGACGCGCCGCGGGCGGTCTTTCCGCGGCGGGGGTGTGGGTCCGGTCGGAGGGGCCGGATCCGTTGACGGGTCCCACGGTAGACCCATTTGGTTTAAGCTTCAACAGTCGCGAGCGGCTCCCGCGGCGTGTTGCGGCGAGGTGGTCCGCATGGCGTAACGTGCCCGCGTGTCACCGCTCCGTAGACCCATTGTGAGACCTCCACAACGAGAGCACCCCTTGAGCAGTCGGTTCGCCTGCACCGCACCGGGCTTCTGTCCGGGGGTACCAGGAAAACGGGCCGGAGACTGTGCGAAGTCGACGGACCGTTTCCCGGCCGGTGCTTCGTAAGGTCGCTACATGACCGTTTTGGATGAGGCTGCTCTTGCCGGCGGCGAGCCCACCGACGCCCGCGGGCGTGTGGCCGAACTGCACGCGATCCGTGCCAAGGCCGTCGCAGGACCGAGCGAGAAGGCCACCGAGGCCCAGCACGCCAAGGGCAAGCTGACCGCACGGGAGCGCATCGAACTGCTCCTGGACGCAGGCTCCTTCAAGGAGGTCGAGCAGCTGCGCCGGCACCGGGCGACCGGTTTCGGCCTGGAGAGCAAAAAGCCCCACACCGACGGTGTCATCACCGGCTGGGGCACGGTCGAGGGCCGCACGGTCTTCGT